>NZ_JAOTRZ010000188.1 GCF_030247655.1 Trichlorobacter sp. | reverse complement strand
AAACTTGAAGAACCGATGTTTAACGTACCGTTACAAGGTCTGCGACTGTTTCCCCTGTCCCAGCTGAAGGCCCGCTGATCCATGAATATTCCCGGTTTCAATGGTTTGCTTGATCTGGTCAGTCGCCTGACGGTCCGCCACCTTGGCTGGATCAATCAGGTGACCTGCAGATCACCCCGTCTGGTTATCGCCTCCTTACTGCTGTTGCTGCTGGTATCTGTCACCTCCTTGTTTCGGATCCATTTTGAGACCGATATCTTCCGCCTGTTTCCTGCGGATCGTCCTGCCATGCGTCTGCTGCTTGATTCGCTGGAATGGTCCGGTGGGGTAAACGAGGCTTACTTTCTGCTGGAGGGAGAGCCTGCAGCCCTGCCTGCCGAGGCATCCCGGCTGGCAGAACGGTTGCGCAGCCTGCAGGTGGATGGTGTGCCAGCCTTCAAACGGGTGGTCTACCGGATTTATGAAGAGTCTGAAGCCCAGCGTTTTGCGGATCTGGTGGCGTTCAGCGCGGCCCATCCGGCAGCCTTTGTTGCTCCTCATGACGGACCGGTTTTGGCAGAGCGTTTTACCCCGCAGGCTGTTGACCATGCCCTGGAGCAGTTGGCTGTGCAACTAGCCGGTAGTGTTGGAGCCAGTGGAGTGGCCCTTGCACAGGCAGACCCGCTGGGGGTGCGGGAGCTGATCCTGCCCCGTCTCAAGGCCGGCAGCCAGGCCCTGGCCATGGATCCAGACTCCCCTTATTTTATGTCTCGCGACAGGCAGGTGCTGATCATGATTGCAGAGCCTTCCCGGCCTGTGCAGGAGATGGCCTTTGCCCGTAAGCTGGTGGCAGGCATCAATCAGGCCAGAGCCGGTATGACGGTGCAGGTCTCCTGCGCCGGTGCCCATATCAGCGCTGTGATGGACGAGGCTGCCATGAAGTTCAATATCCTGGCCTGTATCGGCTCTTCGCTGGTGGTGGTTACCGGTCTGTTTTTTCTGATGTACCGTACCCTTTGGCCCACCTTGATGATTCCATTGTTTGTCTCGGTTGGGGTGTTGTTTTCTCTGGGAAGCGTCGGCCTGTTTTGGAACAGCATTCATATTATCTCCTTTGCCTTCACCGCCCTGTTGATCGGTCTGGGGGCTGATTATTCCATTCATCTCTATGATCGTTTCCATTGGGAACGGACGCAAGGTGCGGACACTGATCAGGCCATTACCCGTGCAGTGACCGATACCGGTCGCGGATTGCTGATTGCTGCTGCCAGTACGGCCCTGCCGTTTTTGTTGTTGGGCTGGACAGAGGTGCGGGCTCTTTCTGAATTAGGCATGCTGGTCGGGTTGGGGGTGATCTTTACCCTGTATGCCAACCTCTTGTTGATGCCGCTGCTGTTGCGCCGTATTGATAGCTCCGACAAGGTGTATCATCCGCTGCCGCTGTTGGGATTGGGACGTCTCTGGCGGTTTACCGGCAACTACGCAACGCCACTGTTGGCCGGTGCAGTACTGTTATTTCTACTGTTTGGGTGGGCTGGTCGTCACGCGTCCTTTGATGTTGAACTGAAGAACCTGCAACCCCAGCATTCTGAGGCATTTAAAGCGCTTACGCTGGTGGAAAAACACCTGAATCTGGCTCCCAAGAGTCTGCTGGTGGCAATTGATGGCCCTGCCCGTGCCGAGGTGCTGCGGCGGATACAGACAGTGGAAACCCTGGCTGCCGACCTGACGCGGCAGGGCAAGCTTGAGGCCTGGTCAAGTCTGGGGCAGACCATGAACCGTCGTGCTGATCAGGAGTCAGTTGCTGCCTTGCTTCCTTCCGGTGAGGCGGTTGCCTCCTCTCTTGAGCAGCGTCTGTCAGTCCACGGATTCACGGTTGCTGCCTTTGCCCCTTACCTGCAACAGTTGCGGCAGGGAAGCTTGAATCGTGTGCTAGATGAAAGCGTGGTGATCGACCAACTGGCCAACTCACCTTTGCGTGGTGTGGTGGAGCGTCATCTGCTGCATGATCAAAGTGGCTGGCATGCCCTGGTGTACCTCTACTTTAAGCCGGGTCAGTTAAATCCGGTTGATCTTGTGACTGAGGTCGCCAGGATTGCGCCCGGGGCGCGTATGACCGGTACGGATTTGGTAAGCCAGGAACTGCTTACGGCAGTACAGAATAGCGCAGCCTTTGGGATCGGGTTTGGCAGCGTATTGGTGCTGGTGCTTTTACTGGTGCAGTTTAGAAGTCCTTCCGCTGTCGGTATTGCATTAGGTCCGGTGCTGTTTGGTACGGTTGCCATGCTGGGCACGATGTCGCTGGTGGGGATGAAGTTCAATTTCATGAATATCCTGGTGCTGGTGACGATCATCGGAATGGGGTGCGATTATGGTATGCATGTTCGACATCGTTGTGCAGATGTTCCCCCGGAACAACAGGAAAGCGCCTTTGTACAGTCCGGGCGCTCGATTCTGCTCTCCGCATTAACCACCATTGCTGGTTTCGGCTCACTGGCCTTCACCGATTACGGCGCCATGTCCTCCATCGGCTGGGCTGCTAACTTCGGCATCTTCTTTACCGCGCTGGCGGCACTGCTGCTGGTGCCTGCAATAGTACGACGTGTTGCAATCAGGAGGTAGATTATGCTGCGTTTTTCAGTGCTCTGTCATGTTGTGCTGCTTGTCTGTCTGGCAGTTCCGGTTCAGGCTACTCAGGTTGTTGAAGAGGTAAAACAGGCTGGCCGTGAAACCAAGGAGGCGTTTAAACAAGCTAGCAAAACCATTAAAGAAGATACGAAAAAGGCCGCCAAGGAAACCAAAGAGGCTATTAAACAGGTGGGTAAAGAAACCAAGGCCGGGTTTAAACAGGCTGGTACGGAGATTAAACAAGGGGCGAAAAAGGCAGGGGAGGAGATCCGCGACGCCGTTAAAAAGTAAAACAGGAAAAGCCAAAGGCGTGAGCACGCAGGATCAAATCTGATTTTGACGGATTTCCGCTGATTTAAAAACAAGATATTTTAAATCTGTGAAGATCCGCTAACTCCTCGTTTCCGCGTGAAACGAGTCTTGAAGTTAATACAACCAGCTTACCCCCACCAGAATCTTGCTGGAATTAAGCGGTTCGTTTGGAGTTGCAGTTCCGGCATTGGAGATATGGTGATAGCGGTACTCCAGGTTCAGCATGGTAGCCTGTCCCAGTGGTATCTGCATACCGGTGCCGCCCTGATAGCTGAAGTTGAGCTTTGCCCCCATGCTGGGAAGTCCAAGATCAACATAGACCGGACCACCACCGGCAAAGATATACGGTTTAACGTGGTTCAGACTGGTAAATTTCCAGCTCCCCAACAGATACCCCCCCACCATTGATCTGCCCCCATGATCCACCGCCAGATGGTAGGGCAGCTCAACCAACAGTTGATGTCTGCCCTGATACCAGCTTCCCTTGCCAACATCTCCAGACAGATACCAACCCAGACGGGCGATGGCATCCCAGGTCTGTACCTGGCTGCGGGTTTCACCAAAGCCGCGGTGGGTAATGCCGTAGCCGGTCAGCATGGTCAGTTCATAGCGTGCATCGGCTGTGGTTTTTACATGATCATCGGCCAGTGCAGAGCTGGTGATAAGAGCTGTAATCATAATTGTAAGAACTGTTTTTACCATTTTTGCTTCCTTTCAAACTTCAGGATGGCTGGCAGGTTTTTTAGGAAATCCAGTACGCTGTGGGGTGATTGCCAGATCATCTTGGTGTAGCCCCAATGTATCCGGCTGCGGCGGTAGAAGCGGCGGATGAACTCGTCATAGAGATTCTCAAGTTGCGGTTTGGTCATGCCGTTGGGGATGAAGACAAAATTCATGCAGTTCATCAGCGACCAGTCTTCGTTAAATTCGCCAAACTGCTCCAGGGTCTTGAAGACCGGCGCACCAGGGAACGGGGTGAACTTGGTGACATTGATCTCATCCAGTGGCAGGGACAGGGCATAGTCAATGGTGCGGCGAATGGCCGCCTCATCTTCGCCCGGCAGTCCCACCATAAAGAGTCCTTTGACCCGCATCCCGGCATCTTTCACCATCTTCAGCTTGCGTCCCACTTCATCCAGGCCGTAGAACTTGCGGTGCTGCTTTAAAATTTCAGGATCACCGGATTCAATGCCAAAGTTGACCTGCCAGCAGCCGGAACCTTTCAGCAGGTTCAGCAGTTCCTGATCAACATGCTCCAGCCGGGCAATGCAGTTGTAGGTGACCTTTAACCCCATTTTATCTTTCAGTTCGCAAAAGTGGGCCACCCGTTTGCGATCAAAGGTAAACAGGTCATCATAGAAAAAAACATGCTTGATACCGTAATCACGGTTAAGCATGGCCACATGCTCGAGGATGTATTCCGGTGAGTTGAACCGGAAACCACGGGAAAAGACAGAACGGTCGCAGTAGGAGCACTGGTAGGGGCAGCCCCGGCTGGAGATAATGCTGGAGTTGGGCGATGTTGGCGAACTGAACAGCGGCAGCTTGTATTTTTGAGGAAAGCCGGGTAGCAGGTGGTAGGCAGGGAACGGCAGGTCATCCAGATTGGCAATCAACTCCCGCTGGTCTGATTGGGTGGCCTGTCCGTTGCCATCTCGATATGCCACGCCAGGGATGGTGGCCAGGTTCTGGAATCTGTTCTGGACCAGTTCCAGCATGGTTTGTTCGCCTTCGCCCAGCACCAGACAATCAATGGCTGAAAAACGGTCAAGTAGCGGCGCCCCCATGGTGCAGGCATGGGCACCACCAAAGACGGTAATGATCTGGCTGTCAGCAGCCTTGATCGCTTCCGCTATCCGGTTACCTTCTAGAAATGAGGAGGTGGTGCAGGAAAAGGCCACAACATCCGGTTTGCGGCGTAGTACCTCAGCCACCAGATCTGGCTGAGTCATTGGCGTACCATAGCAGTCAATAATCTCGGATGGTATCCCGTGTTTTTCCAGCCAGGCCATGATTGAGAGAAGCCCCAACGGCGGCATGACGTTGAAGATGGTGGTGATGTCTGGCACACCGGCGATGAAGTTGCTGCCGTAGGGGTGGATAAAAAGTACGTTCACAGGTACCTCGGGTGTTTATCAGGCTTAGAATCTCGTGATTATTACAGAGTTTGGCTTGCATGGAAAGATTGTTCTGGTGGCTTGAGGTTGACGATTCATCCGTAATCAAAGTATAATGCCGTTTCACATTTATGGGGGCAGGTATGGCAGCTGAAAAATTCGAGACATCGCTAAAAAAACTGGAAGAGGTGGTCCGCAAGCTGGAAGGGGGCTCTCTTTCACTGGATGACTCCATCAAGGCCTTTGAAGAAGGGGTCAGGCATGCTGGTTTTTGTGCCAAAAAGCTGGATGAAGCAGAGCGCAAGGTTGAGGTTTTGATCAAGCAGCGCGATGGATCATTCCGTAAAGAGCCGTTTACTACTGATGATGATGAATGAAGGGATAGCATTGTGGACCTGAAAGTATATCTGAAAGAAAAGATCGCGCTGGTTGATGCCGCGCTGGAACAGTATCTTCCCAAGGAAGAAGAACGTCCCCATAGTATTCATAAAGCAATGCGCTACTCCATCTTTGCCGGTGGCAAGCGGGTACGCCCGGTGCTGATGCTGGCTGCCTGCGAGGCGATAGGCGGCCAAATAGATAAGGCCATGCCTGCTGCCTGCGCCATGGAGATGATCCATACCTATTCGCTGATCCATGATGATCTGCCTGCCATGGACGATGATGATTTCCGGCGGGGCCGTCCCACCAACCACAAGGTGTTTGGTGAGGCGATTGCCATCCTGGCTGGAGATGGACTGCTGACCGAGGCGTTCAAGTTGATGAGTGATCCCCGTTTTGCTGCCGGGCTTGATCCAGCCGCACGTCTGGCTGTAATCCATGAAATTGCCACCTGTGCCGGTACCTATGGCATGGTGGGTGGTCAGGTGGTGGATATGGAGAGCGAGGGCAAGCCGGACATGGATCTGCCCACGGTGCAGTACATCCATACCCACAAGACCGGTGCCCTGATCAAGGT
>NZ_JAOTRZ010000187.1 GCF_030247655.1 Trichlorobacter sp. | reverse complement strand
ATCGAATACAGTACCAACCAGTACGAGATACTGGACAACGCTGATGCCCTGACCGTCATCACCGACTGGCATGAATACCGTAACCCCGACTTTGAGCGGATCAAAGCAGCTCTGAAACAGCCGTTGATTGTGGACGGCAGAAATCTTTACAAACCAAACCGGATGAAAGAAAACGGCATCCGTTACATCCCACTGGGACGGGCTGGCAACGGCATTCAGGAAGGAGGTAACTGATGCGTATTCTGGTCACCGGCGGCGCAGGCTTTTTGGGTAGTCACCTCTGTGAACGGCTGTTAAATGAAGGTAACGACGTCATCTGCCTGGACAACCTGTTCACCGGCAGTAAAGACAACATCATCCAGCTGATGGATAATCACCGCTTTGAGCTGATTCGCCACGACATCGTGGAGCCGATCCTGCTTGAGGTGGACCGGATCTACAATCTGGCCTGCCCTGCCTCACCGGTTCACTACCAGTACAATCCGGTCAAGACCGTCAAGACCAGTGTGATGGGGATGATCAACATGTTGGGTATGGCCAAACGGGTCAAGGCCCGCATCCTGCAGGCATCAACGTCAGAGGTCTACGGCGACCCCCAGATACACCCCCAGAAGGAAGACTACTGGGGCAATGTCAACCCGATCGGTATCCGCAGCTGCTATGATGAAGGTAAGCGGGTAGCCGAAACCCTGATGATGGACTACCATCGCCAAAACAAGGTTGATATCCGCATCATCAGGATTTTCAACACCTACGGTCCCCGAATGGCAGAAAATGACGGCCGGGTGGTATCTAACTTCATGCTGCAGGCTCTGAGAAACGAAGAGATCACCGTCTTTGGCGAAGGCAAGCAGACCCGTTCTTTCTGTTATGTCAGTGACCTGATTGACGGCATGATCAAGATGATGGAAAACGAGCAGGATTTTATCGGTCCGGTCAACCTGGGCAACCCGGTTGAAAACAGCATCCTTGAATTTGCTGAAAAAATCATTACAATAACCGGCTCTAAATCAAAGATTATTAACAAACCGCTGCCACAGGATGATCCGAAACAACGCAGACCGGATATCACCCTGGCGCAGCAGAAACTTGGCTGGCAACCGGTTGTAGATCTGGAAACAGGACTGAAAACTACAGCTGACTATTTTGCCGCACGTTGTAACAGGGGCTGATATGACCGGAATCCGTATTACACGCCGCACCTGGCTGATCCCGGCAGCCTGCCTCACCTTTATCCTGTTTTTTACGGTATTTGGCGAGCGCGGTCTGTTACGGATTTATGAGATGAGACAGGAAAAGCAGCGCATTGAACGTACCGTAGCTGATCTGCGCGTAGAAAACCAGAAGCTACGCCTGTCAATAGAGGCGCTGCATAGCGACCGACATCAACTGGAGCGGATTGCCCGCAAAGAGCTGGGGCTGGTTCGCCCCAATGAAGTTATCTATCAGTTTCCACCTTCCGGGAGCAAGTGAGGCCCAAACCTATGCAGCGACAAAATTGTGTTATCTGCGCCTGGCGTGCAACCTGTGCAAAACGTTTTTCCGTCTCGGATGGCGGCGCCCGTTGTCCTGATTTCTCACGGGATATCACCATAAAAGACCAGGATGATGCAGCCCCATCTACGACCAACGATTCATCCAAGGAAGCTCCTCAACAATGATCCGTCAGAAACTTGCTGAACTGGTATCTCAAGCCCTTGTAACGGCTCGCACTGCAGGCACCCTCTGTTCTGAAAACTTCCCTGCTGTTGTTATCGGCACCCCTGCCCAGGAGGCCCACGGTGATTTTGCCTGCAACATCGCCATGCAGCTGGCAAAACCGGAACGCAAATCACCCCGCCAGGTAGCTGAAACGGTACTGTTACACCTACAGGATGCAGACGGGTTGATTCGCCGTGCAGAAATAGCCGGGCCTGGGTTCATCAACTTTTTTATTGCACCGTCAGCCTGGCAACAGTGCCTGCCACTAATTGAACTGGCTGGCACGGGCTACGGCAACACAGACAGCGGTGCCGGTCATAAGGCACAGGTTGAGTTTGTCAGTGCCAACCCCACCGGTCCGCTCCATATCGGCCACGGTCGTGGTGCCGCCATCGGCGATGTACTCTGCCGCCTGCTATCTGCAACCGGCTGGCAGGTAACCCGTGAATTTTACTACAACGATGCCGGTGCCCAGATCAGCAATCTGGCCCTGTCTGTCCAGGCCCGCTGCCTCGGGATCGAAACCGATGACCCGCGCTGGCCTGCCGATGGCTATCAGGGCGACTACATCAAAGAAGTTGCCACTGCCTATCTGGCTCAAGAAACTGTCTCTGCGGGCGATCAGCAGGTTACTGCCAGCGGAGATCCCGATGATCTGGATGCCATCAGACGTTTTGCAGTTGCAGCCCTGCGGCGGGAGCAGGATCAAGACCTGCAGGCCTTTGATGTCTGCTTTGATCGCTACTTTCTTGAATCAAGCCTCTACGCTGATGGCAAGGTTGAAGCTGCAGTACAAAAAATGATTGCCAATGGACACACCTACGAGCAGGAAGGAGCGCTCTGGCTGCGCACCACCGACTTTGGCGACGACAAAGACAGGGTCATGCGAAAAACCGATGGCGGCTACACCTACTTTGTGCCTGATGTAGCCTACCATCTGGACAAATGGCAGCGTGGCTTTCTGCGGGTTGTCAACGAGCAGGGGGCTGACCACCACAGCACCATCACCAGGGTCAGGGCTGGGCTGCAGGCTTTGGATATCGGTATCCCCAAAGGCTGGCCGGAATACGTCCTGCATCAGATGGTTACAGTCATGCGGGGTGGTGAAGAGGTCAAGATATCCAAGCGGGCAGGCAGCTATGTTACTTTGCGAGATCTGATTGATGAGGTGGGGCGTGATGCGACACGCTTCTTCTTTGTCATGCGCAAGCCTGACTCCCAACTGGTCTTCGACATTGATCTTGCCAAACAACAGTCATTGGATAATCCGGTCTACTACATCCAGTATGCCCATGCCCGCATCTGCAGCATATTTGAGAACGCAGCTGAAAAGGGTATTATTCTGCCTGATCAGACACCAGCTTCAGATATACTTTCTCTGCTTGAAACCTCTGAGGAACTGCGCCTGATCAAATGGCTTGAAAGCCTGCCGGAAACCGTTGACGACGCCGCCCAGGAGTTTGAACCACACAAAATCGCCTACTACCTGACAGAACTGGCAGGACAGTTCCATAGCTATTACAACAAGACCAAGGTGGTTACTGAAGACACCACACTGAGCATTGCACGCCTGTACCTGTTGGCCCGCACCAGACAGGTGATTCAGAATGCATTGTCCCTGCTGGGCGTTTCAGCACCTGAAAAAATGTAGGGGGACATCCATGCGGATCGACTATAGCGAGCCACGCCAATCCTCTGGTTCCAGCAGCTCAAGCATGAGCAGCAGTCCACGCAAGGCCGACAGCTCATCCTCCAGCAACCTGTTACTGTTTGGTATTCTGGCCAGCTTCATTTTTTTTACCGGCTTTGGTACTGGCTGGTTTTTTTCACAGAAGGCAGCGAAAAAGGCCTTCAGAGCTGCCATGGAACAACAAAGCCTTGAGTCCGCCGTTAAAGACGGGAAAAAGACTGCAGATCAACCTTCACAACAACCAGCTCAGGCCAGCGCAACACCGCCAACGGCAACAACAGGACAACCTGCTCAACAGGCAGCACCCACCGGGCAGGTACCGCTCTCTTTCTTTGAAAGTCTGCCCAAGGGCCAGAAGCAGACCGTGCTTGGCAGCGGCCTAAATGAGAAGCCAAAACCGGCAGCAGCTTCGCCTGCTCCTCAACCGCCTCAAACAACTGCAGCAGCAACCAAGTCGTCAGACACTAAAGCTGCAAATTCCGGTTTCCTGGTGCAAGTTGCAGCCTTTGCCAACACAAAAGAGGCTGAAAGCACAAAGGCTAAGCTTGCCGCAAAGGGCTACAGTGCCTCTATTTCAGAAACAAATCTTAACGGTAAAGGCACTTGGTACCGCGTCCGTATCGGACGCCATCTCGATAAAGAGGCTGCTTCAGAGATTGCCGGTCGAGTAGGTGGCGGAGCAAAAGTACTGCCTGATCAGGAATAAGTAAGTTTTATATTGACTTCACCTTGCCGTTCCTGCTATAAGTTCAATTCCTCACGTCGCGGGGTGGAGCAGTCTGGTAGCTCGTCGGGCTCATAACCCGAAGGTCACAGGTTCAAATCCTGTCCCCGCAACCAAATTACCAACCGCCTCTTTGGTTTACCGAAGAGGCGTTTTCAAATGGCTGCTTAGCTCAGCTGGCTAGAGCATACGCTTCATACGTGTGAGGTCCGGGGTTCGAGTCCCTGAGCAGCCACCAACACATAATCCGGTACAGTCCGGCGCAGTTCATAAAGCCCTGAGAAATCAGGGCTTTTCTTTTTGTTCTTGTCCAACGCAATCCATATCGGTATGCTGGTATCCATGTTTTTTGGTGGTATATTTACAGGCCATATACCACCAAGGCAAAATGGATACCACCAAAAACGAGGTGAAAGCCCATGCCCAAACGGATTGCGCCCCTCTCTGATACCCAGATAAGCAAAGCCAAACCCAAAGAAAAAGACTACAAGCTGTCAGACGGTGGCGGCCTGTTCCTGCTGGTAACTACCACCGGCGGCAAATTGTGGCGCTTCCAATACCGTTTTGGTGGTAGACAGAAGCTGCTGGCGTTGGGGGTATACCATCAAATTTCCCTGGCTGAAGCACGAGACCGCCGGGAAGATGCCAAGAGGCTGCTGGCAAACGGCGTTGATCCTTCAGATGTGAAGAAGGCCCAAAAGCAGGCCGGTGGAGATCGGGCAGCCGACAGCTTCGAGGTAATAGCACGGGAATGGTACAGCGCCTATCAGCACCAATGGACACCCGGCCATGAAACTAAGCTGCTTAGCCGGATGGAAAAAGAAATATTCCCCTTCATCGGGGCAATGCCGATTGAAGAAATTAAGGCACCGGACGTGCTGAAGGTACTGAAGCGGATTGAATCACGGGGGGTACTGGAAACAGCCCACCGCGTAAAAACTATTATCAGTCAAGTGCTACGGTATGCCATAGCCCACGGACGGCGGGCAGATCGTGACTGTACGGCGGACCTAAAAGGCGCACTACCCCCAGCCAGTGCAAAACACTTCGGCGCACTGACAGACCCGAAAGACGTTGCCGCCCTCCTGCGGGCAATGGATAGCTTTAGCGGCTCTTTTGTCGTCAAGTGTGCTCTACAGCTTGCCCCTCTCCTGTTTTGTCGCCCTGGCGAACTGCGGGGCATGGAGTGGACAGAGCTTAACCTTGACGCTGCTGAATGGAACATCCCCATAGAACGGATGAAGCTTAAGGCCCAAACCAAGCTCGACCGCAAGGGGCAGATTCACCTTGTTCCCCTATCCCCTCAAGCCGTCCAGATCCTTCGAGAGCTTCACCCCTTGACCTGTCACAGTAAATATGTATTCCCCTCGCACAGGTCCCCGTTACGTCCGATGAGTGAAAATGCCATTACAGCAGCCCTGCGGCGACTAGGGTACACCGGTGGGGAAATGACCGGCCACGGGTTCCGCGCCACCGCCCGCACTATCTTGGATGAAGTCTTAGGCTTCCGGCCCGACATTATTGAGCATCAGCTTGCCCACGCTGTACGGGATGCTAACGGCAGGGCTTATAATCGCACGTCGTTTCTTGATGATCGGCGTAAGATGATGCAGCACTGGGCTGATTATCTTGACAGCCTCAAGGTGGGGGCAAAAGTTATCCCATTGCTAAAGACGGCCTGAATGTTTTCTGAGATAGGGGGGATGGGGGGGAATTTTTTATGCCCCCTGTCTGGGATTGTATCCTTTTCGTTATACACTTGAAAAAATCTTAATCTGGTGAGCCTCTTGCAAAAGTGTATGCGAGAAGTTGAATGTAGTTAATTTTGCTACATAAAAGTCGAGCTTCAAAGATAGCCATCTGATATTATTGGTTTACGAGACAAACAATAACAGAGGTGT
>NZ_JAOTRZ010000186.1 GCF_030247655.1 Trichlorobacter sp. | reverse complement strand
AAGTAAAGGTAGTCGGTCCGGTGGTCAAAATCCAGGCCGAGGCTGCCAAGGCAACGGTGGTGATCAAAGACAATACCAGTGGCAAGGATATTTCCGTTATCGTAACGGATCAACTGACCGTAGATAAACTTAACGACAAACGGATCACTACCGGCGACGAAGTACGGGTAAAATACGATACCAAAGACAATATTTCCAAGCTTTTCAGAAAAACAGCCGGTTGTTAAATGTTTACAGGGTCAGACCACACGGTCTGACCCTTTTTTAGTACTTTTAATCAGGTTGGTGGGGCCTGAGAACCTGGGCCAATTCTTAAATTTGCTGTGGCGATATAGATTTCCCGTAAAAACCAGACTAATCCAAGCACCATAGAAAACATGGCACAGATAAACAGGATCGCCACTGGAATGGAAGGGTCAATGCCAAGAAAAGCACCAATAAACATCAAGGCAATCACCATACAGACCAGGAAGGCGGTTGTTGTACAGAGGTTAATGGATCTGCCGATCAACTTGGCCCTTTTGGCCAACGTATAAAGATCACTACGAATTAACTCTTTGTGTTCATCAAGCGTGGCAATTTCAAAACGTGACTCAAGCAGACGGGCACGGTCAATCACACGTCCCAGCCGGTTGGTCAACACCGAGAGAATCGCACCAATACCGGTCAACAAAAAAACCGGTGCCACTGAAAGCTGGATGGCATGGGAAACCGTATTAACGTCCGATAGAGTACGCAGCATATTCAACACTCCTGGTCTAGCGTCGTCCATTCCAGTCGAACGTTTCCGGTTGACCATCGGCCTGCCAGGAACCGTAGAACGATTTAAAACCTTCCTCAAACTGAATATTCAATTTGCCGGTACCATATTTATCAGACCAGACACAGCTGATACGTGGAGGTGCTGACTTGGAAGTACAGGGGAACAGAATCCCTTCCACAAGGCTGTCTTTTTCTTCAAAGGTGTAACTTCCTGCCAGGTCACCTTGTTGATTAATCTCAAAAACAGTAGTTCCTTTCAGCAACTCACCAGCGCTGTGAATATCGCTTTGGTAGCTGCCGACAGCCCAGTGGAACCATTCCAATGGCTCACCAGGGCCAGCCTGTGCTGAAGTAGCAATACCGGCAATCAACAGACAAAGTATGAACGTTCTTTGCAGCACCTTGGTTATCATACGGTCCCTCCTTTGCAACTCATGCAATACCGGCCAACTCCAGACGGGTTCCCCAACGGCGCAACAGCTCTTCTTTTATCCTTTGTCCATCCGGCATGGTTAATCCGGGATCATGCTCCAGCAGTTCCATAGCCGCTGTACGAGCCTGTTCCAATATAACACCATCCCGAAGGATACTTGCCACCCTGAAATCAGGCATGCCGGATTGACGTGTACCCAGAAAATCGCCAGGGCCACGGATTTCAAGATCTGCCTCGGCAATTCTGAAACCATCGGTGGTGGACTCCATCACCCTGAGGCGTTTCTCGCCATCTTCAGACAGCTTGCCCGCTGTTAACAGTATACAGTGTGATTGATGGCTGCCACGCCCTACCCTGCCCCGTAACTGGTGTAACTGGGAAAGGCCAAAACGCTCGGCATGTTCAATCACCATCAGAGTTGCATTAGGCACATCAATTCCCACCTCAATTACTGTGGTGGCCACCAGAATGTCAACCTGCCTGTTTTTGAAGGAGGCCATCATAGCTTCCTTCTCCTCCGGCTTCATCCGGCCATGCAACAGCCCCAGCCTGAGCCCTGGAAAGATATCTGTTTGCAAATGTTCAGCCATCTGGGTTGCGGCCTTCAGATCAGACTTTTCAGACTCTTCAACCAGAGGATAAATAACGTATGCCTGCCGCCCCTGTTCAACCTCACGATGGATCATCTCGTAAACCTGTTTACGACGTGACTCAACGTATATCTTTGTATTGATAGGAGTTCTTCCCGGTGGTAGTTCATCAATCACTGACAGAGAAAGATCACCAAATAGGGTCATGGCCAGGGTACGGGGAATCGGCGTGGCGGTCATCACCAGAATATCAGGGTTAGCCCCCTTTTTCTTGAGGATGCCACGCTGCAGCACACCAAAACGGTGCTGCTCATCCACGATTCCTAACCCCAGACGACTGAACTCAACCTTGTCCTGAATCACAGCATGGGTGCCGATCACAATGGCTGCCCGGCCATCAGCCACCTGCAGCATCGCCTCTTTCTTGGCCTTACCCCGCATGCCGGAGGTAAGTAAGACAACACTGATACCCAACTGTTCACACCAGTGGTGAATATTGTGCCAATGCTGTTCCGCCAGGATTTCGGTAGGGGCCATGATTGCTACCTGATACTCATTTTCAACCGCCACAAGGGCAGCCATCAACGCCACCAATGTCTTGCCGCTACCCACATCACCCTGCACCAGACGATGCATCGGATGTGCAGCCATCATATCAGCCTTGATCTCTGACAACACACGACGCTGGGCTCCAGTCAACTGAAACGGCAACAGCTTGACCAGCTCTTTGGTATAGCGATGGGTGACCTGAAACGAGATCCCTTCTTCCAAGGCAACGCCCCTTTTTTTCAAGGCTAGCCCAAGTTCCCAGAAGAAGAACTCATCAAAGGCAAGAGAACGGTGAGCAACGGTACGGCCTTCATTGAGATCAACCAGATGCGCTTCTGGTGGTGGCAGATGCACCTGACCAAGCGCCTCCCGTAGTGGAAGATACTGATAGATAGCCAACAGAGGTTGAGGCAGGATATTTTCAAGATTGGGAAGAAAGGTATCCACCACCTGGCGCATCACCCGCCGCATCCCCTTTTGATGCAGCCCTTCAGTTAAGGGATAGACCGGCACGATCCGACCGAAATTAACCGGATCAGCAGCCATCACAGCATTAACATCTGCACCCTTTTCTAACCACTCAACATCAGGATGGTGTACCTCAGGCTTCCATCCAAAACTGGTCACTTCACCGGTAAAAACACCCTGTCGGCCAATCTGCCAGGTCCGCTTCATCCAGACCCCATTGGCATGAAACCACTTCAACACAATACTGGCGCTCTCATCCTGCACCACCGCCTCAAAGACCGTGCGGCCTCCTTTGGTTGTAGAGCTTTCCGCAGAGACAACCGTGCCTTTAAAAACCTGTGCCAGCCCGGGTTTCAACTGTCTGATTGGGGTAAGTTGACGTCGATCTTCATAACGGTGAGGCAGACAAAACAGGGCATCTTCAACGGTATGAATACCGCGCTTGGCAAGCAGCTCAGCCAACTTGGGGCCAACTCCTTTAATAAACTGGATACCGGTGGTCAGGTTTTTGCGCGCAATTGACTGTTGTACTGAAACTGCAGACACGGCTGCTGTAACCAGTTTACGCAGAATCAAGCCTGTATCATTGGCTTCAATACCCACACAGTCGCCCGACCGAAGACCAAGCCGTAGCAGCTCCTCTGCAGGAATCAACAGTGAACCGGTATGATCAATGTAATAAATTGACATAAAGAAAGCCCATACACATAAAAAGGAAAAGCTTCTTGCGCGCTATTGATACGCAAGAAGCTTAATCCATCTACGACAGCACACGCTAATATTATTACCACTCACTATCCCGCTCTGAACTATCTTCACCACCAAAGTTATCGGATTCATCATCATCGTCCTCAAACTCTTCGGAGTTGAACAGGTCGTCTTCATCTTGATCATCATCGTTGCCCAGATGCCATACAGGGCGATCTTCTGGTTCTGCAGCTGCCTCAAAACGGGCCAGCATCTCAGGGTCAGTGCAAAAACGGTCATCCTTAAAATGGCATTTTTCAAGCTCACAGAGATCAAAGAGTTGTATTTCACTACAGAGACGACGGGGGAGTTCTTTGACCTCTGTTTGGTTTTCCAAAAGTTCTTCCACGCTACTCACGCACAAACTCCGTTCAAAAATTCTGTGGCCTTTGCAACATCTTCCTTGCAGCCGATATAGATTGGTGCCCGTTGATCCAGACCTTCCGGAGTCATATCCAGAATAGGCATACAGCCGTTGGTGGCTGCACCACCTGCCTGTTCAATCAGGTATGCCATAGGATTCAGTTCAAACAGTAGTCGCAGTTTTCCATTGGGGGAATCGGTAAGGGCCGGATACATGAAGATGCCTTTACCCTTCATCAAAATCTGGTTGATGTCCGGCACAAAACCGCCTGAATAGCGCAGTTTTGAGCCTTTATTTTCCAGATAGCGAATATAGGCTTCATTTTCCGGGGTATAGTTCTTACGCAGCCCCCCTGGTGAGTAGATGTCCCCCGAAGGTTTCATCTGGACCTTTTCGCGGGTCAGGGTAAACTCCATCAGGTGGTTCATGGTAAATTCATAGACCCCTTTACCGACAGAATAAACCATGGATACCCGTGGACCGTACAGGATGTACATGGCTCCAACCATATTACGACCCGGTTGCAGCAGGTTATCCCCCTGATAAATACCAACAATGGTTCCCACTGCGAGGTTCACATCCACCAGCGAAGAACCATCCAGTGGATCATAGGCAACTGAGAACATCCCTAAAGGATTACTGGTTACCTGAAAAATTTCATCCATCTCTTCAGAAGCAATATTACAAACAACACCAGAGTACATCAGACGCTTGCGCAGAATTCGGTCAGACAGGACATCCAAAGCAAGCTGTTCTTCACCATACAGGTTGGAGGTACCAGCAACACCAAGATCACCGGTGCGAACGGCGTTGATCACATATTTGCTGGCCTCGGCAATCTCACACAAAAGATGTACCAGGTTACCGCTGATATTCTGCTCACGCAAATGGCGACGAAAGTCGGTCTGAAATTTAGTGCTTCCGGGCTCTTTGCCCATAAGGCAGTCCTCCTGAACAGGTAGTGTGCTAGATGTAGGTATAGATAGTACAGGATATGCCTGATTTCAAGGGGAATCAGGCGATAGCCAGTAATGAGGCAAGGTAGGTGATCAAACCATCAAGAACAAAGACTGAAAAAAGGCTGGTAATGACAGCCCTGGTCGCAGCCTGGGGAATCTCTGTCGCACTGGTGCCAACCGTCATTCCGGCATTGCAACAGATAAGCGGTATAATCAGACCAAAGGCCATTCCTTTTGCCATTAATACAAGTACTTCACGCAGCCCAAGTGAGGCAACGATCCCCTGGATAAACTGATCATAGGGAATATGATGCCCAAACGACACAATCAGAAAGCCACCAACAAATGAGGTTAAAACAAAGTAGATAGTAAGTAATATTACCGCTGCTGCAACGCCAATAACACGAGGCAGCAGCAGGTACCGTTCAGGTGAAATTCCTAGCCGCTCCAACGCGGCAATTTCACCGTTAATTTTCATGGCTCCCAACTCAGTTGCAATGGCAGTTCCACTACGGGCTATAACAATCATGGCCGTTAAAAGCGGGCCTAATTCAAGAAACACAACCCACACCAGAACTTTACCGGTTAACGACCCATTTCCGCCACCAACCAGACCAATCACCTGGCTTACAATAACCGTTCCGAGAATAACAGCCACCAGCACAATGATCTTTGCAGCCTCAAGCCCGGTAAAATAGAGCTGTTTCAGTAAAACCGTGCGAATAGCAGGGTTGGTCAGGGAAGGCGTACTGACCAGAGATACAACGGTCTGCAGAATCAGTTTGGTTATGGCGATGAAAAATTGGCCCCGACGGAGCATAAAGGCCCCTACACGGTCTGGAAAAGGGATGCTCATTTCAGACGTCATACACGGTGCCATCACGTAGTAATTCAACCTGCCTGATCCCCATTTGAGCTATTTCATTCTTGATTTGTTCATAATACTGGGGTTTGGGATGGGTAATAAGAATCCTTTTAGGCAGTTCTTGAATCTTTGCCAGTTCTTTTTCAAGTAATGAGCAGCAAAGATGCTGGGTTAAAAGTGCCAATGGTTCCTGATTGTTGGGAAAGGACACCTCAACAATCAGGACATCAGCACCTGAAGCATAGTGCCAGATCATATCAGTAGGACCAGTGTCGCCGGTGTACACC
>NZ_JAOTRZ010000185.1 GCF_030247655.1 Trichlorobacter sp. | reverse complement strand
ACACAGTCGTTACCGCGTCACCACAGCACCGATAAAATGTCCAGCAAAACTGTATACGTGATTTCATAGAACCGTTTCATAAATTGGTTGAATTTTTATGGGGCAGCATGTATATCAAAAACAGTTTTATTATTGTGTAAATGGTTTAATCTGACTAATGTTTTTTTACTTAAAATAATGTCTTGATCTCTGTGTATTTGGGAGGAAATTGTATGATTATTATGGCGTTAAACTGCGGTAGTTCATCTGTCAAATACCAGTTGTTTGACTGGGAAAAAAAGGTGGTTGTTGCCAAGGGGATGGTTGAACGGGTCATTATTGGTGATTCGTATATTGTACATGAGGTCCCGGGCAGGGAAAATTTCAAGCTTGAGCAGGACTGTCCTGATCACAAGGCTGCCATTGACCTGGTTATCCGTGTGGTAACTGATCGTGAACAGGGCGTACTGCAGAGTGTAGCCGAGATCTCTGCTGTTGGTCACCGGGTTGTGCATGGTGGTGAAAAGTTTACCTGCTCGGTGCAAATTGATGATGATGTGCTGAATGCGGTTAAGGATGTGCAGCATCTGGCACCACTCCATAATCCACCGAATATTGAGGGTATTGAGGCTGCCCGTTTACTGATGCCAACTATTCCTCATGTGGCGATATTTGATACCGCTTTCCATCAGACCATGCCGGAGCAGGCCTTTCTCTATCCGGTACCCTATGATTGGTATGAAAACCACGGTGTTCGTCGCTACGGTTTCCACGGCACTTCGCACCTGTATGTCTCCAAGCGTACCGCTGTGCTGCTTGGCAAGCCTGCTGATCAATGCAACATCATTACCATGCATATCGGTAATGGTGTCTCCCACTGTGCTATCAAGAATGGTATTTCGGTTGATACCAGCATGGGGCTTACTCCACTTGAGGGAGCCGTGATGGGGACCCGTAGTGGCGACATTGACCCAGCCATTCCGGCTTTTATGATGCAGAAGGAGAACCTTTCTGCCAAGGAAATTGACAGCGTTCTGAACAAGAAGAGTGGTATTCTCGGTATTACCGGTCGCTACACTGACCGCCGTGATGTGATTGAGCACGCTGCTAAAGGTGATCATCGTTGTCAACTGGCTCTGGATATTGAGGCCTATCGCCTGAAGAAGTATATCGGTGCCTATATGGCGGCCATTGGTAAGCTAGATGCAGTGATCTTTACTGCCGGTGTTGGTGAGATGGGGGCGGCAATCCGTGAAAAAGCGATTGAGGGGCTTGAGCATATCGGTATTTATCTGGACCGGGAGCGCAATGCCGGAGCCATGACCCGTAAGAGGGAGTCGCTGATCACCACTGATGATTCTCCGGTCAAGGTGTACGTTATTCCCACTGATGAAGAGTTGGTCTTTACCGAGGATGTGGTTGCTATTCTGGATGGCAGCTACACTGACCACATGCAGTTTGAGTATTCCTTTGCAAAATCAGACTTTGTAAGGAAGTAGCCGACAACGAGTGAAGGGTGAGAGTCTTTTTCTCACTCTTCACTCGTTGCTTTTCACTCTTTCAATTCTTCCTGTAATCCCTCCACCACCGCTTTGACTTCAGCCAGCATATCTGCTGCCAGGGGAGATGTCTCATATTTCAGGTAGAGCCGGTAATATTTGAGGGCATCCTTCATTCGCTCCTGATCCATACAGATGCCGCCAAGGGTCAGGTAGGCCATGCTGAAGTCTGGCGCAAGCTTAACAGCTGTTTTGCAGTTTTCTTCTGCTGGAGTGTACTCCTCAAGGTCGTAGTAGAGTTCTCCCAGGTTGTGGTAGGCAGCAGGGTCCATCGGATCCAGCTCAATCCCCTTACGATACGCATCAATGGCGGCAGTATGATCACCACTGCCGTAATACAGATCCCCCAGAGCATTCCAGGCAAAGATATTTTCAGGCTCTTTTTCAATGGCTGACTTAAAGGCAGACATGGCTTCGTCGGTCTGATCAAGGGCATTATGGACAAGGCCAATGCTGACCAGCGCATCAGCATCGTCAGGGTCTGCAAGCAGGACTGCCCGGTACTGTCCAAGTGCTTCCTGATGCTGGCCTGCCTCAAATAACAGGTCTCCCAGAGTTGTCAGGGCATCAGGATTGGTTGGAGTGTAGGCGAGCCCGTTGCGGTAGGCACTGATTGCCTCGTCAAGACGTCCCAGCTCAGCCAACGCATCTCCACGATAGAAATAAGCGTCTGCATCATCGTTTGACTGCTTAAGGTATCTATCTAAAACCACAAGTGCCGCAGCAGGGTCTCCCCCATCTAGCAAGTCAATTGCTTTGGTAAGTTCTTCATGTAGTCTATCTGTGGACATATGCACCTCCTGTTTAAATCGTACTCACCATATACTACATCGTGGCTGGTTTTTAGTAAAAATTAAGCAGACCTATTGCAAAGAAAGAACTTTGCCTTATACTGTAAACGATATTTTATCAGAAGGGTATGCCATGCAGCGTGAACAGCCCCAACAATCCCTTGGACTCCGCACACTGGAGGACATCAGCAGCATTATTCTGCATTCTCACGATTTGCAGGAGACGCTTGATAATATTGTAACCATTGTTGCCAAACGGATGGGGAGTGAGGTCTGCTCGATCTATCTATTGGAGGAGGATGGTGAAACGTTGGTGCTGAAGGCCACCAAGGGACTTTCAAAAACTGCGGTCGGCACTGTTTCGATGAAGACATCGGAAGGCCTTTCCGGCCTGGTAGTACAGACCAGAGACATGGTTACCACCGATAATGCCCCGGCTCATCCTCGCTATAAATATTTTAAGCATTCCAAAGAAGAACGCTATCTATCGTTTCTTGGTCTACCTCTTTTTGAACGCAAGACACCGATTGGGGTTATTGTTGTACAAACTGTTGCTGCCCGCAGCTTTACGCAGGATGAAATCAGTGTTCTGAGAACCATTACGTTCCAGATCAGTAGCATTGTTCTGAATGCCAAACTGCTTGATTCCATCCAGACCAAAGAACAGGAGCGCGCCTATTATGAACAGGAGTTGGCTCGTCTTAAGACCCATCGTCCTGGTGATGGAGGGCGCGAACAACTTGAAACAAAATCCAAATCCTGCTCACTGGGGGGAACTGCTGTTTCGCCAGGTTTTAGCCATGGCAAGGTCTATATACTGGATCGTTTCAGTGACAAGGTAATCAAGGTCGCCAGGGTTGGTGTTGTTGCGGATGAGCTGCACAAATTCAGGATTGCTCTTGAAAAAGTCACCATCCAGACCATCTATATGGAAAAACGGGTCAGTGAGCTGCTGTCCGAGGATGATGCCTCTATTTTTCATACCCATCTGATGATCCTTGAGGATCGTGGTTTTCTCAATAAGGTCAACGATCTGATTGAACAGGGAGCTGGCGCTACACGGGCGGTGCATGAGGTGGTGCAGGGGTATATATTGAAGTCTTTTCAGCCATGGAGGACCCCTATCTTCGGGAACGTTCCGCAGATATGGAAGATATCGGTCGCCGGATCATTGATGTGTTGGAAGGAAATGAGCATAACGGGGTAAAGCTGAAAGAAAAGCGTGTGATTGTTGCAGAGGATATCTTCCCCTCTGATATGGCCATGCTGGATCATGACAAGATACTGGGAATTGCAACGGAAAAGGGCAATATCTATTCCCATGCTGCCATTATGGCAAAATCCCTGGGCATTCCAGCGGTGGTTGGGGTAAAGGGGCTTTTGCATGCAGCCAACGTTAAAGATCAGGTGATTGTGGATGGTACGTCTGGTCAGATCTATCTGAACCCGGAGAAGCAGGTCCGGGATGAGTACCTACGGCTTGAAAAAGAGTACACGACACGTTTAAAAGAGTTGGAGCCGTTACGTGATCTACCGGCAGTAACCAGCGATGGTACTCGGATTTTGTTGCGGGCCAATATCGGACTTTTATCCGATGTCAGGACTGCTATTGCCAACGGTGCTGAAGGTGTGGGGTTGTATCGGACTGAGTTTCCCTATATGGCTCGTACGACCTTTCCCAATCGTCAAGAGCAGGCCGCACTCTATGGAAAAATACTGGAGGGCTTTCCAAATCAGCCGGTTAATATTCGAACTCTGGATATCGGCGGTGATAAGGGGCTACCGTATTTCAGTTATCCCCATGAAGACAATCCATTTCTTGGCTGGCGTTCAATTCGGGTATCTCTGGATGAAGAGGAGATTTTTCGTGAACAGTTGGCGGGCATCCTTTTAGCTGCTCCGGTTGGTCAGGCAACCATCATGTTTCCCCTGATCAGCTGCCTTGATGAAGTGCGTCGGATCAGGGCTATTCTGGACTCAGTAGTCGAAGAGTTGTGTCAGCAAGGCCATGATGTGTGTAGCGGTTTGCCTTTAGGAATTATGGTAGAGGTGCCGGCAGCAGTTCAGATTATTGACCGTTTGGCTGCCGAGGTGGATTACCTAAGTATTGGAACCAATGATCTGATTCAATATATGCTTGCTGCAGACCGCAATAACGCCAAAGTGAAGCAGTATTATGAGCCCTATCATCCGGCTGTGCTGCATGCGATCAAGCGGGTGGCTGATGTAGGGCGGCAGACCGGTAAAAAAGTCTCTCTGTGTGGTGAGATGGCTGCTGATCCATTATATGCATTGCTTTTGGTGGGGATGGGGATACGAGAGTTCAGTCTTTCTGCGCCAAGTATTCCGCTGGTCAAGCAGGCTATCCGTTCTCACTCGTTGCGTTTGTGTCAGGCTATGGCCCGTAAGGTGCTGGCCTTTGACACCGCCTGTGATATTAAACGATATCTTGCCATACGTCGAAAAAAGCTGTTCGGGTAGGCAGCATCAAATACCTATATAAGCGGTAAACGAAACGAGGGGAGACCAGAAATGGTCTCCCCTCGTTTCGTTCTATTTGATCCTCTTGCTTGTTTAGCGCAGCAGTTTGAACAGGTAGGCAAAGGTGCCGGCAACTGAGAAGCTGGTCAGGAAGTTGAAGGTCTTAAAGAGCGACTTGGCAATTTCCACTTTGCCTTGGTGCAGGGCTATATCGGTGGAGATACCGTCAAACTCAATGATGTCAAGCCATGGCTTATCCCATTGATATACCATTAAATAGAGGCCAGCACCTTTCCAAATCAGAGCAAAGATAAAGACAAGGCCGAAAGAGAGGATACCATTGGCAATCGGTGAGTCCTTCATCTCTTTGTAAATTTTGTAGATAGTATAAATATTGATGATGCAGAGGTAGAACCAGACCGTGTTGTTCATCATCCGGTAGTTACGCAGTACATAAAGAGATGGCTTGGGATTCAGGCTGATCACCAGAATGGTAATTGCCAGGATTAAGGCAGTACCAATATAAATGGTCTTTTTTGACCCCGTAATTTCAAGTGTTCTGGTGAACACGAAATATTCCTGTATACCGTGGCTGATAACCAGAATGGCAACCGTACCAATCATGTAGTGCACAGCAATCATGATGGTAAAGGTTTCATGCCAGGGGTTCAGCTGGTAGGACTGGCTCCAGAAGAGCAGGAAGAAGCCAATTGAAATACTGGTCCAGATCCGGGAGTTGTTAAGGCTGAAATAAAAGCTGATTGCCGCAGCCACAAACCAGAAAAAAACCAGTAGCAGGCTGGTGTAGTCAATGACGACCGCATTGTAAATCTTGGGCAAAAAAGGTAAAATTGATGTTAAAGCTTGGAAAAAACCTGTTAAATCCATAACGCCTCCTCTAAATCTGCGCTGGGCGGAATTAAATTAAAGTTGTGCTGCCTGGGCAGAAATCGCTTCTTTCATCTCTTTAATTTTATTCGAGCTTGCCAGTAACTTGGATCCTTTTTCTAGGGCAGCAAGAAATTCCTGAAGTTTATCAGGATCCTTCAGAGACTCAACGCTGCCAAGGTTCATCAGTTCCTTTTCAGCAAGTGTCCGACCGAGTTTACCAACGGATTGATTAGCCAGATCAAGAATTGCAGATTCAATGTCATTGGCTGTGAGCGGCGCTATTGATTCTGTTGCTGCTGGTTCAGTTGATTCTACAGCTGGGGCTGTTACAGCAGGAGTTGGC
>NZ_JAOTRZ010000184.1 GCF_030247655.1 Trichlorobacter sp. | reverse complement strand
TTTTTATGCCCGAACAGCTCTGAATAGGTCAGTTCACCGCTATAGGCGGCAATATTGGTTTTTTTAACCGGCAGTTCCCCCTGGGAGTTCAGCTGCTGTCGGTACAGTGAGTTAAGGGTGTTATAGAGGTTGTTAAAAAAGAACTCCTTACCAGAGCCGGTTGGCCCGGTAATCAAAATAGACGGCAGGCCGATGGTGGCCTCCTGCATGACGTTTTTGCTCCAGAAGGTAATCCTGTTGAAGAGCGGCAGCGAAACGGTATTGATAAAATCGATCACCGCCCGTGATGTGGAACTAACCCCGATGATATTTCCGAGCCGATAGGATGAAACATGGGGATCTTTGTACCCCACATCGGTGGTCAGGCGCTGCACCTCCCCCTGCAACCCCTCAATCCGCTGCAGGTCAGAAAGGTGGCGGGCCGTGAGCGATCCGATGATCTGCAGGATGCGACGATGCTCCTCGGTAAAATAGCTGTAACGCAATGAGTTCAAACAGATGACTGCTATCACCTCACCATCGCAGACCACCGGCACCGCAATCTCGCTCTTCAGCAGATCACTCATAGAGCGATGAAAACCATCTGCTGCACGCTCCTCTTCAACGCTTCCGATTAGCTTCGGCTGCTGACTCCAGGCCACATAACCGGTCAGACTGCGCTCTTCCGGAGCCAATTCAACTCCCCCCACCGGAAAGGGGGGGATATAGCGTTTAAGCCACTCCTTGTTTTTTGCCCCGACAAGCGCTCCCTGCTCATCTTCCACCACCAGCCAGCGCCGACCATCCCGTTCTTCAACCAGGGCAATGCTTCCGGTATCTGCCCCGATCAGCTCAGTTGCCTTGGCCAGCACCTTGGTCAGAAACGGCTGCAGGGCTGCATCCCCCTCATTCAGCAGATCCGTAATCTCGGACAGCACCCGGATCTCCAGATGCTCGCCACCAACCCCGCTGACGACACTTGCAACCATCTCGGCATGGCTCTGCAGAAGCCCCATCTCAAACTCGGAAAAACGATATTCTTCACGACAGAAATAGTTAAGCAGACAGATTACCCGTCGGCTGCGGGGTTCAAAACGGGGCACAACGTACAGGCTGCACAATGACATTTCTTCGGTCAACTCGCGCTTCTGCAGATCATGACGAGCCAGATCATTAATAAAGAGCGGCTTTAACAGACGATCATCGCTGATGATAGCCTGCTCATCCACGTAGCGGGAAATCAGCGAGGCACCCGGCTCCAGCAGGATCGCCCCCAGACGGTCATACTGCATCTGCAGGGCCGGTTCTTCCGCGTAACTGGCCAGCACCTCCAACGCTGCCAAGCCATCACGGGAGACCACCGGCGTCAACACAGACGCCAAAGCAACTTTTTCTACCAGACGAACGGCAGAACGAACCATCTGCCCAGCCGCCTCCCTTTTTTTCGACTCTTCAAGCCGACGGGCCAACTGAACCTGCTGGTGATAACTACGGGCCTCATCCAGACGCTCAGTCACCTGCTGGACAAAATCCGCGAGACGTGACTTGACCTTGCCAGGCAGCACCAGATCGTCATCGACACTGTCAATACAGAGCACACCGATGGAGCGACCACGACTGACCAACGGCAGACAACTGCTGACCGCAAGACCGAATCGACCGGCAACCGCATTATCAAGTGCCCCTGCAGTGTGATCACCGGTTCGAAAACCTGCCGGATACTGACTGATGAACACCCGGGAAACGACAGCATCCTGCGTAATGATCGGAAAAGCCACTTCACGCAGCTCAGCACCGTTTGGGCCGCTGGCAAAAGCACAGGTCAACGCACCGGAAATCAAATCTTCCAGGTAGATCCTGATCAGGTCTACACCGGAAATCAACCGGACGCCTTCGGCCAGAACATAAAGCAGTTCGGTCTGATTCTCCTTTCCGTAACTGTCAATCTTCAATTGTAACGACTGTAAAAATGCGTCTTGGGGCATCATCCCCCTCCTGAGTGCTTTATTAACACGCAAAAGATACACGCTATACACAATGAGGGCAAGCCAACAAAAATCAACACAAAGTTACCGGTCAACAGTTGACTTGATTGCAGTATTTAAATACTATAATTTTTAAATATCCCAATCCCGGCTACGTTTACCAACTGTTTAACCTGTAAAAGGGATCAGCCATGTTCAACACCACCACACCCTATAAACAGGTATTTTCTGCCATACCGGCTCCTGTAATTATACTGGACACACATGGGCATTTCGCCTTTGCCAACAAGGCCGCCTACAAGATCCTCCCCACCTGCATCCCGCTCTCAGACGGCGTAAGCTGCACCCCACCGGACTGGCTTGCCGCTGAAATAGATATATTCCTGAAGCATCAAAAAAATGAACACACCTTTGAGCATTGCCTGCCTCTGGAGAGCTGCCAGCGCCACATTCAATTCACCCTGACCCGCCTGGATCAGGACAAATACCAGAGCGGCATTTTGATCACGCTGCACGATATAAGCCGCCACAAGCGGACCGAGCAAGCCCTGCGCCAGAGCGAAGAACGCTACCGCATGCTGGTTGAACACCAAAGCGACCTGGTGGTCAGAGTTGATATTGATGGCAGACTGCAGTTTGCCAGCCCTTCATTTTGCATGATGTTCGGCATTGATGAAGAGCAGTTGGTTGGGCGGGAACTCTGTCCGATCATCAACAACAGCGGCCAGGGGATGATGAAAGAGGCGATGAAACGACTGGATTGCTATCCCAAGTCCTGTTACTACGAGATAAATTCTCAGACCCTGGATGGACCACGCTGGATCGGCTGGGCCATGAAAGGGGTGGTGGATGGAAAAGGCAGCATAGAAGCCATTGTCGGTATTGGAAGAGACATAACCGACCGTAAAAAAGCAGAAAAAGAGATACTTCAGCTGGCCCATTACGACACCCTGACCGGCTTACCCAACCGCAGCCTGCTCCATGACCGGCTATCCCAGACCATCTCGTTATCCAGCCGCAATGGCTCGTCACTGGCCGTGCTTTTCCTCGATCTTGATCGTTTTAAACATGTAAACGATGCCTTTGGACACCAGATTGGCGACCTGCTGTTGCAAGAGGTAAGCCGCCGTCTGAACAGCTGCGTCCGCGCCACTGACACCGTTGCCAGGATTGGCGGTGATGAGTTTGTAATTATCCTGAACAGCCTTATCAAATGCAGCCAGGCCGGCTCCGTGGCATCCAAAATTATCAACGCCATGAGCCATCCGCTCCAGCTGGGCGGACATGAACTGTATAGCGGTGTCAGCATCGGGGTTGCCGTCTTTCCCGCAGACGGCACCGATGTGGATACCCTGCTCAAACATGCCGATATTGCCATGTATCAGGCAAAGGAGTGTGGCCGCGGCACCTTCAAGTTCTTTTCACCGGATCATAACGAAAAAATGGTGCAACGGATGCAGCTTGAGCAGGCACTGCGCCGGGCCATCGAACACAAGGAACTGTTTCTGGATTACCAACCCCAGATTGATAACACCACCGGCATAATCACCGGTGTTGAAGCACTGGTACGCTGGAATCATCCCCAACATGGCCTGTTACTGCCCGGGCTTTTCATAAGCATTGCCGAAGATACCGGGTTGATTATCCCGCTGGGAGAATGGGTGTTGCGAACAGCCTGTCACCAGGCAAAGGTCTGGCAGCGGGCAGGTCATCGCCAGCTACGGATGGCGGTTAATATCTCGCCGCGCCAGTTTCAGCAGCGGGGGCTGATGCCGATGATTGATGCCATACTCCAGGAGACCGGCTGCGACCCCAAAGGCTTAGAGCTTGAGCTGACAGAAACCACCCTGATGGACAACCCCGACGAAGCCGCTGCCCTGCTCAAGGCACTGAAACGTCGCGGTATCAGCCTTGCTATTGATGACTTTGGCACCGGCTACTCATCACTCAGCCACCTGAAACATTTTCCCATTGATCGCCTTAAAATAGATCGTTCCTTTATTAACGACCTGACCCGCAGTCCTGAAGACGGTGCCATTGTTGAAGCGATCATCGCCATGGCCCATCGGCTGCATCTGGAGGCAGTGGCCGAAGGGGTTGAATATCGTGATCAGTGCACAATGCTCAATAACTGGGGCTGTACAACATCCCAGGGTTTTCTTTTCAGTCGCCCCCTGCCTGCCTCTGATCTGACCAGCCTGCTTGCTTCCAACCAGAACAACATCGCCATACCGGCTGCATTGACACCCTGAACTAACGAGCATCCGATTGACAGCCCACCCTCCAGCGTTTAGTATGTCTTCAGCATCAGGAGGCATCTATGACGCAGGCTTCAGGCAGCTATATACAGGTAGTTGAAGCGCTCCCGACACCAATCCTGCTCCTCAGACAGAACGGCATCATCCTGCATGCCAACGCTCCGGCAATAACCTTGCTGGAGACACTGGAAGGGATCACTCCCCAGGCAGAGTTTACCCTTGCCCCCTGCTGGGTCATGGATGAGCTTGAGATCTACCGTTGCCAAGGTACTGATTGCCATCAAGCCGAAAAGAGCCTGATCAACACCACTAACAGTCACTCCTTTATTCTGATCAGCATTAAACCCCTGAAAACCAGCACTGACGATCTACTGCTGGTCACCATCAACGACCTTTCCAAACTGCACCTGATAGAAGATGGCCTGCGCCAGCTGGTGGAAGGGGTCTCCGAGGCAACCGGGGAACGATTTTTCCAGTTTCTGGTGCTCCATCTTGCAAAGGCACTGGATGCTGATTTTGCCTTCATCGGCGAGTTTGTGGATACCGAGCGAACCACCATTCAGACGGTGGCGGTGGCAGTGGATGGATCTATACATGCCAACTTCAAGTTTCCACTGGCTGACACCCCCTGCGAAAAAGTACTGGCCAATGGGTTGTGTATTTATCACCATGGGGTACCAGAACTGTTTCCTCTTGATCACTTGGCCCTTGAAATGGGCGTTGAAAGCTACATCGGCATCCCTCTGATCAGCTCACACAATACAACCATGGGACCAATGGCGGTCTTCAGTCGTCGTCCAATCCGCGAAAGCCACCTGGCTGCATCCATGCTGCAAATCTTTGCAGTCCGGGCAGCTTCGGAACTGGAACGCCTGCAGTCAGAACGGGCCTTAAAAGAGGCAGAAGCCCGCCTCAAGACCATTGTTGACTCAGTCCATACCGGCATCCTGGTAATTGACCCGGAAAATCACCGGATCGTTGATGTCAATGAAGTTGCCGCCTCCAGCCTGGGTAGAACCCGGGAGGAGATGATCGGAGTATCCTGCCACCGCTTTATCTGCCCCAATGAAGAAGGACAGTGTCCCTTCACCGACCTGCACCAAACACTGGACAATGAAGAGCGAGACCTGATCCGGGCCGATGGCAGCAGGCTATCCGTAATCAAGACCGTCAGCCGGGTGGTGTTGGATGGCCGTGAGCACCTGCTGGAAAGCTTTGTTGATATCAGCAGCCGCAAGCAGGCAGAAAACAAACTGAAGGAGAGCGAAGAGCGCTACCGGATGTTGGTGGAAAATCAGGCGGATCTTGTTATCAAGGTAGATATGGAAGGCGATCTGCGCTTTGTCAGCCCTTCGTTTTGCAGGCTTTTTGGCCAGACAGAGGAGCAATTGTTGGGCAAACAGCTGATGCCGGTCATTCTGCCACCGGAGCAGATCAACAGCGAAGAGAGCTTTGAGCGGATGATCTGCGTCGAAAGCAGTTACTACCGGGAATATCTTTCCCATACGGTGGAGGGAAAACGATGGATCGGCTGGGCCCTGCGTTGCATCCAGAGCCCGACAGGTCAGGCAGAAGCAATCGTTGGCATGGGGCGGGACATCACTGATCGCAAAGAGGCTGAAACCACCATTGAAAAGCTGGCTTACCATGACTCGGTCACCGGCCTGCCCAACCGGACCCTGCTGCATGATCGCCTGCAACTGGCGATCAATCGCGCAGAGCGGGACAATCAGGGCGTGGCAATCCTGTTTCTCGACCTGGACCGTTTCAAGGCGATTAACGACTCCCTGGGCCACGCTGTTGGTGATGCACTTTTGAAGCTGGTGGGCGACCGCCTGCTTGATTGTGTCCGTTCATCTGACACGGTAGCCCGATTGGGTGGCGACGAATTTGTAGTACTGATC
>NZ_JAOTRZ010000183.1 GCF_030247655.1 Trichlorobacter sp. | reverse complement strand
GTCCGGGCATTCTGTACAAACAGGTCAAAAATTTCCGGATCAAAGTGGCTGCCAACCTCGGCTCTCATCGCTCTCAAACTGGAGTCAACGGGATAGGGTTCCTTGTAGGGGCGCTTTGAGGTGAGTGCGTCAAAGACATCGGTTACGGCAAATATCCGGGCATTAAGCGGGATCTGGTCTGCCTTGAGCCTGTCCGGGTAGCCCTCTCCGTTATAGCGCTCATGGTGATGCAGCACCACATCATGGGCATCTGACAACCAGCTGTAGGCCCTGATGATCTCACTGCCATGCAGCACATGGGTCTTGATGATCTCATATTCATCGTCGTCAAGTCCGCCTGGTTTCAGTAGGATGGTGTCGCTGATCGCTATCTTGCCGATGTCGTGCAGAAACGCCCCTTTTATCAGGCTGCGAAGACTGTCGTCAGGCAGCCCCAATGCTTTTCCCAGATGGATCGAGTAGATGCAGACCCGGTAATTATGGGCGCAGGTGTCGCTGTCCCGTTTTGCAATGGCGCTTCCCAGCACCTCCAGCATGCCGATGTTTGCATTCAATAAGCTGGAGGAAACCTGTTCCAGCGCTCTGTTTTTGTCCTGCAGATCTGTAAGCAGCCGCTCAAGTCGTTGCTGTTTGGCGTCGATATTGACGATCAGCATGCCGAAAGACTCTGCAAGGTTTACGATTTCCGGAGGATATACACCCTCTTTGGTCAGCTCAAAGATGGTTTCAACATTGGTCGTGTTCCCCTGTGAGACCTCATTCAAGATTCTGGTCAGTTGTTGGAAAAGTCTGTTGTTCTGGAGTGTGATCATTTTAAGCCATCTCCGTCAGCTCTTTGTTGTCCTGAGTATGGCGGTAAACATCGCTTCCTGATCAGTCTGCGAAACTGAGATTACCATTTCTACCCCAAACAGCTTACCACAGACATTGCGTACCGTCTGCAGGCTGGTAGTGCCGATCAGGCTACTGCTGCCAGCCTGGAAGTAGTCCCTGATCCCGGCTCTGAGTGGTTCCGGGTCCGCCATGAAATCGCAAATACTTTGGCCCAGCAGTTCTTCTTTGCTAAGTCCAAAGAGTTGCTCAGCTTTTTGGTTGGCAATGACGATCTTGCCATCAGGCAGAAAGGTGATAATAGGTGACTGGGCAATCTCAATAAAATTGCGGTAGCGTTCATCCGATTCAGCCCGCTGCAGAGTTCTTCGCTCAAGTTCAGCCATCAGCTCGTTAAAAGAGGCCACCAGATGACCGATCTCGTCATTACCCGTTTGCTTAATTCGTTGAGTGTAGTTGCCGCTGCTGGCCACACCTTCAATCCCCTTTGCAACGGTGGCTACCGGTTTTAGAATCGCGCGGTGAATGACCCAGCCGGTAAACACCAGCAGTAATAGCAGGATGACGGATTCTATCACCAGGCCGTGAAACAGGTTGCTATCGATGGAACGGTACAGTTCCCGCATCGGAACAGAGACAGAGATGGCACCGATTACTTCACCAACCTGATAGTTGTAAGAAGGATGCCCCTTGGGGAAACGTTCCTGTACAAAGCGGGGCGCAGATTCAAAGCTGCCGTGGCAGGTCAGACAGGACTTCTCGGCGGTCATCGGCAGCAGGTAACGCAGGGCTTCCTTGCCCTCACTGCCAACGACCCTGAAGCTCTCTTGTGGCGTGGCGGCAGTCGTGATCCGAGCCAGCTCAGAAGCCTCATACTGATCGGGCTTGTTTTCCGGGTTGCGATTGCGCAGGGAAATCTGACGGACGTAGTAGGGGGAGCCTTCGGTGATTCGCACCGCTATTCGACTTGCCGCTACTTGAGGCACCAGGGCGAAGTTATGTGCAGCCTCTCCCCGTTCGGCGCGGGAGAGATAGTCCCGGGTCTCGATAATCTGGCGGGCAATAATGCGTGCTTTTTCTACTGCCTGCTGCTGAATCAGGTTCAGTTCATGCTGGTAGGAGTTCCATCCCAGTGCCATGAACAGGGCTATCAGCAACACAGAAATAATTAATGTCAGTTTGGTGGTGATGCGCATGGGTTGCCTCGCGGGGGTGAACGCTGTTAATTTTATCAGTATAGCCTGAATAACCGGATTGACAAGCAGGGGTAAGCCGATAAACCAGCTAAAACTTGAACCGCTCTGCTGAATCAGGTATCGTGCGAAAATACATAGCAGTTTTTGTGTTACTAGAGGGGTTTGAAAGGTTGTCAGCATGTATCAGGAACAGAGCAAAACAAGTCGGCGGGCATCCAGTCGAAGTGGAAAAGGTTTTTTATCCACCCTGCTGTTGATTGCGGTTACCCTGGTGGTGGTGTCACTGCTGGGGTTGGGGGGGTATGTGGCTTTTTTGATGGCCAAGCTCCCCAAGGTTGACCGGCTGACTGATTATAAACCGCCGATTGTCTCACAGGTGTTTGGCGATGATGGAACGCTGGTGGGGGAATTCTACCTTGAGCGCCGATTGGTTGTGCCGGTTACCAAGATGCCCCGCAAGCTGATCCAGGCTTTTGTTGCTGCTGAAGATGCCAGTTTTTACTCACATAAGGGGATAGATTATTTCGGTGTAGTTCGTGCTGCCTTCAAGAACATCATCTCCATGCGTAAGAAGGAGGGGGCATCCACCATTACCCAGCAGGTTACCAAGACCATGCTGTTGACCCCGGAGAAGAAGCTTTCCCGCAAGATCAAGGAAGCGATCCTGGCCAAGCGGATGGAGGAAAAGTTGACCAAGGATGAGATTTTGTATCTCTACCTGAATCAGATTTACCTGGGGGCTGGTTCCTACGGCGTGGAGGCGGCTGCAGAGACCTACTTTGGAAAGCGTGTTGAACAGCTTAATCTGGCAGAGATGGCGATACTGGCTGGCCTGCCCAAGGCACCCAATGCCTACTCACCGATTAAACATCTGGATCGGGCCAAGGAACGGCAGGCCTATGTACTGGATAGAATGGTGGCTGAGGGCTTTGTTACCCAGGCCGAGGCGGATCATGCCCGTAAAACCGCGTTGACTATTTTGCCTGGTCGTCGGGTGATGAATGACCGTGTTGCCTATTTTCTTGAACAGATGCGGATATATCTTGAGGAAAAGTATGGAGAAGACCAGCTCTATAAGGGTGGTTTGAAGATCTATACCACTATGAATGCCAATATGCAGGGGGCTGCCTATGAAGCGGTCAGGGCTGGTCTGAAGGCGGTTGACAAGCGTCAGGGGTTCAGGGGAGCTGCTAAATATCTGAAACAGGATGAAATTGCACAGTTCTGTGAAAAAGCTGAAGAAACCATCGATTCTGCTGCCTTGAAAGCCGGTGAGACCTATAGCGGGGTGGTGACGGCGGTTGATCCGGTCAAAGGGGTGGCAACGGTGCGGGTGGGGGATCGCTTTGGTACACTTGATCGGAAAGGAATGGGCTGGGCCGGTAAATTGGCGTTGGTGAACAGTTACGGCAAGCCGGGAAAGTCAGCTAAATCATTGGGGCTGGGTGCGGTTATCGATCTTCAGGTGATTACACCTGATCAGAACAATCAGGGGGCGGTCTTTGCCCTTGATCAGATGCCCGAGGTTCAGGGTGCCCTGGTTTCGATTGACCCGCGTACCGGCGGTGTCAAGGCGATGATCGGTGGTTACGATTTCCGTAAGAGCCAGTTTAACCGGGCTGTGCAGGCCAAGCGAAATGCCGGTTCTGCCTTTAAGCCGATTATCTATGCTGCTGCGTTGGAAAAAGGGTTTACCGCTGCCACGGTGATTGATGATTCGCCGGTGGAATATCCGGCTGGCCTGGGCAAAACCTGGTCACCCAAAAACTATGACAACAACTATCGCGGACCGGTCACCATGCGGGAGGCTTTGACCAACTCCATCAATGTGGTCAGCGTTAAGATTCTTGAAAAAATCGGTGTGGATCATGCCGTTGCGTTTGCCAAGCGGCTGGGCTTTACCTCAAAGATTGAACCGAACCTGTCGCTGGCATTGGGGGCTGCAAGTGTGTCGCCCCTGGAGCTTACTTCGGCCTACACCGCTTTTGCCAACAAAGGGGTCTATCAGCAGCCGTACTATATTAGTAAAGTCACTGACAGCAACGGCCAGATTTTGGAAGAACATTATCAGCCACTTCCGCCAGAGCCGCCTGCCCCTGTTTCTGCAGATTCGGATATCGTTACCCAGCCGGTACCTGTCTCTACATCAACCAAGCCTGCGGCTGCGCTGCCATCGGCAGGCAGTTCACCGGTCCTTCGTGCAACCCAGGCAACATCCGCAGATGTCGCCTATCTGATTACCAGTCTGATGGAGTCTGTTGTGCAGAGTGGAACCGGTCACCGTGCGGCTGCGATCAAGCGTCCGGTAGCTGGCAAGACCGGTACCACCAATGAGATGAAAGATGCCTGGTTTGTGGGGTATGTGCCGCAATTGGTAACTGGAGTCTGGGTTGGCTTTGATAATCAGGCCCGTTCTCTGGGGGCTGGCGGTTCCGGCGGTCAGGCCGCCGCTCCGATCTGGGCAGACTACATGATGAAGGCGGTTGCCGGCCTGCCGGTGCAGGGGTTTGAAGCACCGGAGAATGTCTCGGTGGTGCGGGTTAACCCGAAGAACGGCAAACTTGCCCGTGGGACTGAAGGCTCAGCAGAGTCATTTGTGAAAGGTACGGAGCCGTCTGCTTACGAGGGGGACTGAGCAGAAGCGGTATCAACGGTTTTTTGTTCTTCTGAAGCGATGCGGGTGATTTCCTCGGCCACACCGGCCTTACGGGAGATTACCCGTTTTACTTTTTCCCAATCAACCTTGGCATCAAGTTTCTGGGCGTGGATCAGTGCCTTGGCCTCAGATTCTAATCCCTTTGTCTTGCCATAGATATCTCTATGGGCCTCAAGTAGAATTTTCCCGTCGTCAGTCACCGCAAGCTTGACCGGCTTGTAAATGATCTCGCCCGGGGTATTCGTCTTTACCAGTTTAAAAAGTTCCTCCATCCGTTGCGGGAATACCCGGATACAGCCGTGACTTGCGTAGGTGTAGATTGACCAGGGCTTGGTGGTGCTGTGGATCAGGATGCCCGGCAACGAGGTCTTCATTGCGTACTTGCCAAGAGGGTTGTTTGGCCCCGGCGGGATACTGGTGATGATCTCCTTTCCTTCAAGTCGCATCTCTTCCATGATTGAAGGGGGGACGGTCCAGGTAGGATCTTTGGCTTTGTTGACGATCTTGAATTTTCCTGTGGGGGTTTGCCAGACAAACTGTTTGGTTTTGGTTGGTGTGCCTAAAGCAACTGCTGTAGAAAAAGTCAGGTTGCCCTGTTGGTAAAGGTAGAGCATCCGATCAGGTATATTAATGACAATACCGTCACGAAGGCGGTGGGCAGGAATGATTCTCTGGTTGTTATAGCGGAGTAATCTCCCCGGTTTGAGCGAGTCTTGCTGCTTGAGTCCGTTCATCACCGCAAGTTGTGTTCGGCTGACTCCCAGCTTGGCGGCAACCATCCGCAGGGTGTCTCCTTTCAGAACGGTATAGGTTCCGGCGGTACCAACCAGGCGGCCAGAGTCAAATGATTCCTGCTGCTCGGCATCAGGCGTTTGAGATGCTGTCAGCGGGAGGCGGGTGTTTGAAATCGGTTTTTGTACTAACGGTGCAGGATCTATTGGCGCGGTAACGGCAGCAGGGTCTTTTTCCTGGGCGTTGTCAGCTGGTGGGCGAGGGGGGGCAGGTGTGGCATCAGGCAGCAGGCGCTGTTGGATCAAGGCAACCTTTTGTGCAGCAAGTTGGTAGTAGCGATCAGCACTTTTCTGGTCGCGAAGTTGATAGTACATATCTGCTGTGGCCAGTGTGGCATCAAGGCTACGCATCTCGTCAGGCAGTTTACCGGCGATTCCATTCTGGCGAAACTTTTCAAACGAAGCCAGGGTATCACTGCGCTGGTCAGCAAAGGCGGCACTGATACCTGTTAGGTAGCAAAAAGAAGCACAGATAAAAAGTTTTGAATAATAATGCATAATGAGAATCCTGTTTCTGTGATGAAAAATGATCAGACCGGAAACTGCTATACACTAAGATCCGATATTCATGCAAACAGATTTCAGCTAGTTAGGGCTAATTAATTTTTTTTTGAAAAAAAACGTTGACGAAGAAAGAAGGCGTGTGTATAAACGGGATTCCTTGCAGCGCAGAACACCAGCCGCTGAGGAAATTTGGTCTTTGAAAACCGAATATCAAGTGTTGTGA
>NZ_JAOTRZ010000182.1 GCF_030247655.1 Trichlorobacter sp. | reverse complement strand
AGTGTACGCAGGGCATCCATGATGGAGGCAAGGTGCACCTGATTTGGGCATCGGGTAGAGCAAGTCTCGCAAGAAACACAATACCAGATGGAACGACCTGCCAGAATCCGTTGCCACTGCCCCAACTGCAGCAGTCGGACAATCCGGTTTGGAGGATGATCCATAAAAGTTGCCATGGGACAGCCCGCAGAACATTTTCCGCACTGGAAACAGCGCCTGACCGAAGTCCCGGAGAGCTGCTCTACCTTGCGCACCATGTCCAGATCCATGGTTTTCTGCGAGAGAAGCATTTTTTTCTTTTTCATACAACCACCGTTTTATCAAAACTAAAAAAATATTTACTGTTCATATTTTAAGCAGTTGGTTTAACGCTGTTTTGCCAGAATCAATTCACTGAGGCTAAAAATAATTACACTATGACGACCAATAAAATCAAGTTTTATATCACGCCACTTCAACAAATAAGGGCCTGCAGAATTTCTGCAGGCCCTATCAACAACGCCAGCTCAGCTACCGTTTAACGGTTAGCCGGATTTTTTGGATCACCCTTGTAGCCAAGCGCCTTCCAGTCCAGACGACCTTTCTCACTGTGACAATCATTACACTTCAAAGCTTTACCCTTGGGTGTAACCATGTGGTTGACTGGCCAGACCATGGAGGTCTCAATCCAGCCAAACTTGCCGCTGTAGGGCTGACCGGCAGCCTTCATACCGGCTTCAATTGCCTTAGCCCAGTCATATTTTACCCAGTAGGCGGTTTCACTGGTAGGTGGACCAAAGGTGTTAACTACGGCAACTGTGTTGTTACCAGAGTCATATGGCTGCTTACCTTTCATAACTTTGAAGGGGAAGATCTTAGCGTTGGGGTCTTTACGATCACCCTTAGCGTCAGACAGCTTCACAACCTTGGAAGGATCGATCTTGTCGCCCATCAGTACGCGGTCAACGGTTCCGTTATACCAAAGGTAGGTAGGGACAACATCCTTCTCCCACTTGAAGTCACCCTTCATTTTAGCGTAGGTCTTCTCGCCGTACTTATCTTTTGGTGCATTCTTGTCATCTTTACCGGCTGTTGACCAGTCCCACCAGGTTTTAGTTGGCAGAGCCTTGGCAAAGGTTGGGATATGGCAGGTCTGGCAAGCAATCTTTTTGGCATGCTTGTTCAAGAATGCATTTTTATGTACGTTCACTTTGTGGCAATCCGTACAGCCAAAAATTTTCTTAGTAGATCCAATTGAAACGGAAGCTGCCTCGCCCTTGATGGCATGATCTTTACCGCCCTGGTGGCAGTCTTGGCAGGTCATCTTTTTATTACCGCCCATATGGACGTCAATTTCAGGAGACGGATTAGTCAAGGTAGAATCCAGATCACCATGCTTGACCCGGTCGCCACCACCACCATAGAAGTGACAGGAACCACAGGCCTTGCGGCTTGGCTTACCAACAGATTGGGCCACTTTCACCAGATCAACTTTAGGATCAGGATTACCAGCGCCTGCAGGTGTCTTTTTGTAGGTACCGGTTGTCTCATGACAAACCAGACAGTCAACGTTTTCTGCCTTGCTAAAATCAAAGCTTTTGTCTTTCCAGCCATAACCGGTATGACAACTGGTGCAGCGCGGCCAGTTTGAATCAATGGCAACACAGAAGTTGTTGAGCGCGTTCTTCTTACCCAGATCAATATCTTTTCCGTTTAGCTTCTGCTTTTTAGACCAGGTCCAGTGTACCGATTTCATAAAAGCCTTGGTTTCGGCCTCATGACACTCCATACACTTCTTGGTCACTTCAGGGCCTGTCTTGAACGGACCAGCACCGACATAATCGGCATGGTTACCAGCGATCGCAGTTGTTGCCAGGGAAAGCCCCAGCAGCAGCGCCGCTTGTGCCACAAACTTCGGTAATCTCATATGCGCCTCCTTAGTAGTATAACCTCACAGCGAGGTCCAGATATATGAATATACATATAAACAACTGTTTGTATTGGCTTTTTTTAATTACACAAACTTTATACTTGGTTTTTGACGTAAGTCAAGAAAAAGGCTGCCCCATCAGCAGCAAATGATGCAAATGCGCCGAATGCGGTCTCCAAAGATATACGTATTTTTTTCACTTGACTGCACTTTGCTGACTATGATAGAAGAACGGTCTCATTTGTTCCCCAGTAGCTCAGTCGGTAGAGCGGGTGACTGTTAATCACCATGTCCGTGGTTCGAGTCCGCGCTGGGGAGCCATATCATGTCAAAGGAGCAGCCTTATAAGGCTGCTCCTTTTTTATTTCCCACACACAAAAATCACACAGCGAGCTTGAATATTTCAAATTAGCGGTTATAAGCCTTCTCATCAGACCACTAACAAGGAGGGAGCAGATCATGGGAAAAGAATATTCAGTTCAAGAGGCCTTAAAACTTGCCATTAAGGCAGAAAAAGACAGCATGGATTTTTATGTCCGAGCAGCATCAGTGGCAAAAAATGAGCGAGCAAAGAAAGTATTGGAAATGCTGGCAGCAGAAGAAGCAACCCACGTGAAACATTTCTTTGATCACTACAAAGGAACCGAGTTTGGCGACCTGCAGAGCTTTATGTCCACTCCGGTAGACACCAAGAACCCCACCTACATGAAGCTTGAAAAAGCTATCAGTGAAGAGATGGGGGAACAGAAGGCATTGGAGCTTGCCCTGATTGAGGAAAAGGACTGTATCGGCCAGTATACCCAGCTTGCAGCAGGCGTGGTTGACCCGATGGTTAAGGCAATTTTTGAGCGGGTAGTTAAGGAGACTGAAGGACACTACGCTCTGATTGAGGCGGAATATGCTCACATCATGGGGATGGTAAATGACAGCGACATGGATACATTCGTGAGAGAGTAACACCTGTTCCCAGTACAACCTGTTCAAAAGGCCGATCGGAATAACCGATCGGCCTTTTGAAGAATACGCTCAAGACACTCTGAAATTATTTCAGAAGGGGCGCAATAACCAGCGACACTACTGACATCAGCTTGATCAGGATGTTCATTGCCGGACCGGAAGTATCTTTGAACGGGTCACCAACAGTGTCACCAACAACAGCTGCCTTGTGCGCATCGCCGCCCTTTTTCTCGCCTGCCAGCTCACCTTTTTCAATGAACTTTTTGGCGTTGTCCCATGCACCGCCGCCGTTGGACATCATCAGGGCCAGCAGTACACCAGCCAGGGTTGCACCAGCCAGCATGCCGCCCAGCGCCTCCTTGTGCAGTAAAAATCCGACCAGTACCGGCGCGATAACCGCCACTAGGCCGGGCAGGATCATCTCCTGCAGAGCAGCCTTAGCAGAGATATCGACGCAGGTCTGGGAATCCGGTTTAACACCGGGCTTACCTTCAAGCAGGCCGGGAATTTCACGGAACTGACGACGGATCTCATCCACCATCTTGCCCGCAGCCTTGCCAACAGAGGTCATGGTCAGGGCGCCGATAAAGAACGGCAGAGCACCGCCTATCAGCAGACCGATTACCACCATCGGGTTGAGCAGGTTAATTGACTCAAGACCGACTGCGGTAGCATAGGCAGAAAACAGGGCCAAGGCGGTCAGGGCAGCTGAACCGATGGCGAATCCTTTGCCCACGGCAGCGGTGGTGTTACCGATGGCGTCAAGGCCGTCAGTAATCTTGCGGACTTCAGGACCGAGACCGGCCATTTCAGAGATGCCGCCTGCGTTATCAGCGATCGGGCCGTAAGCGTCAACGGTCATAGTCACGCCGACTGTGGCCAGCATACCCACTGCAGCAATGCCGATACCATAAAGACCGGCAACCTGATTTGCCACAAAGATGCCTGCACAGATAACAAGAATCGGAGCAACAGTGCTTTCAAGGCCTACTGCCAGACCGTGGATGATGTTAGTGGCCGGCCCGGTTTTGGATGCCTCGGCGATCCTGGTAACCGGACCTGCAGAGGTGTAGTATTCAGTAATCAGGCCGATGGTGATACCGGCAATGGTGCCGGCCAGAATGGCCCAGAACACGCCGTTGTTGATATGCATGGCCTTGGTAATGAAGTAGGAGGCGACCAGGAAGCCGCCAGCGGCCACAAAGGTGGTGTAGCGCAGGGCTGCAGCAGGGTTGATGTTTTTCAGGAATTTCATGGATCCGACACCGATCAGAGAGAAGATCAGGCCGGCCATGGCCAACACCAACGGCAGCAACATGGCATTAGCGCGCACCGCTTCACCACCCAGAATATCCAGCTGTAAAGCGCTGGCTGTAGCCGCAATGGCGATGGTGGCAATGATGGAGCCAACATATGATTCAAAGATATCAGCGCCCATACCGGCGGTGTCACCCACACAGTCCCCAACGTTATCAGCAATAACGCCGGGGTTACGGGGGTCGTCCTCAGGAATGCCGGCCTCAACCTTGCCCACCAGGTCAGAGCCAACATCAGCTGCCTTGGTGTAGATACCGCCGCCCACCCGGGCGAACAGGGCAATGGAGGAAGCTCCCATGGCAAAACCGTTGATGTAGTTGGCGGTTGCCGGATCGCTGCCAAAGAAGATGTAGGCAATGCCGACCCCGATCAGACCAACCGAGGCAACTGACAAGCCCATGACCGCTCCGCCATTGAAGGCCACCATCAGGGCAGCACCCTGGCCGGTAGTGCGGGCTGCTTCAGTCGTGCGCACGTTGGCGTGGGTTGCCGCCTGCATACCGATGTAACCGCAGAGCATGGAACAGAGTGCACCACCCAAAAAGGCCAGTGCGGTCTGGATACCCATGCTGATGAAGATCAGACCAAAGACAACCATGATAAAAACAGCCAGCACGCGGTATTCACGGTTAAGGAAGGCCATGGCCCCGCCATGGATCGCCTCGGCGATCTCCTTCATCCTGTCATTACCAACGGACTGGGACTTGATGCTGGTGTAAATCAGGATGGCGATGATAAATCCTGCTACCCCAAGAATCGGTGCTAACATCTGCATTTGCATGCCTTTATTCCTCTCTTTCTTTATTGCCAGCAACATTTTACAGTTCAAAATTGAGTATGCAGTACGCATTAACATAAATCTGTAAAAATTTAGACGCTAAAGATCTACCTGTCAAGACTTAACCGTATATATCACTCATCAGCCTTGTCATGCCGTTCCACCTGTAGTATTATGTTTGCCTTAAAAGACGTTTAATGGTTGAAACTACGGAGGTATGGTAATGATAAAAGTATGGAGTCCTGTCTTCTGTCTACTGGCTGCTCTGGCAAGCGGATGCGCTTCATCAGGTTCGGTCGAGGCGGTACGTCGTGACATTGATGAGACCAAAAGCCGTATATATACCATTGAAAAAGACCTCAGCGCTGCGCGGGAAGGTGAAAAAACCTTCAAGTCTGACTTTGCGACGTTACGCAAAGGGGATGCAGATCTCCAGGCAAATATTGACAGCCTCAAATCAGATATGCAGATCATGGCTGGTAAGCTGGATGATCAGCGAATTGCAGCCAAGAAACCTGCTGAAGAACTGACACGCTACCGTGAAGATTCAGACCGTCGCATTGTGGCACTAGAAGATCGGATCGTTAAACTTCAGGTCGCACTCGATGAATTAAACAAGCGGATGAAGGAGGTCGCCCAAGGCAGCTCCACTGCTGGTAAAGACTCTGCTTCTGATGCCCTCTACCTGAAAGGTCTTGAAGCCTTCAAGGCAGGCGATATGCCCAGCGCCCGCACTCAGTTGACCAGCTTTATCGAAAAAAATTCCAGCCATGATCTGGTGCCCAATGCCCGCTACTGGATTGGCGAAACCTATTACGGTGAGAAAAACTATGAGCAGGCCATCCTTGAGTTCCAGGAAGTGGTTAAACAGTACCCCAAAAAGGAAAAGGCACCGGCCGCCATGTTGAAGCAGGCGCTTTCATTCAAGGCATTAAAGGATCTGAAGAGCACTCAGTACCTGTTAAAACGTCTGATAGCGGATTATCCCAAAAGTGATGAGGCCAAAAAGGCCAAGGTGTTATTGAAAGAAGTAAAGTAGGGCTCAAAACTATTTTGTTATAAAAAAAGGGGCAGGCCTGAACAGGCTGCCCCTTTTTTTGTGAAAATCTGTTTTTAAAAGCTACAAGACACCCTTGGTGGACATCACGCCATGCAGGCGGGAATCCTGTCGGGTAGCACTGTCCAGAGATCTGCCAAACCCCTTGAAACAGGCTTCAATAATATGGTGGACATTTTCTCCATAGAG
>NZ_JAOTRZ010000181.1 GCF_030247655.1 Trichlorobacter sp. | reverse complement strand
GGAAACAACCATTAAGGAAGCGCTGCGTCGAAGCAGGGGCAATCGCACTGAAGCGGCAAAACTGTTGGGAATCAGCCGACGCACCTTCTACCGCTGGCTTGAGCAACAGACTGAGCCGTGACACACACAAACTGTGCCATAGTGTGCCACGGCACACACCAATGCACAGCTCTGCTCCAGTCAAATGCAGCAACAAAACACTTTTAATCAAATAATTACAGCAATATAAAAACAAACTCACGCCATTCCAAAGCATGGCACACATACTGCAAATACAACCACACGCCTTCATTACCCGCTCCATTTGTGCCAGAAAGACAAACCATGAAAGCATCTTCAGAAGTTGATCATTCGCTGACACCCGCCAAAGCCACCATTCTCCTGGTGGATGATGAGCCAATGGTGCTGAAAATGCTGCAAACCTTTCTGGAATCACAGGGATACCAGATCATCTGTGCCACAGGCGGTCAGGAAGCACTGAACATTATCGAACAGCAGCAGCATACGGTTGATCTATTAATTACTGACATCCGTATGCCGGATATGAACGGTATTCGCCTGTTAGAGGCGGTTCGTCAACTACTGCCAAACCTGCCGGTTTTGCTGATGACCGGCTATACTGATTTTGAACTGGTGGTTGAAGGGCTGAAGCAGCATGCCTTTGATCTGCTGTTCAAACCGATTGATTTTGATCAACTGACCTGGTGTATCTCCAAGGCACTGGCTTTCCTGATGACCCAGCGGATGGAGCAACAGTATCGTTCACGACTTGAGGAGCAGGTTGCCAAACAGACCAAACAGCTCTGTAATCAGCTGGAAGCCCTGCAAGAAGCACAACGCAAAGCCAGCCACGTTGATGAATTGAAACGCGAATTTTTAAGCCTGATCAGCCACGAGTTCCGAACCCCCTTAAACGGCATCATGGGGATCATCCAACTGATGGAAGACCAGCAAACACCAGTAAACCAGACAGAGTATCTGGCGCTGCTCAAAACATCGGCTGAACGGATAACAACGCTGGTCAACAACCTGTTGACCCTGATTGAGGCCCGCTCTGCAAAACATTCCACCGGGGATATTATGAACACCCCCTGTGGCGCCCTTGAATCCCTGAAAAAACGCTACCATGCTATGGCAGCTGACGCCGGGATACGCTTTGAAACAAACTGCCGCCAGCACGGGGCCATCCCCCTGTATGGCCCCTGGGATGCCCTACATATTATTACCGGCTGTCTGCTGGATAACGCCTTTAAATTTACCGGTAGGGGTGGTGTTGTCAGCTGCCATCTCTGGGCTGAGCCATCCAAAACGGAACAGCAGGAGACCTCTGTACTGATTCAGGTGACAGACAATGGCAAAGGCATCCCGCTTGCCTGCCAGGAAATCATCTTTCAACCTTTTACCCAACTTGAACACTACCTTACCCGGCGCAACGAAGGCAGCGGTGTCGGCCTGGCCATTGTCCGTACTATCTGCGACAAACTGGGAGGCAAGTTGACCCTGGAAAGCAGCCCTGAGCATGGCAGCACCTTTACCTGTTGCTTATCCTTTAAAAAGGCGATGGAGCCTGCCCCATGAAAATTCTTGCCATTGATGATTCAAACGTCAATCTGCTGGTCATGAAAGGCACCCTGGAAAAACATCTGCCTGATGCCCGTCTGAAAACTGCCTGCTCAGGCAAAGAAGGGCTTGAGCTGGCCCGTTCCTGGCAGCCAGACACCATCCTGCTTGATCTGCAGATGCCGGAAATGGACGGCTATGAAACCATCCGTCTTCTGAAACAGAACTCACTAACCTCCTATATCCCGATCATTGTCATTACTGCCGCAGACGTGGATTCAAGAAACCGGGTCAGGGCGCTGGATCTTGGAGCAGATGCTTTTTTGCAAAAACCGATCTCCAGCCACGAGCTGGTGGCCCACATCAAAGTCATGTTGCGAATCAAAAAAGCTGAAGAACGGCTGCGTCACTCCCAAAAACTGGAGGCGATCGGCATTCTGGCCGGAGGGGTTGCCCACGACTTCAACAATATCCTGACCATTATCAGTGGGTACAGCACCATGCTGTTGATGCAGACTCCTTCTGACAACCCTCAGCATGAAAGCCTGCAGATGATTGTCGATGCTGCCAAACGGGCCACCAGCCTGACCCAGAGCCTGCTTACCTTCAGCCGCAAGCAGGAAGTAACCCCTTCAAAGGCAGAACTCTGCTCCCTTGTTTCAAGCTTTGAAAAGTTCATCAGGAGAATCATCGGCGATAACATCACACTTTCTTTTGTGTGTGATCAGCACACTATTCCAGCCACGGTTGATCGCAGTATGATTGAGCAGATGCTGATGAATCTTGCCATCAATGCCCGGGATGCCATGCCTGTTGGCGGTCAACTGACCATTACCACCTCAAATGCACTGCTTGAAAACAAAACTGCAGAACCCCTTGGACTATCTCCAGGCAGCTACATCCACCTGACGGTCTCAGATACCGGGTGTGGTATTCCAAAAGATGTCCTGCCAAAGATATTTGATCCTTTTTTCACCACCAAGGAAATCGGCAAAGGCAGCGGTCTGGGGCTTTCCATGGTGTACGGAATTATCAAGCAACATGGTGGTGCCATTAGCGTTGAAAGCACGCCAGGCACCGGCACCACCTTTTCCATCTATCTGCCGGCCAACGATACACCTGAAACCGTATTGGAGAGCTGCTGAAACCGTACGGGAGAAAAAGTCTAAAAAACATGCCACCTGACGTGACAAGCAAACAAGCGGTGGTATACTTATACCCAATCAGCTCAGACTGTCGAACTAACCGTTGTCAAGGAGACCAGAACCAGATGAAACGTATTACCCTGACCACCATTGGACTGATTGTGCTGTTATCTGTCTGTTGCGCCGCTGCTGCCGTGACAGCACCACCACTACCCAAGTACCAGAGCTGGAAAAAGAGTGTGCGCAAGGTCGTGGCTGACAAAAAATCGCTTTTTTACGGCATCCATTACATCTATGCCGACCCAAAGGCCATCAAGGGTTACCAAGCGGGCAACAAATTTCCTGAAGGCAGCCGGATTGTGGTTGAGCATTTCAATATCAAAGGGGACAACGGTGCCGTTGACGGCACCAAAAACATGGTGGTGCTGATGAAAAAAGATAAGAACCAGAAAAACACCGGTGGCTGGTTATATGCCGGCTACACAGCAGACGGCAAACCCAGTCGCCTTGATCCGGTTAAAAACTGTTTTGAATGCCACCAGAAGGAAGTTGCCGGAAGGGATTACGTCTTCTCTGGTATTGCAGACTTCAAGTAAAGGAGTCCCACCGTGAAATGTCTGATTGTTGAAGATGATTTCATCTCTCGCCGTATTCTCAGGGAATTACTGAGTATGCATTTTGATTGCGAGATCGCCGTTGATGGTGAAGAAGCGGTAACCGCCTTCAGGTTGGCCCATGATTCCAAAAGCCCGTATGACCTGATCTGCATGGATATCATGATGCCCAAAATGGATGGGCGTGAGGCGCTGCGACTGATCCGGCAGCTTGAGAAAGAGCTGGAAGTGCCGCCCAATCTTGAGGTCAAAGTAGTTATGACCACTGCCCTGGATGACCCAAAGACGGTCTTTGACTCGTTTTATCAGGATGGCGCCACCGCCTACCTGGTGAAGCCGATCAGCAAACAGAAACTTCTCAGGGAGCTTCGCGCCCTGGGGCTGCTTCAGTAGCACGCAGGTTTTGATCAGGGCTTTGAAAGGAATCTAACCCATGAATCCCCAACTCTGTAACCAGGTTGCACAATGGAACAACTGTCTGGCCCCCACCATGGAGGTTCTGCGACAGCTTTCAGGCTGCACGGAAGATCAGTTTCTGGAGCTTGGTGGAAAACTGCAGGACTTTGCCTACAGATCATCAGGGATATCGTCTGTTTCCAACAACCTGGTAGAACTGGTTGCAGGTGCCGAAAGCAATCAACTGACAGAACGACTCCGCCACCTGTTTACCAAGATGAACAACTACCTGAATCAGGTCAACACTCAGGGCAACCAAAGCTGCAGTACCCTGGAGCAGATCATGGTCCAGCTTGAAAACGTAGTGCGCCCCCTGGAAGGATTTCAGAAGATGGACAAGGCTCTACGGATGCTCTCCATCTCCACCAAAATAGAATCCGCCAGACTGGGTGAACTGGGCGCTGGTTTCACCACGCTGGCCATGGATGTTGAAAAGCTGTCTCAGACGGTCAGTGAAAAGTCAGCCGGCATTATGGCCCAACGCCACTCACTGGCTCAACTGATCAACGGCAACCTCCAGATGGTACGCAGCACTGAAGAGCACCAGTATGCTGATGCACAGAAAATCCTTGCTGCAGTTGGCAACAACCTTGAAACCCTGGCTGATCTGAATGCCACCTGTTCTGCCACCGGCAATCAGGTTGCCGTTATTTCTGAGCAGATTTCATCGGATATCGGTGCCGTGGTTGCCTCCATGCAGTTCCACGATATTACCCGCCAGCAGATTGAGCATGTAATTGAGGCGCTTGAAAAACTACAGCAGCACACCTGCACCCATGCCAGCCCGAACGAAGACGCCTGCCCTGCGCTGGTGGCTGAAATCGGTGACATCTGCGAACTGCAGACCGCCCAGACCAGACATGCGACAGACCAACTGGCAAAGGCTACCAACACGACTCTGGACAGCCTGCGTGACATTGGAGCCAACCAAACCCAGATCAGCCTGGAGCTACAACAGGCCCTGATGGGCAACTCCGGATCAGCCGAGACCTCATTACTGGACAACATGGAAAAAGAAATGCACCGGGTCACACTGATTCTAAAAAACTGTGATCAGGCAGACCAGGAGCTGGCTGCTGCCATGCATAAGGTGACCAGCACCATGACTGAAATCGGGGGGTTTGTGAGCGACATTGAGGCCGTTGGTTCAGAAATAGACCTGATCGCCTTAAATGCCCAGATCAAGGCTGCCCACACCGGCCCTCAAGGAGCAGCGCTGGGGGTACTGGCTGAAGCGATCAAACGACTTTCTCTTGATGCGGTTATTCAGACTGAAGCGGTTTCCAACACCCTGCAGGCCATCAATGCAATCACCGCCAGTATTGCCGATCAGAACTTTCTTGAAGCAGAGGATGGCTCACAACCGGTTACCGAAATGGAGCAGGAAGCCCGTCAAATTATCTCATCACTTTCCGGCATCAACCACTCCTTGCTGCAACAACTCTCCACACTGGCAAGCACGGCAGAATCACTCTCTGACGATATTAACCTGACCACATCAGGCATCCACGTACATGAAGAAATCCAGCAACAGACTGAGCAGGCAGTTCAGGCCCTTGAGCAAATCTATGCCGAAGCGCGAGCCCTGGTACCGGCCTCAAGTGAGTTCAGAGATAACCTGCGCCACATGGAGCAGCGCTACACCATGGAAAGTGAACGGATGATTCACGAAATGATGGCCGCCCGCCACGGTGTCCAACTCTCATTGCAGAAGCAGCAGGTCAGCACCGACAGTGATTCAGAATACGGTGATAACGTTGATTTATTTTAACCCCTCCCCCGCCTCCCCGTATCAGGGGAGAGGCTATGACAAGGGGGGATTGAGGGGGGTTGATTTTGGAGGTTTCTATGTCTGATCTGAATCTTACCCGCAGCATCAGTAATGACGGCACCACTTTGACTATTAACGTGGCAGGCAGACTGGCCATTGACACTGCTGCAGAGTTACGCAGCCTGTTGCTTGAAGAGGCCGCCCCAACCAATATCCAGCTTGATGTGGCTAGCCTTGAGACGCTTGACCTTGCCGGCCTGCAACTGATCTGTTCAGCCTGTCGCACTGCACTAGATGCGCAGAAACGTTTCAACTTTTCAGGCGGCATGACCCCTGATGTTAAAAAAGCTGTCGAAACCGTTGGGCTGCAACGCCAGACCACCTGCAAACACTACGCAGACTTACCCTGTATCTGGTGCGGAGGAATGAACTAACATGGCAAAACTGATTATGACGGCCGATGATTCAGCAAGTGTACGACAAATGGTAAGCTTTACGCTCAAACAGGCTGGCTATGACGTGGTTGAGGCGGTGGATGGCAAAGACGCCTTAACCAAACTGGGCACTCAAAAAGTGGATATGCTGATCACCGACCTGAACATGCCCAACCTGGATGGCATCGGCCTGATCAAAGGTGTTCGTAGCGGCGCCCTCAACAAATTTATCC
>NZ_JAOTRZ010000180.1 GCF_030247655.1 Trichlorobacter sp. | reverse complement strand
TACCCCGCTCCCGCAGCAGGTCACAGTTCTGCATATTGCGGGCACCAACCTGTAGCAGGTCAGCATACTCTGCCACCAGACCAACGTTGTCCGGGCTCATAACTTCGGTGACAATCGGCAGCCCGGTGGCCTCACGGGCCAGGGCAAGCAATCGCAAGCCTTCCTCCCGCAGCCCTTGAAAGGTGTGGGGACCGGTACGAGGTTTGAAGGCGCCGCCACGCAACAGGTCAGCCCCGCACTGTTTGACAAAACGGGCGGTTTTGAGGATCTGTTCTTCTGACTCAACCGCACAGGGACCGCCAACGACGACAGCACGTTGGCCTTCGCCAATCTTAACGCCCGCCACATCAACAATGGTGTTTTCCGGGTGGAAGTCACGGGAAACCAGCTTGTACGGCTTAGAGACATGGATCGCCTGCTGTACACCGGGCAGGTCGCGGATCTTGGTATCATCCACGTAGCCTTTGTTGCCCAGCACACCAATGGCGGTCCGCTCTCCGCCAGGAATCGGTGCTGCGGTGAACCCCATCTCACTGACGGTTGCAATGACAGTATCTATATCTGCCTGAGTGGCAGTATGATTCATAACGATTAACATCTTAAATCCCCCTCAATCCCCCTTTGCAAAGGGGGAGGCTATGCCTGACGGGTGGCCAGTTGTTGCAACCGTTCCATATTCAGAACCGTTACCTTACGGCCATCCAGCTCAATAATCCCCTCTTCCTTCATCTTACGGAAGGTGCGGGATACGGTTTCACCGGCAGTACCCAATTGCGCTGCCAGTTCCCCTTTTTTGATCCCCAGCTCCAGATAGGTAATACCATTGTAGCTGGTTGACTTCTCAGCCGCCCGCTTAATCAGAAACGACGCCAGCCGGGACGCGACATCCGCAAAGGTCAACTCCTCAATCTGGCGGGCGAAACGACGCAATGAAAGCGAAAGTGACACCACCAGGTTTAAGGCGAACTGAGGTTTTGATCCCATCAGCTCCATAAATCCCTGCTTGGGCAAAAACAGCGCCTCACCAGCCTCGACAGCCCGTGCCTCTGCAGGATAACGACCATCGCCAAAAAAAGCAGCCTCAGCAAAGGTCTCACCCGGTCGGACAAAATGCAGCACCTTTTCCCGTCCATCGGAAGAGACGCGGCATAACTTCAGATGCCCCTCCACCAGCAGATAAAAACCGGTGGCCTCTTCTCCTTCACTGAAAAGTGTCTCACCTTTTGAAAAACTGCGCCGCACCGTAATGGCGGCCAATGATGCCAGATCAGCGTCGTTCAGACCTGAGAACAGTAGTGAGTTTTTGAGTAGTGGAATCAGTTCCATACGCTATTTCACGAACGCTGCAACCTTGTCAGCAACCTTGGCCGGGGTCAGGCCAAACTGTTCCGCCAGAATTTCAGCCGGTGCGGATGCACCAAACTGCTCCCAGCCGATGAACAGACCTTCTTCACCCAGCAGTTTGCCAAAGGACTCACCACGACCAGCCTCAATGGCCACCCGCTTGACACCTTTGGGCAGCACTGAAGCACGGTACTCGGCAGACTGGGCGATGAAGGTGTTGACATCCGGTATGGAGACCACCCGTGCCGCAACACCTTTGTCAACCAGCAGTTTGGCAGCGTCAAGGGCCAGGCTGACCTCAGAACCGGAAGCCATCAGCACCACTGCCGGATTGGCAACATCAGCCAGGACATAACCGCCAGCCAGCGGAAGGGACTTGTCAAAACCAGCCGGCTTCTGCAGCAGCGGCAGCTTCTGGCGGGTCAGGATCAGGGCGGTAGGACCGTTGTGGTACTTCATGGCCGCATACCAGGCCAGGGCGGTCTCATCAGCATCAGCCGGACGGATCACCTGCAGACCGGGAATCATCCGCAGGGAAGCAGTGTGCTCAATCGGCTGGTGGGTCGGGCCATCCTCGCCCACGGCATAGGAATCATGGGTAAAGATGTAGACCACCTGCTGCTGCATCAGGGCGGACAGCCGCACAGACGGACGACAGTAGTCAGAGAAGACCAGAAAGGTGGCGCCGTAAGGGATAAAGCAGCCATAGAGCGACATGGCGTTACAGATGGCACCCATGGCATGCTCGCGGATACCAAAGTGCAGGTTGCGGCCGCCAAAGGCATCGGGCTGGACTGAACCGCCGCCCTTGATGTCACTGTTGTTGGAGGGGGACAGGTCAGCCGAACCACCTGCCAGCGCAGGTAACAGGGCGGCAACCTTCTGCAGTACTGCGCCGGACAGGGAGCGGGTTGCGCCATCTTTACCAGCAACTACAGCCAGCAGTTCTTCAGCCAGGTTCTCCGGCAGTTGCTTCTGCCACATGGCATCCCACAGAGCGGCCTTGTCAGGGTTGGCTACACGCCAGGCTGCAAAACCGGTTTGCCAGGCATCATACTCAGCCTTCAACTCCGCAACCCGTGCGGCACACTGGGCAGCCACATCTGCAGGCACAGTAAACGGTTTTTCCTCCCAGCCCAGGTTGGCGCGGGTAGCATCGATCTCATCCTTGCCCAGTGGCGAACCATGGGCACCGGAAGAATCCTGCTTATTGGGAGCGCCATAGGCGATATGGGTGGTGGCAATGATCAGTGAAGGCTTAGCGATCTCGGCAATGCCATTCTGAAGGGCAGCGGTGACCTGATCATGATCATGACCATCCACACTCTGGACATGCCAACCGGCTGCCTCAAACCGCTTGGCAACATCCTCTGACCAGGCGAGATTGGTTTTGCCTTCAATGGTGATACTGTTGCTGTCATACAGGTAGACCAGGTTACCCAGTTTGAGGTGACCGGCCAGAGCGGCGGCCTCATAGGAAATCCCTTCCTGCAGGTCGCCGTCACCTACTATGGCAAACACCCGGTGGTTGATGGGTGAAAAATCAGAGGTATTAAACCGCTCGGCAGCCATCTTGGCAGCCAGCGCCATGCCAACGCCGTTGGCAACGCCCTGCCCCAGTGGACCGGTGGTCACTTCAACGCCGGGGGTATGGCCGAATTCAGGGTGACCAGGGGTCTTGCTGCCCCACTGACGGAAGTTTTTCAACTCCTCCATGGACAGATCAAACCCGAACATATGCAGCAATGAATAGATCAGCATGGAGCCGTGGCCAGCGGAGAGGATAAAACGGTCACGGTTGGCCCAGGCAGTATCGGCAGGATTAAACTTCAGCACGCCGCCCCACAGTGCAACCGCCATATCAGCAGACCCCATTGGCAGACCGGGGTGGCCGGAGTTGGCCTTTTCAACAGCATCAGCAGCAAGGAGACGGATCGTATTGGCGCAGCGCAGGGCCTGCTGGGCAGTAAGCGGGGTGGACATTGGTACAGTTCCTTTCAAATGAGGGTCAAAAATGGGTATAGCCGGAAGCGGATGGCTGGAAGTTTGTTCCATCAGGCAGGATGACATGCACCTGTCTTGAGTTGGTCACTTTACCAATAACTGTGACCTGAATGCCAGCAGTTTTTGCCAATTGCTGGATCGCGGCATGATTGCCGGCAGGAGCAGTAAAGCAGAGTTCGTAATCCTCTCCACCGCTTAGGGCAAGCGGCCAGGGAAAGACAGGCTGTTTACTGCAGTAGGATTGAAAGGCAGGAGTAAGGGGAAGCTGTCCAAGCAGTACCTCGGCACCGCAGCCAGACTGCTCACAGATATGTCCCAGATCAGCCAGCAGACCATCGCTGATATCAATCATTGCGTGCAGCAGACCGGCTTCAGCCAGCTTCAGCCCCAGATCACAGCGCGGAATTGGATCAAGCTGGCGCAGTAATAGCGGATCATCTGCACAGCCCAGCCGTGCTCCTTCCATCAGCAGCTTCAACCCCAGAGCTGAGTCCCCCAGAGAACCACTAACCCAGACCTCATCACCGGGTTTGGCACCACTGCGTTTCAGGATCAGATCCGGCCGTTGCTCCCCCATGATGGTAACCGAGACCGTCAGCCCGCCCTTTGAACCACAGGTATCGCCGCCAGCCAGGATGCAGTTGTGTTCAGCAGCCTGCTCAGCCAGGCCATCCAGAAAGCCTTCAATGGTTTCCAGCGAAAACCCGGCCGGGATGGCCAGAGAGAGGAAAAACCAGCGGGGAACAGCCCCCATGCTGGCAATGTCGGAGAGGTTAACTGCCAGAGACTTGCGCCCCAGTAGCCGGGCCGGGCCAAAGCCCAGATCAAAATGAACCCCCTCTGCCAGCAGATCAGTGGAAACAACCACCTGACTGCCAGCAGAGGGGGAAAGTAATGCTGCATCATCGCCGATTCCCAGCTCAGGCGCCACTGGCTGGGGGAAACGGGCGCGAATCTGATCGATCAGACCGAATTCGCCCAAGGATGAAAGAGAGACAACAGGGTTCATGGCAGATCGAGTACTACTTTAAGGTTACAACGAACCTGCTCTGCAATTTTAAGGCACTGCTGACAGATGTTTCTATCAGGCATGAAGTGCGGCAAAACACTGGCTAGAGGATATTTTGAAGGCAGGTAGATTGAGTCCAGCAAGTCCGTTTCATCCTCCGTTATTGCGAGAACAACTCCTGCTCCTCTAACACGTGCTGCCAGTTCACTAATGCTGTGCGTTTTTGACAGTCCGGTCGCTTGTTCAACAAGAAATGCCTTGAGATATTTTTCTACGGCTTGCTGAACGTTTTGCAGGCAAGGATTGTAGAGCCCACTTTCAAGCAGCACCCTAGCAGATTTAAAATTATCGTCGGCATACTGTAACCAGAGTTCAGTGTCTTTTTTCATACACCACCTCACCTTTGTTTATCTCTTGCATAAACTGTGCTGACGGATCGCAGGGCATGGCAATTGGCACCAAATCAATGGGGATAATGCTTGAGATGCCACGTAGTTTTTTTCTTAAAGCAAGCGCCAGGGTAAGGTAGTCGTCACTAGAGTTACAGAAAACCGCCACATCCAGATCATGCGGGGTATCAGACGTGATAAACGATCCGAACACGATGATTTTCTCCACCTTGCTATCGTCAACAAAGACAGACTGTAGCTGCTGGCGTATTTGAAGTTTATCAATATGAGACATATCTGGCGTTCCTTCCCGGCTAGATTGTATCAAGTACTCCAGCAGCCACGAGGTCTTTTTTTATCTCCAGAATTTTTTCTGAGATATTGTTAGCAAACCTCTTTTGAATAATCCCACCAAAGTCCGTAAACACGGATGTTCCTTCTTTGAGAAGGAGCATTGCGCCAGACCGGTCAAGCCGACCACAAAACCACCCCAGTTCATAAATAACGTTTGGCCGGGCTTGGAGGTAAACTTCTTTTTCCGAGCTGACTTCATCATCAGGCGTGAATACAGCAATTGCATAACTGCACGTTTTTGCGTAGTACTCGAATTTTTCTATTACCGTTTTACAGCCAGCGTCAGGCTGTTCTAACAATACTATGGGGTTAAGGCGAAACTCAGATTTCAATATGTCTTTCAGTTCTCGCCATTTTGCTTCATCTCGGCCATGAATTACGAATACATTTTCTCGACGGCACAGAACCTCTTCCGATTTTTTCCGTGCCATTAGACTCGGATTACGGGTAAGACGAGTGCTTGAGGCTCGTATGAGCGAAAGGATATTTTCAACACTCTTGTATGAGGGAGAGTCAATGTAGTTGGTCACGCCTTCGTTGAATTCACCAACAATCTGTGCAGAGTAAACGTTGTCACCAAGAACATCGTTAAATAGATCAACAAGCTCCTGGACGTACTGCCGAAACAGCGGATCGTCACCGTGACTGATGTAAATACCATCGCTGGTATGTGTAAACCTGGAGAGTATTCCGGCGAGGTTGCCTTCATACCGCCTGAGAGCGGCAATAATCATCTCACTATCCAAAGTGCTACCCCCTTGGTCCTTTAGGCCCAAACCGTACGTCACTTACACCATCTTTTTTGCCGCGCAAACTCATAGCCTCCACAGACACCCATTGAACAGGCCGTGGTAAGATCACGACAACCTTGCAGTGTGGTACCAGAAAGCAGATAGGCATTTCCCCGCTTGTCATAGGCTTCGGCTAAGGCAGGATTAAGCCGGATGGATTGGGTGAGGTCTTTAATGGCCTGCTGGTATTGTTTAAGGCCGTAATAGGCATTCCCCCGGTTTTTATAAGCATGGGCGTCATTGGGGGAGAGCTGGATGGCATGATTAAAGTCGGCAATGGCACGTCGATACTGTTTAAGGTGAATGCGGGCATTCCCAAGGCTATAGTAAGCCGAATAATCAGAAGGATATAAT
>NZ_JAOTRZ010000179.1 GCF_030247655.1 Trichlorobacter sp. | reverse complement strand
TAGCAGCTTGTTTTTGTACCATACCATAGATCATGCCGATGGCGGTTTGATCGGCCTGGGTTGCCTGCATCCCTTTTGCAATCAAGGCCTGTTTCAGTTCTGATATCCGCATCTGAAAGACCGGATTATAGGGGGTGATGTGGGCTGACAGGCTGGTCTGGTAAAACTGGGATAAACGAGACAGCAACGTGGCAGCAATGGCTATCCCCACACTGCCGCCGATGTTGCGCAGCAGGTTGAAAACGCCGGTGGCGTTGCCCATTTCCTGTCGGGCAATGCCGGAAAGAGTGACCGTAGTCAGCGGTACAAAGATCATGGCAAGCCCGATTCCCAGCACAATACGGGGCCAGACAAAGGCCCAGTAGGACGCCTGCAGATTAAGTCCTTGCATCAGAAACATTGCGCTGGCACTGATGATCAGCCCGAGCAGAACAATCTTGCGTCCATCACGTTTCTGAAGCATGGCACCGACAAACGGCATGGTGAGCAGGGTGGCTACACCTCCTGGGGCCATGACCATACCGGCATCGGTGGCAGAGTAGCCCATCAGGGTTTGGAGGAACATTGGTATCAGCATAATTGAACTGTAGAGGCCGAATCCCACCACAAACATAATCAGGTTTCCGGCAGAAAACGAAATGCTTTTGAACAGGCGCAGATTTACAATCGGTTGCTCATGGGTCAGCTCAACCCAGATCAGGGTGATCAGTGACACAATCGTGATAATACTGAAGATGATGATGAAGTTTGAGCTGAACCAGTCCTCTTGCTGGCCTTTGTCCAGCACCACTTGCAGCGCCCCCATGCTGGCTGTCAACAGGAACAGGCCCCAGTAATCGACCTTAAGCACCTTTGCCATCCCTTCCCGAAGGTAGGGTGGATCAAAGATAAACAGGGTACACATGGCAATTGCAATCAGTCCTACCGGAATATTGATGTAGAAAATCCAGCGCCAGTTCATCTGATCAGTAATCCAGCCACCCAGGGCCGGTCCTACAATCGGACCGGTCATGGCACCTACCCCGAAGATGGCCATGGCAATACCATGCTGTTTGGGGGGGAAGGTCTCAAGCAAAATAGCCTGGCTGATCGGTATCAGGGCTCCTCCGGCAGCGCCTTGCAGTACCCGAAAGAATATCAGTGTTGCCAGGTTGGGGGCGGCACCGCATAGCACTGATGAGATGGTAAACAGGGTGATGCAGGTTAGTAGAAAACGTTTGCGTCCGAACATACGGGCCAGCCAGCCGGTCATCGGCAAGACCACGGCGTTGCTGACCAGATAGGAGGTCAGAACCCAGGTGATCTCTTCGGTGCCTGCATTCAGGCTGCCCTGCATGTAGGGCAGCGCCACGTTTGCCACCGAGGTGTCGATGATCTCCATAATGGTCGGCAGCATGACGGTGATAACGATCAGCCATTTATTGATGGAGCGTGCTTCGGTCATTTACTGAAGGGGGCTAAATCCCTTGCTACCTGCCCCGTGGTTCGTCCAGTACGCACGGAGGGGATGACGCTCATACCAACCCGTAACAGATGATCAGGATCACTGGTCTGATCGATCATGATTTTAACCGGAATCCGCTGGACTACCTTGACATAGTTGCCGCTGGCATTTTCAGGCGGTAGCAGTGAAAATGCAGCACCAGTGCCGGCCATAATGCTTTCAACCTCTCCATTAAAGGTTTTGCCAGGGTAGGCGTCCACCTTGAAGCTTACTTTCTGGCCTGGCCGGATATGGGTGAGTTGACTCTCTTTGTAGTTGGCGGTAACCCAGGAGCCATTCAGTGATACCACCGCCATTAAGGCCAGACCGGGCTGTATGGTGGCGCCGGTCTCAATCCCTTTACGGGTAATGTAACCATCCACCGGAGCTGTGATACGGGTGTAGGCCAGCTTGAGTCGTGATTCTAACAGCTCTGCCTGTTTCTGGCGTACCCGCGCCTTGCCGCCTGGGCCGTTGGTGATGCCGGCCACTGCTTCTGCCTTTTTCAACTGTTCCTGCGTTTCCAGTAGTTGGGCATTGGCAATGCGCTGGTTTGTGTGCAAACGATCAAGTTGTTCTTTGGGTATTACCTCTCGGCCATACAAGGCCTCACCACGTTTGAGATCAATACTGCTCTGCTCCTGCCGGGCTTTTGCCGATTGCACTGCCGCGCGGGCAGCAGCTACCTGAGAGGTGTCGCCAGATGTTTCATTAAGAGCAACACCTACTGCTGCTTCGGCCTTTTCTGCTGCGACACGGTAATCGCCTGGATCAAGTTCAACCAGCAGGTCACCCTTCTTTACCTGTTGATTGTCTTTTACATGGATCGCTGTTACGGTCCCTGAAATCCGTGCCGAGACCGGGTGGATGTTTGATTCAATAAAGGCATTGTCGGTGGTTATGTTTGTTCTGGCATCAATCAGCCAGCGGAATCCGAGCCAAATGCCGATTAAGCATAGAGTCAGTACCAGGATGGCAGCCTTTCGTTGTGGTGTCAGGCCGGTTTTTCCCGCCTCCGGCAGAGTGTCTGGTTCTGTATCCGGGGTAGGGGAGACGGTAGAATTTTCTTCAGCCATGGTAGCTCCTGTTTATAGTTCGCCAGCCGCCTTACGCAGGCGGGCAGAGGATATCTGGTAGTCGTAGTAGGCCCGGTAATGCTCGGTCCTGGCCTGTGAAAGCAGGGTTTGGGCATCGAGCACCTCTGTGGCTGTGCCAACCCGTTCCTGATAACGGTTTTGATTGATGCGCAGGTTTTCTTCGCCCTGTTTGATCGCCTCGCTGGTAACCGTAATCCGCTCTCTTGCCACTTTGGCATCGTTTTGGGCAGTGGCCAGTTCAAGTCGCGCCTGCTGTTCCGCCATTTGCAGTTGCTGTTGGGTGCGGGAACGGGAGCTAACAGCCTTTTCTCTGGATGCTGTGGATCCGAAGCCATCGAACAGGTTGATCTTCAGACCAATGGTACCGGCATAGATTGCCTGCTCTCTGACCTTGCTGTTTTGCAGGTAATCCATGGATGCCCGAGCAAACAGTTCTGGATAGAAGAGTGTTTTGCTTTCCTGTAGTTCATGCTCCGTGACCTCAAGTTGTTTGCGAAGAGTCTGAAGGTCTGGACGTTTTGAGATAGCCTTGGTTACATCAACTTCCTGCTCAGCTATGTGTACTGTTTCGGGTGGTTCCTGCAGTTCCGGGTGCTGCCCCGGTTCACCGCCAATCAGAAAATTAAGCTGTAGTCGAAGATTCGTTACCTGATTTTGAATGGCCAGCAATTTCTGGCGTGTTGATGCCGTACGTAGATCAGCCTGTAACAGATCGTTACGGGTAACTACGCCGTTGTCATACAGGGCCTGAGCCACCCGGCGGTGCTCGGTTACGGTCCGTAGTTCCTGCTGGGCAGTGGTAACCAGTCTTTCTGCCTCTAGCACGGCAAAGTAGGCCTCAATCACCTGCAGGCTCACCTCCTGCTCTTTTGATCGTATCCCGCTTTCTACGGCCTTGCTTGCTGACTGAGTCTGATGGCGACGGGCATTCCTGCGTCCAAAGTCATAGATGGTCTGAGTTGCAGCAAGATTGGCAAAGCCGTAGGAACTTTGCTGCGTCTCCAAGGTCATACCATTAATTTTCATGGCCTGGGCTTCAAGCTGGGCTGTGTACCCTCCCTGCAGGTCCACTCTGGGATAGAGGCTGCTGTCAGACTGGCGGATCTGTTGGCTGGCAATCTCCTGATCCCAACGGACTGTTTTTAACAATGGGTTGCGCTCTTTGGCCAATTTCAAGCAGTCTGCAAGGGATAGCGGGGCGCTATACCCCGTTTGTGTGATTAACAGCAAGCCAAGTGTGTACAGGAATGCTTTAGGCAGCAGTCGTGGCATCGTTTTTCCTTTCTCCGCGCAGGATCTCCAGCATGTTTCTCAGCTGCTGCTTATCTGTTTCAGAAAGCCCGGCAGTAAAGCGGTTCAGCACATCCTGGGCAAGTTTCGTTAACTCTGGCTCCAGTTTTTTGCCATGTTCAGTTAGATACACCAGGTGGGCGCGTCTGTCCTGGGGGTGGGGATGACGTTCCAACAGGCTTGAACGCGCCATCCGGTCAAGCAGGCCACCGATGGTGGTGCGGTCAATCTGGGTTTTTTCAGATAATTCCGTTTGCGTCAGCCCGTCTTGTTGCCAGAGAAAAGCCAGGACGCTGAACTGTGGTGGTGTCAGCTCATACCGGCCGATCTCCTCTGAAAAGAGCGCCCAACCACGTTGATGGGCTTTGGCCAACAAAAAGCCAATGCTTTTTTCAATATCGTACATGGTGACTCCTGCTTTAAAAATAGTTCATTATACTGATAGTCAGCATGCTGTCAAAATGTTTGTTTTCCCGGTTCGTTTTGAAGCGTACTAATTGTCCCGTACTTAAATTATGTGATTTCGTGATGTTGACAAGCGTAGCTACCCCATGTAAAAAAGATAAATCAATTTTGCGCAAGGTAAACATGATTAATCTGCTTTTTATATCAAACAGTCCCCGAGCGGAACTGTTACGAGTCCACTTCCAGCAGGTTCTCAAAATCCGTATTGATGTGGTTGATGATTTTGACCATGGTTTGAAAGATGTGTTTGAAAAGCGTCCGGTAGCAGTCTGTATTCAGGATCAGATAGCCGGAGTAACCGGTGAAAGCGTTGCACGGCATATCCAGCTGTTGTTGGGTAAAGGTGCTCCTGATTTTATCCTTATGCATGAGGGGAATTCCAAAGCCAAACTAGTACCAGGCCTGTTTAGCCATCTGGTAGATCTTGAAGCCCCTTTTGAGGCGGTCTGTGAGGTCTTGCGTACAGCCCTGCAGTCGCTGTTTGGCGATCGTTGGGATATGCTCTATAATGCCCCCTCTGAGCCGGTGCCCCTTGTTCCTGAATCAGGAATATTGCCAACATCAACTCTTGCTGATCAGTTAGTGGATGAGTTTATTGCTGAAAATAAAGATGTTGCAGGCGTACCTGATGTTGTCCCCTATGAAATTAGAGGCTCCGTAAAAAGTGTCTCCTCTGCAGATACAGCTTTTGATCATGATCTGCCTGGTGGCCCACCGGCCGAGCTCCATGCAGCCAAAATCAAACCTCCTGTATCTTTATCTGAAACGTTGGAAGCGCCAGTGCCAAGGGACCCGTTAATGGCCGGGAAACAACCCCCTGCTTTTTTACGGCAACCGCTACCGGAACAGTCTGTAAGGTCTGAACAACAGGCTTCAGGTACGGTGTCTCATCCGCAAAACCAGTCATCCGTGGCTGCAGATGTTTCTGTTCCTGTGGACACGTTACTGCTGGCTTTTGAAGAAGAATACAAGGGGCGTAAGCGGATGAGGCGCTGGGGCGTTGCAGTCTTGATAACGCTCCTGTTGCTTGGAATGGTGCTGTTCTGGTTGAAGAAACGGGGTGCAGATACTATAGATCCACCTGTTGTTAAGCAAAACCTGCCGGTACGGCCTGTACAGCAGCCGGCTGTGCAACTAACTGTCAGCTCTGTACAATCACCTGCCGCTGTGTCTCCGGCTGTAGTTAACAATGCTGAAACGCCCCCGGGTTTTGTTGCTCAGGCAAAGCGCGATACGTCATTTTCCAACAAGAAGCCAGGTTGGTCTCGTTATCTGTCAGCGCGGCGAGATTATCGCCTGTTTCATGCTGATGGCCGGTTGCATGCAGTTCAGGTGATTGCAGTTAATGACAGCAGTATTCCACTAACAGAGCTTAAACAGGTGTTGCGTGACCTGACCGGCAGGGAACAGTATCAGTCAGGTCGCCAGGAACGCAAGGGGGAAGTCTGGCTGGAGCGGGCAACGCTTCCCGGTCAGGCTGATTTGCTGATCTATCGTTCAACTTCAAATGGGCCGATTAAGGCCTTTGTCTATGCACCTACACCATGAGGGCTTCAACTGCCATGATTCTGCAACGATCGTTTGCTTTTTTACTTTTGTTTTCATTTTTTGTTTTTGTGTGCTCCCCGCAGCTCAGTAGTGCCATGGACCCCCGTTTTGAGCTTGACCCTGCTCAGGTGCAAAAAAAAACTGTACGTTCGCCACATCAAGTGAAGTCAAGCCGTGGTAGATCTGCTCATCGTACTGGCAGAACCCATAAAAAACTGATTGCACTGCAAAAAAACTCGCATGAACAGCCAGTTTCAGCATTTCAAGTGTCCGCAGGTGATGCTTCAAACAGCGCTATTCCAGATATTCAGAAGGCGCGTTCGTTTTGGGATACATTGATCCCCCCCGGTGATTCTCAATTGCAGCCG
>NZ_JAOTRZ010000178.1 GCF_030247655.1 Trichlorobacter sp. | reverse complement strand
GTCTTGCCGCGACTCCGAAAGGTATCGGCCAGCTGATAGGCCCGGGTTGCCTGGGCCGTCATAGCGGTCAGGGCAATCAAGTCGACATCGGTATCAAAATTCGTGGCACGGATAGCGTCGTCATGGAACGCAACATCCCATTCCTGCGGTGTAACCGCAGCCAGGGATGCCAGCGACAGGGTAGGAAATTTGAAGCCCAATTCTCCCCATAATCGGCCTTTAGGCCAACCAGGGGAAAGGAAGAGGATTTTCATCAGAGCGCCTGAATCAATTATTTCTGGTTTTCAGCGATGTAGGCAGCCATGGCCCGCACAGAGGCAAATACCTTGGTACCGGTTGCAGCATCAGGCACCACAACACCAAAGTCTTTTTCCATTGCCACAACCAGCTGCAGGGCATCTATGGAATCAAGCCCCAGACCTTCACCAAACAAGGGAGCGTCATCATCAATTTCTTCAGCGACCATCCCTTCAATCCGCAGGGCATCGATAATCATCTGTTTTACTTTGGGAATCAGCTCATCACTCATCTGCTATCCTTTTCTTACGGGAAGTATCAGCCCAAAATTCAAAAAAATTATACCACTGATCAGGATACTGCCGGATATAGCGTTCAAAAACAGCAATCAACTGTTCCATACCAGACTTGATGGCCTGGCGATGATGACCGTGACTGCTCTGAAAGAATATTGGATCTTCCATGAGGGTGGCATAACGGCCATCCGGCATGAGTGGGACAAACACCGGTAGGACCGGAGCACCGCTGGCCATGGCCAGATAGGCAGCGCCAACCGGAATATCGGTTGGTTGACCAAAAAAATCAAGCTGAACTGTGTTGGAGGAACCATCACGATCACCGATCAGGCAGATGATCTCGTTGCGGCGCAGGGCATTAACCGCCTCAATCACTGCCAACGGTGAGGTGTCATGGCGATCAACATAGATCACCCCGATGCCCCGTTCGGTCCGCACTTTTTCCCGCTGCTGGTTGACCTTTTCATCCGGCTCAGGGAAGGTCATGACATTCAGTTTGTAGCCCAGGTCTGCCAGACCAAGCCCACCCAGCTCCCAGTTGCCAAAGTGGGGCGAAATCAGGATCGCCCCGTTGCCTTTAGCAAGGGCATCTTCCAGCGGCTTACCGGAACTGCGTTGACCTATCAGGGCCTGAAGACGGCTGCCCCGCAACTGGATCATCAGCATGACATCGCACCAGTTGCGGGCATATTTGTAATAGCTGGAGATGAGCAGTCCCTCAACCTGCTGCCTGCCGGTTACTACCCGCAGATTAGCCCGCATGCCCCGGCGTTGCCGTGGCGTCAGCAGGTAAAACAGCGCCCCCCAGAACAGGGCAAAGGGAGCGTGCAACCAGCGGGGCACCAGCACCGTAAACAACTTGATAAAGAACAGGTTCAGACTGCTGTAGAGCGACATTATCCGTTACAGGTTCCGTTCTTTTTATTAAAGGCCGGATGTTCCCTGAACTCCTCTTCCCAGACCTGATCCGCAATCCCGCCATAGTTGCGAGAATACTGATCCATCTCTTCTGCCAACCCGGTAAAGATCTCCTCTGCACCATCGTGGGTTGGATAGGCACCCTCACTCTCAAAGAATTCACGACCGTTCTCCGGATGATCTATCAACATGCAGGGCCGCAGCAGGTTCTCATGTTCACCCTGCTTTTCACGAATTTTACGGAATAGAGAGGAACCCAAGGCATCCTTCAGGCTGGTACGGCGGATATTATCCACAGCAAAATGGCAAAAAACGCACGGTTCAATATCACCGCTGGCATTGATATGCAGGTATTTACGCCCGGCAGCAAGGCAGCCAGAAATCATCGGGCCGTCATTCCAGAAATCAACAAACAGCATCGGCTTGGTGGCCCGGTACTGAATCGTTGCCCGCCGCAGTTGATCACGCTGTTCTGGTGAGGGCATCAAGGCTGGATCAGGCTCTCTGCCCACCGGTACATAGGAGAACAGCCAGAGCGCAAACACCCCCTGTTCCAGCAGGAAGTCGATATAGGCAGGATCAGTAATGATACCGGTATTTTTACTGGAATGGGTAAAGGAACCGCAGAAGGAGAGTCCATTCTCCCGCAACAGACGCATGGCATTCATCACCTTCTTGAAATGACCGGCACCGCGCCGTTCATCGGTTTCCTGTTCATACCCTTCCAGCGAGAAAGCCGGCATGACGTTACCCACTGCAATCAGGCGCTGCACCAGGGCTTCATCAATCAGACCGCCGTGGGTAAAGACCAGAAAAGCCATGTCGCTGTGTTTTTCAAACAGCTCAAATATGCCCTGCATAAAGAACGGCTCGCCACCGGAGATCACCGCAAAATAGATCCCCATCTCCTTCATCTGGGTAAGTACGCCGTCTATCTCGTCCAGGGTTAATTCCAGGGATTTGTTGTAGTCTCCGGCATAGCAGCCGTAACAGGACAGGTTACAGCGCATGGTAACGGATATGACCACGGTGGAAGGCGGATAAAAGCCGTTTGCATCAGCCCATTCCTTGCGCTTGTTAGTGCCGGAAAGCAGGTGATTGATTGCCAGGTTGGTGATCCATTTATCGCGCTGATTGGGATGCAACTCTTTCAGAATCCTGCGTGGAAATTCGATGGAAGGATGCTTTTGCTGCACAAGGTTACGAATCCAGCGGATACGATCCTTGTAGTATTGTTTCTTTGGGATCATTTCCATCAGGTGGGTCATCTTGATCAGGGTCTCATCCGATGAACTGGTTGCCATGTTCAGCAGATAAGATACTACTTTATCACGGGTATATGTTTTTAAGGATTGCAGCATAGGCCGCCTCTCTACATGTATCTCAGGAATGTCATACAGATATTCCACGTATCCTGCACCGGACGATAGTGGCTGGTTGCTCTACCATCAGCAACACGAGCCGGCACCGGCAATGAACCGATTGTAAAACCTGCCTTCCACCCTTTTACCAGCAGTTCCATCTCCAGATCATAGCCATTTTTTTCAAGCCTCACCGCACGTAACAGCCTGGCGTGATAAAAACGAAAGCCTGATTGACTATCGGTGATCTCAAATCCGGTCCTTTTGCGTATGCACCAGACCCCAAAACGGTTCCAGACTTTACGCAGACCAGCCATCTCTTCAAACTGACTATGCCGGGAAGCTAAGAGACAATCATAACCTTTTTTGTCAACTTCGGCAAGTAAACGTGGGATAGCGCTGGGATCATGCTGGCCATCCGCATCCAGTGTCACCACGCCATCAAACTGATGCTGAATTGCCCAATCAAAACCGGTTTTGAGAGCCGCCCCCTTGCCACGGTTGACCGAATGCGTCAGCAAGGTTACCGGCAAACCGTCCAGCGTCTGAGCAGTACCATCAGTGGAGCCATCGTCCACCACCACCAGCGGCATATCAAAAACCAGACAATCAACCAACACCGCCCGTAATGTTGCCGCAGCATTATACGCCGGTATCAGGATGCAGGTTGCCATGTCCGAACCATCTCTTCCAAAGTCATAGAGCGAAAACGCTGCAATAGGCTAGAGAGTTTCATCGTTGCATCGGTACGCATGCCGTAGGCAAGAAAGCGCTTGAATAGCGGCAACTGCAAACGTGGCCCATCAGGATCAACTTCGCGTGGGTGCAGATACAACACAGCCGGTGCTGCGTCCCTCACATACGATTCAATAGTTGCTACAATAAGCCCTAACGGAAACAGCCTGAATCCCCAACCACCGCCGGTTGGAAGAGAAACAATACTCGTCTTCGTTACCAGCGGCGGAATCTCCCAGAGAGAACCATTGGGGGTGTCAATCCGGTACGGATAACGCGGTGCAGATGCATCGCCAACAAAAGGCAACGGATTACGGCTTGAATCGTAGAGATAACCGTTCTCAGCTAATAATTCATCCACCCATGGTGTTTCAGGTGACACCGACCATTGAGGGGCACGATAACCAACAGGACGCCTCCCGGTTTGATCAATCAAAATTTGCTCAGTACGCTGTAATTCATCCAGAAACTGATGTTTATCCAAATCCGTTAACAGCGTATGGGAATAGCCATGGGAGGCTATCTCATGACCGTTTGCAACGATCATAGGGGCCAGTTCAGGAATCGCTTCAGCCACGGAACCAAGCATAAAAAAGGTTGCCTTGCTTTGGTTCTGTTCAAGTAATGCCACTATTTTTTCAACATTTTGCACCACTCGCCACAAATTGTGTGGAGGAACCGCCTGCTGGCCAATACCACAGACGTGGTACCAGTCTTCTACATCAATTGTCAGTGCGCTATAATCTGAAAAAGACAAGTAAGACACCTATCATGACAAATTTCATCAAAATACATTCTCTCTAAAATGAAGTCAACAATCTGAAACAACGAGGTTTAAATGTCAAATCAGTACAGTAAACACCCAAGACGTCAGATCACGTTTATCTCACTCAGCATTTAATCAGCCAATAACGGTAACAACAAAACTCCCCATACCAAAGGCAGCACCCTTCCCAAGATGTACCTGTTCACCTAATGCCAAAAAGGGACCAAGCTCATCAAAAGGTCCGGCGAGTTCAAAACTGCCTGTAACACCCCTCAGAAGTGAACCCATGCTTTTAGACGGCAGCTGGCGAACCAGTGACACCGATGTTGCACGTTGAGCAAGATGTCGAAATAACTCCTGATTAACACCGCCACCATAATAAACCGCAAGTGATGAGATACGACGCAATAACGACCGGATGAAGTAGTGTGGTTCAAATCTGCTCAACTCGTGGCCATCACGTTTCAAGCGTAGTGGTGACAACAGATCTAGTCGTATCCTTTTACAACAACTGAAACGGTGACTGTACAGTGTAAGCAGGTCAGCAGCTGCCAATACCGGAAGATTATCTGCCGTCTCTGGACAGACGTGATCGAGCTCAACAGCAACGTTTTGATAATCGCTGGCAGTCAGACGAATACAGGCATCTTGACCAGTCAGTGTATTCAGGGCTTTGAGAAACAGAGGCAGATGACCACAGGCTGATCCCAGCAAGTTCAACCCCAATGTGCTATCATGATCATTTACGTCTGAATGAGCATAAAAGACAAAAGGAAGACCAGGTTTTTGATGCCGCCTCACCAGGTCTGGGTCTTGAGAAAGATGTCGGGCAATTAACGCTGGTACAACACAGGTACCTGATGTTTGGCAGATAGTGCAGGATTGATTCTTGTGAACACAACTGACCGTACGTAACGCATCTTCAAAGCCAGCCCCCTTACCGGTGAGAATCGGCTCAAGGCCCGAATCAGCCTGCGATGCAAGAGAGATATGCAGTTTGATAATGTTTAAGTCCATAAAAAAGTAGGGCGACCTAAAAAGGTCGCCCTAAAACTCCATTTTCAATCAGATAAGATTAAAATTGAGCCTTCAGATACTCCCTGTTCATCCGGGCGATAAACTTGACGTCAATCCCCTTAGGACAGGCAGCCATACACTCATAATGGTTGGTACAGTTACCAAAACCACAGTCCTTCATGGCCTGAACCATATTTTTAACACGAGCCTTTGCTTCAGGCTGGCCCTGTGGCAGTACGGCAAACTGGGAGACCTTGGCACCGGTAAACAGCATGGCAGCACCGTTAGGACAACCGGCAACGCAGGCACCACAACCGATACACTCTGCTGCGTCCATGGATTCATCAGCAACCGGCTTTGAAACCAGAATAGCATTACCGTCTGGTACACCACCGGTATGGCAGGAGGTGTAACCGCCAGCCTGAATAATCTTGTCCAGAGCTTCACGGTCAACCACCAGATCCTTCACAATCGGGAATGCACGGGCACGCCAAGGCTCGATGTAGATGGTGTCGCCATCATGGAACTTCCGCATGTGCAACTGACATACGGTAGTACGCTCCTGGCCGCCGTGAGGCATGCCGTTGATGACTTGTGAACACATACCGCAGATACCTTCGCGGCAATCATGGTCAAAGGCAACCGGCTGCTTACCGGCCTTGATCAGGTCCTCGTTGAGGACGTCCAGCATCTCCAGAAAGGAGTGGTGCTCGGTGATCCCTTTGACAGAATAGTTTTCAAATTTTCCAGTGTCGTTAGCGTTCTTCTGGCGCCACACGACAAGGTTAATCGTCATGGTCTTGTGATCGCTCATTATTTGTAGCTCCTTACTGCGAGATGGACGTTCTCGAATTTGAGGGGCTCCTTGTGTAGCTCGGGCTCATTATTCATGCCCTTGAACTCCCAGGCGCCGGCATAGCAGAAGTTGGAGTCATCACGCATTGCTTCACCGTCATCATACTGATGCT
>NZ_JAOTRZ010000177.1 GCF_030247655.1 Trichlorobacter sp. | reverse complement strand
TAATGGGACGATGCCGGTCGATCAGGGCATATTCACCTTCCAGTTTTGCCAGATACGCACCGCTATGGATTTCAAGTACTGACTCAATTTCACTTCTGGCGGTTTTGCCGGTAGCGATCAATTCCAGTATGGAGAAGTAGGTGCCATAGTCTCTGCCAAATTCCTCAATCAGCAGATTTTTGCCTTCATTCAGAAATGGCGAAAACGGTTTGAACATAAAGTCAAACAGGTCTGCTCTGGGTAATGCCTTGTTTTCTGCCAGCAGCTCAAGGTACTTGGGCAATCCTCCGGTAATGGCATACACGTCAAACACGGTCTGAATATCAGGATGATTATAATCGCGGGTTACTTCATGGATGGAGCAGATACTGAACGGCTTGAGAAACATAATCCGGTCAGCCCTGCCGAACAGCGGCTCTTTCTGATCCTGAAAGATGCGGTACATCAGTGAATGGACTGACCCGATGAAGATCACGTTCAGTTTGCAGGTGGCTTTGTTACGATCCCAGATTCCTTGCAGTTCTGAATAGACTGCCGGATTGATACTGAAGAATTCCTGAAACTCATCAATGATCAGGGTTATCCGTTCATTACGGGATAGTTCAATCAGAAGCAGAAAGATATCTCGGAAGTGGCGTATTTCACCAACAATAGGGAGGCTGAACAGGCGCCTGAGCTCTTCAATATGTTCCTGGCAGAGTAGGGCCTCTGCTTTTTTGGAAACAAACAGGTAGATATGCTTGTGCTGTTTTGCTGACTCCAGAGCCAGTATTGTTTTACCAACACGGCGACGGCCGGTAAGCACGGTCATCCGTCCGCTATCGGCTGACTGCTCATAAAGGGTGGCAAGTTCTGCCAGTTCGTCTGTACGGTTATAAAACTTCATGGGTAGCACCTTGATCTGAATATAGTAACTGTGGTTACAGTAGTTGACTGAGGGGTGTTGTTGCAAGTAAAAATAATGTGTTGTTATCAGAAGAATCTTCCGATTTACCCTTCTCCCTTGAGGGAGAGGGTGGCCAAAGGCCGGATGAGGGGGATAAGGTCAAATACTATCAATCGGTTTCCCCCTCACCCTGGCCCTCTCCCTCAGGGAAAGGGGATACATACTGATCCGGCGGAAGATCAGCGCTAATCAGATTCTGAAATGTATGTTCTTGTGGGTGTCGTTCTGTGTTCTCTTGGAGTAGTCAGAATCGAACCGGAAAAAGTGTGGATCGGTTTGACGGTAGCCCTTTTATGGGGTATATATACCAACTCAGGCAGCCACTATAACGCTTCCAAGGATCTTATTTTGCAATCAATAGAATCTGTAGAACCTCAGTCTGTTCCCCCCTCTGCTGTACAGTCATTTAAAAGGCGCTTGCTTGGTTTTAATCGCCTCTTTTTGCTGACGGTTTTCCTACCCACACTATTTTCAATCATATACTTCGGATTTGTTGCCTCAGATGTCTATATCTCGGAATCACGCTTTGTGATTCGCAGCCCCCAAAAACAGCAAGTAACCGGTATCGGCGCGTTTCTGCAGAGTGCCGGTTTTTCAAAATCCCAGGATGATACCTATACGGTGCATGATTTTATCTCTTCACGGGATGCTTTGCAGCAGTTGAATGTTCAGTTTACGCTGGCCACCCTCTATACAGATCCGAAAATTGACCGGTTCAGCCGCTTTGGGGGCATTGATCCTGATTCCAGCTTCGAGGCGTTACATCGTTACTATCAAAAGCATATTGTTGAAGTGAGTAATGACAGCTCTTCATCCATCACAACGCTGCGTACCAAGGCTTTTGGCGCTGAAGAGGCCCGTAAAATAAACGTTAGTCTGTTAGAGATGAGTGAAAAACTGGTGAACCAGCTGAATGAGCGTGGTCGCCAGAATATGATCAGCTTTGCCCGGTCTGAAGTGTCTGTAGCAGAGTCCAGGGCCAAGGCTGCATCTTTGGCTTTATCAACCTATCGTAACAAAAAAGGGGTGTTTGATCCTGAGAAACAGTCAGCATTGCAGTTGCAGCAGATTTCAAAGCTGCAGGATGAGCTGATTGCTACCAAGACGCAGTTAGCACAGGTTCGCTCGGTTACTAAAAATAACCCTCAGATAGCTGTGTTACAAAAACGCGCAGATGTGCTGCAGTCTGAAATTGCAACTGAAACAGCAAAGGTGGTAGGTGGTGACGGGTCACTAAGCGGTAAATCTGCTGAATACGAACGGTTGACCCTGGAGCGTGGCTTTGCTGATAAACAATTGGCAGCTGCCCTGGCGTCGCTTGAGCAGGCTCGCAATGAGGCCCAGCGCAAGCAGTTGTACCTGGAGCGGATTGTGCAATCAAGTTTGCCGGATTATCCGGTAGAGCCGAAACGTTTCCGGGCTATTCTGGCGACCTTTGCCGTGGGTATGATTTGCTGGGGGATTTTAACTATGCTGATAGCAGGGGTCAGGGAACACCATGATTAAGCAAGGATGAAGGCGGAAGGCTGAAGGCTGAAGGCTGGATTCGGGCATTTGAAACCTTGCGTCGTGCTGTAGATTTAGCGAGGCAACGTGAACTGTCCGAGCTTGAACAGCAGGGGTTAATTCAAGGTTTTGAATTTACCCATGAATTGGCTTGGAACGTATTGAAGGATTATCTGGAAGAGTCAGGTGTTTACGTTGTTGTTGGATCAAAGGGGGCAACTCGGGAGGCATTCAAAAACGGATTGATCACTGATGGTGAATCATGGATGGAAATGATCAAGTCTCGCAATCTTAGTTCATACACCTATAATCAGGAAACTGCTGAGGAAGTGGTAACAAATATCCTGATCCGTTTTTATCCGGCATTTGAACAAATGACGGCTACATTTACTGCCCTGGCTGAGCAAACACAGGATCTTTAATGCAGTATGGGCTGCGTGAAGAGACAATTGAAAAAGTATGTGGTGTTTTGTCGCAGCACCCGTCAGTTGAAAAGGCGGTGTTGTATGGATCGCGGGTAAAAGGGACTTTTAAGCCAGGTTCAGACATTGATTTAAGCCTGCATGGTGCTGCAATTACTTTGAATGAATTGGGTGACATTGACTCTGAATTGGATGATCTCCTGCTTCCCTACACCTTTGATCTTTTGATATTTGATACTCTTAACCACGCAGACCTACGTGAGCATATAGTGAGGGTTGGCAAGATCTTCTATGAGCAAGGTAAGGCAAGGATGAAGGATGAACTTAGGTAATAACCACTGGAACCGCAGATGAACGCCGATGAACGCAGAGAAGGCACAGGCTAAGCAGTAAAGGTTTTACCCCTAAGAGTTTTGTTTTTATCGGCGTGTATCCGCCTTTATCGGCGGTTAACAGAGCCTTTACAACCACTGGAACCGCAGATATACGCCGATGAACGCAGAGAAGGCACAGGCTAAGCAGTAAAGGTTTTACCCCTAAGAGTTTGGTTTTGTTTTTATCGGCGTGCATCCGCCTTTATCGGCGGTTAACAGAGCCTTTACACCAGTTGGAACCGCAGATATACGCCGATGAACGCAGAGAAGGCACAGGCTAAAGATTATAGGGTTGACAGTATGTACCTCAAAAATCTGTTTTTTAAGGTTTCACCTGCGATACCTTGCACCTCTGACTGAGGTGGTTTTTATTGGTCTCGGCATATCAAGAGCTGTAGAAAGGAGTGCGCTTATGCGTGTAGAGGCAATTGTCAAAAAAGGTGGTCTGTTCATACCTAACCCAGGCATTCCTACTGGAAGCATGAAACAAATACTTATTGATATACAACCGGTTTTACCATCCACCTCAAACGATCCATTTGAAAAAGCAGCGGGAATACTAAAAACAGCAGCACCTGATGGCATTGAGTTCCAGAAGAAGATGCGTAAGGAATGGAAAAATAGGCCATGTATCTCGTAGACACCAACATCATCATCTACTACCTTGAGGGACAATCAGATGTTGTTTCGTTTTTTCGAGAGCATCGAGGAAAACTTGCAATCTCGCCGATAACATGGATGGAGACGCTCTCTTATGATTTTACTCAGGAACAAGAGCAAATCGTTCGCTCGTTTCTGGCAGGGTTCAAGATGATTAATATATCAGCTTCGATAATGGAGATAGCTGTCTCTGTACGTAAGCAGAAGAAAATAAAACTTCCAGATGCCATTATTGCTGCGACCGCTATTGAGCAGGGAAGCGTCTTGGTAACAAGAAACCAGAGAGATTTTAAAGGTGCCGTGAGTCTCATAGTGAACCTGTGATTTGTGTCTCTCTTGGTGTGAGATAGCGGTTAACCAAGCCTTTACAACCAGTGGACCAGCCCATGAACACAGAAGAATGCCGAAAAAAACTCGACATACTTACAGAGAAGATTATTGGATGCTGTTTTACTGTTGCCTCGACACTTGGTAATGGTTTTCTGGAAAAGGTCTACGAAAATGCTTTGTGTCACGAATTGCAAAAGTCTGGGCTGAGTGTCGTACAGCAGTGTCCAGTTAAAGTGGTTTATGACGGCGTAACTGTTGGAGATTATATTGCAGATATAATCGTTGATGAGCTTGTGATCGTGGAATTGAAAGCGGTTAAGATATTGGATAATGTGCATCGTGCACAATGCCTGAATTATCTTAAGGCGACAAATTTTTCGCTATGTTTGCTGGTAAACTTTGGGAGCCCCAGAATAGAGATAAAAAGAATAGTTCTTGATTTTTAATCGGCGCTTAACCAGGCATTTACAACAGATGGAACCGCAGATATACGCCGATGAACGCAGAGAAGGGTCTCTGTTCGAGACACCGTTTTGAGGTAATTATGTCGACACATATGGATCTGCTTGCCAGTTTGCTTTCCACCATTCCAGATCTAGAGCTTGCTGTTCTCATTGGAAGCCGGGCAACCGGTTTTGAACACGCTGCCAGTGATTGGGATATTGCAGTCCAGTGGTCTCGTAATATGGAATTTATGGAACAGCTTGCAGCCAATGAACAGCTTCGTACAACCTTGTCGTCCGCATTTATTGTTTTTGGTGACGCAATTGATTTAATAGATATGCCGAAAGCCAGACTTGCCATGCGTGCAACGATTGCAGAAGAGGGGATTCCGTTGAAAGGTGGTGGTAGCCTTGCTTGGCATCACTTCCTACAGCGAACATGGCGTGAACTTGAAGAACACTATTGGGAGCAAATTTATGCGGCTTGATCTCTATCAGAATGAGACCGAATTCATAGCGCAGGAGCAAACAAGTCTGATGAATGAGGCATCTGAACGTTTAAAGGCCGGGGATAGTCTCTCCCGACTGGAGCAGAATGGAATCTTGCACGCGTTGCAGGTGTTAGTAGAAAACGCAGTGGGAAAAGCAAAACAACTCCTGAAAGCCTCGGGAAAGCAGGTGCCATTGTCGGCCTATGATAGTTTTGTCAGTCTGATGCAGCTTGGCATTGTGTCAGAAACTGGTCTGCCGGCCTGGAATGCTGCCATCGGCCTCAGAAATAGAATCGTACATGATTACATGAACATTGACATGCATCGTGTCCTTGAATTGGTAAAAAACAGGCAATATCAGTTTATTACTGATTTTTTGCTGGAGCCGATCAGTATACGCGGTTAATCCTGATCACACTGAGACATTGAGAAGAACAGCAGGCAAGGCAAGCTAATGATTTTAGGCTTTTAATCAAGTCTTTAACCGCCGATAACGCCGATGAACGCAGAGAAGGCACAGGCTAAAGTCTTTAGGGGTAGGACGTTTCTTTCACCAATAGATTGTTTGTTTTACTCGGCGTGTATCCGCCTTTATCGGCGGTTAACAGAGCCTTTACAACCAGTTGGAACCGCAGATATACGCCGATGAACGCAGAGAAGGTACAGGCTAAAGTCTTTAGGGGTAGGGTGTTTGCTTTCACCAATAGATTGTTTGCTTTACTCGGCGTATATCCGCTTGTATCGGCGGTTAACAAGGCCTTTACAACCACTGGAACCGCAGATGAACGCCGATGAACGCAGAGAAGGCACAGGCTAAGCAGTAAAGGTTTTACCCCTAAGAGTTTTGTTTTTATCGGCGTGTATCCGCCTTTATCGGCGGTTAACAAGGCCTTTACAACCAGTTGGAACCGCGATGAACGCTGTGGGGTTGGATATGAGCAAGACAAAGCTACTGGTACAGAATACTCAGATTTCCTTAACACGGATCAACGACAGCGATTTTATATCCCTAACTGATATCGCTCGCGTCAAAAATTCGGATGAGCCCAAAGATGTAGTAAAAAACTGGATGCGTAGTCGTACCACCATCGAGTACATTGGCCTGTGGGAAAAAATCAACAATCCCAACTTTAAAGGGGTCGAATCGACACCTTAAGAG
>NZ_JAOTRZ010000176.1 GCF_030247655.1 Trichlorobacter sp. | reverse complement strand
CAGTTCCAGTATCTCGATGTATTTTTTTACGGTCTTGTCGTCCTGAGACAGATCATTGGCAATATTGGCGTATTTTAAGAGATTGCCGGTCATACCTGCCAGATTGCGTACAAGTGCCGACAACTTGGTCTGGTAGTCGCCCTTGGCATGGTGCATGACTTCAAAGTCTTTCAGCAGGCGACCCTGAATGTACGAATCAAACCAGATGCTACGAGAGCGCGGGCTTTTGGTTGTTGCTTCAGGATAGCCGCCTTCAATCAACATGGTTCCTAGTTCAGATCGATCCAGTGCTTTGTATGCGGCTGTCGTAAACGTTCCGCCCATAAGCCGGTCAATTGCGTTGTCATGTTGCTGGTTCCGTTCTGCATGTGACAAGGGGAAAAGCTCAATCCGGGCCATATGTCCCGGCAGTGCCTCCTGTACCTGTGCCGAGCGGAAAACATCTGATGATCCGGTAAGGAGAAAAAGGCCTTTCTGGCCATCTGCTGTGTCAGAAGCCATTTTGATGGCACTGATCAGAGCAGGAGCCATCTGGAATTCATCAAGTACCAGCGGTTTGGGCAGTGATGCCAGGAACCCCAACGGATCGCTTTCGGCAGATCCTGCCAGTGCGGCATCATCTAGGGTGTAGTAGCCCAGCCCCTCTTCGTTTGCTATCTCGCGTACAAGGGTACTTTTACCAGCCTGTCTGGGGCCGGTGAGATAGACAATCCGAAAGTCATTCAAGAGCTCTTTAATGCGTGTTTTTATATGGCGTTTAATCATGGTTGGATGCCTCCGTCAGGTAAAGACGGTACGCAATAATCCGCAAAAAGTAAAATGATAATCCGAAAAATATTACTTAATAATCCGAAAAAATATTAAGGTACACCCTGTACTTCCAGCTCTTGCGCAGGGCCGGGGATATGAAGCAGCCGGAGTTGCCGGCGCCGATGCCAGCGGTGTGGCAGTGGATGTCGATAATCTGGTTCATAAAACAACTTTCTAGCAAAGGCGCAAAGGACGCTAAGTAAGACGTAAAAAGAAAACCTTTTTAGGTTCTATCAGCCGGTTAACGCCCCTTTATCTTGAGAACTTGTTCAGTAAAGTTTCTGGTTTGTGCACTCTTGTCTGGTTGTTCTGTCCCTGGGAATTTGGGGCAAGCCCACTTGGCTGCATGAGTCCAGGGTTGACGTCCTCCGCCATTGGCTCCCATGCCACGGTCAATCATGTAGCCTATCCGCTCGGCAACAACCTCGTTGGTCTTCAGGTCCACTATCTTGAGCGAACTACCTGCTATCCACATCTTGCGTTCTTCCGGAGTGGTAATGTCATCGTAGGTGACGCCATAGCGAGGGGCAGGGGCTTTGGTGAGTTGCTTTTTTAACGCAAACTGTGAATATCCTTTACGATAATTGGGGTCTCTCTTCCAGATTTCATCCATATATCCCGTATACCTGTACCGTTTACCTTCAGCCTCTATTACATCAACATAGCGGTAGCCGGGGTAAGGCGCCTTTTTCGGGTCTTCAACTGGTGACCATGTTTCAGTACGCCCACGAAGAAATGAACCTATGTAGCCTTCTGCATCGTCATAATCATTCCCATACGGATCAATCTGGTTCTGGTCATAAGGATCCCACTTGGGTCTAAGCTTCATAAGCAGCACCCCTTCCACATTGTCCACGGTGCGATAGATCTTTACACCGGCGCTCTTGCAACGCATCTGAAACTGTGCGTCGGCCACATCGTAGACCGCCTTGTGTTCCTTCTTCTGCTTGCTATGTATGATCTGGTTAATAATCGGCCAACTCATCAGCATGCTGCCGATTATCAGGGATACCAACGCACGCCCCCAAAGCGGAGCTTTTCCCTTGAAGGCGAAAAAGGCACCCAACATCACCGCTGCTACGAAAAGCCAGTAACCAACCGTTATTGCCTTGGTGATGAAATGCAGAATATCGAGCGCTGTTTCAAATCCCATCTGTTAGCCTCTGGTTTTCTTCGCGTTGTTTGCGCCTCGGCGAGAAACCTGCTTTTCAGTTACACAAGCCAGCCATAACATCGCTGATATGGGGATATCCAACCACCTGCATGCCATTACTGCGCTGCTGGCGTTCTGTTGCCCCGCAGATCAGCAGCCCCGGCTGTGCAGCAACATTGAGTTTGCGGTAGTGGTCAATCCCCTTCCAGGCACTTTGCTGGATAGTGGCACCCAGTTTAATCTCAATCGGCACTATCCCGGCTGGTGATTCAAATAGCAGATCAACCTCGTGCCCGGCATTGTCACGCCAGTAGTACAGATGCGGTTCGCGTACCATGTTCAACCGTTGCTTCATCAGTTCCGTCACCACAAAGGTTTCAAACAGGGCGCCAACCAGCGGATGATGCGTAATCTGGCCGGCCTGCTCTATACGCAACAGATGCGCTGCCAGCCCCACATCCCAGAAATAGAGCTTGGGGGACTTGACAAGGCGTTTGTTGAAGTTTTCAAAGTGCGGTTGCAGCAGGGTGATGATGAAGCTGGCCTCCAGCACAGAGAGCCAGGCCCGGGCAGTGCCGTGGTTGATGCCGCAGTCGGCAGCCAGCGAATTGATGTTAAGAATCTGTCCGGTGCGCCCGGCACAGAGCCGCAGAAAACGGGTAAACAGGGCCAGGTCTTTGACTGCCATGATCTCACGGACATCACGCTCAACATAGGTGGTCAGGTAGAACGAGAGCGCCTCAACCGGGTCCAGCTGATCGTTTAGAATACGCGGGTAAAACCCTTCAAACAGCAGCTTGGCGATATCTTGCGGAAACTCTTTACCGTAACGCTCCGCAAATGAAAACGGTAGCAGCTTGAGAATGGCGGTTCGTCCGGCAAGGGATTGCGTAACGCTTTCCATCAGCTGGAACTGGTGGCTGCCGGTGATGATGTAGGCACCTTTCTGCTGAGGGTTGGCATCCACCAGCACCTGTAGTTCCGACAACAGTCCGGGGACTCGTTGAATTTCGTCGATTATCGCTCCATTGGCGGCGTAATCCCGCAAAAAACCCTGCGGATCGTCCATTGCATAGTCGCGCAGGGCAAGCTGCTCAAGGGAGACATAGGGCATTTCCGGAAAGGCCATCCGGCACAGAGTGCTTTTACCGGATTGACGCGGCCCGATAATGGTCACTATCGGGTATTGTCCGGCCAGCCGCAATAATTCTGGTTGTATGGTTCGATGTATTAGCATGTTCAGTAGGTTACCATTATTTTGTACAAATTCACAGATGAAATGTAATTTTGTATAACTATGCCGCCTCTGCCAGCTTCTTCAACCCCTTCAGATCCAGTTTGCCACTGCCCAGCATCGGTATCGCATCTGTTGCCACAAACAGTGAAGGTTTCCAGAGGTTGGGCAGTTCGGCCTGACCAATGGCCTGCTTGACCCGTACTTCATCCAGCTGGCCTTGATCAAAGACCACCGCAATCCGCTCTCCCTTTTTCTCATCCGGTACTGCCGTGACCGCCAGTAGTGGATCAGTTGTCCCAAGGGCTGCCAGCAGTCGCTCCTCTACCGCGCCGTGGGGGATCATCTCGCCAGCGATCTTGCTGAAGCGGGCCAGACGGTCGGTAATCACCACAAAGCCCTGTTCATTGATGTAGCCGATATCGCCGGTGTTGTACCAGCCATCCCTGATCACCTTGGCGGTTTCTTCAGGCTTGCCCAAATAGCCGGTCATCAGGTTGGGGCCAGCCACTTCTATCAGGCCAGGTTTGCCATCATCCAGCAGTGCGCCGCTGTCCGGGTCGCTGATCCGCACGGCCACTCCGGGGATCGGTCTGCCCACGCTGCCGGGTAACTGTCCCTTCTGTCGCACTCCGCCGATCTCCACATCCGGGATATTCAGCGAGATAACCGGTGACAGCTCAGTGGCACCGTATCCTTCCAATGGTCGCAGTTTGAATTTCTCTTCAAAGGCGTTGGCCAGTTCAGTCTTGAGCTTCTCAGCCCCGGTGATCACCAGACGCAGGGATTTGAAATCCTCTGGATCTGCCTTGCGTAGATAGGCAGACAGGAAGGTGGGGGTAGCGATCAGGATGGTGGCCTTCTCATTGCGTACCAGCTTGACCACCTGGGTGGCCTCCAGCGGGTTGCTGTGGCAGGCCGATGAGAAGCCGGACAGCAGCGGCAGCCAAAGCGTGCCGGTAAAGCCCAGGGAGTGGAACAACGGCAGCACTGCAGCCACACGGTCGTTCTGGTCTGGTTGGAACACCGCCCGTAGCGATTCTATGTTGGAGAGGATGTTGTGGTGCGACAGCATGACCCCTTTGGGTGTGCCGGTGCTGCCGGATGAGAAGATGATGGTGGCGGTGTCATCCGGGTTGGGGCGCTGGCTGCAGAGCGTCATCCGGGGTGCAAGGCGGGCCTTGAGCAGGGACTGCAGTTTTTCCAGCGATCCCAGGCTGGTCATAGCATCTTCAAGCAGGATGATTTGGTGCGGCATCGGCAGGTCAGGCAGTTTCTCCAGCACCTTCTTTGAGGTAACCACGCAGGTTATCCCGGCCTGCTCCAATGATGAGGCAAAGGCATCCCGTGAGGCGGTGTAGTTGAGGTTGACCGGCACCTTGCCCAGCAGAGTCAGGGCGATGTTGGCGGTAAACCCGGCCATGGACGGGGGCAGCAGCACGCCGACATTGGTACCGTTAAGCAGCGGTTTGAGCCGGTTTTTGACCAGCAGGGCTCCGGTCAGCAGTTTGCCGTAGGTTGCGCTCTTGCCGGTGGTGTCGTTAACCGCCGGGTGCGACCAGTTGCTGCGGGCGGTGTTGATAAAGGCATCGGCCAGCGGCAGGCGGTCATGTTTGCGGCTTTCAAAGTAGTGCACTGACAGTTCCATCACACTGGTACGGACCTTGACCGGTTGGTCAGCTGGCAGTGGTGCTCCAAACAGGATCGAGATCGGGTAACGGTTCAGGTAGATCCGGCGGTTGCGGGCATAGCTGAAGATGTTGCCCCAGGCCCCGCCGATGTAAGTGGGGATGATCGGCACATTGGCGGCCTGGGCGATCTTGGCAAAGCCGGGCCGGAAGGCGTTGAGGCTGCCGTGGCGGGTGATCTCACCTTCTGCAAAGATGCAGACCAGGTAGCCCTCCTTCAGCACCTGACGGGTGGAGCGCATGAACTCTTTGAACCCGGCAATACCGTCTTTGGCAGAGACCGGAATCACCCCCATCAACCGGAACAGCCAGTTAAGTGTTGGGGTCTGGTAGATGCTGCGATCCATCACAAATCTGATCCGACGGGTCTGGGTTGCCACCAACAGCAGGGCATCGATCCAGGAAACATGGTTGGCCACCAGCAGGGCCGGGCCTTCCAGTGGAACGTTGTCCTTGCCGTCAATCCTGATCCGGTACAGCAGGTTCATGACGCCCAATGCCACAAAGCGCAGCAGAAAATCCGGCAGGTAGCGGATGGTGCCCAGGGTCAGCAGCAGGGTGATCAGGCCCATTACGCTGAACCCCTGGGCTGCAGTCATATGCAGCGGTCCGCTGAACAGGTAGGTCAGTCCGGCAGCGATCAGGATGCCGACCCAGTTGACAAAGCTGGAGGCAGCCAGCACCTCTCCCCGGATGGCCGGTTCTGAACGCATCTGGATAAAGGTCTGTAGCGGCAGCGAGAACAGACCGGCGCTGATGCCGAACAGCACGATAATAGCCAACACGGTGGGCAGATGGGGAGGTGCGTTGTGCAGCAGCACCGGCGCGATGGTCAGGCCGATCGCCCCCAGCGGTACGATGCCGAATTCAACATCCTTGCCGGACAGCTTGGCTGCCAGTAGTGAACCGCCCGCAATCCCCAGGGCAGAAGCCAAAAACAGGTAGTTGCTGTTATCGGCAGTCATCCCCAACTGCTGGATGCCGTAGCCGATCAGGTTTAACTGGGTAAAGGCCCCCACCAGCATGAACCAGGCTGAGCCAATGATGGCCAGCATCAGCCAGCGGTCATGCCAGACATGCTGCAGGGTACGGAAAATCTCGGCCGGAAAGATGCGGATACGGCGTTCAGATGCTGCTGCAGCCACTTTGGGCAGTTGCAGCGAGCAGATCAGGCCGATGATCGCCACCAGCAGGCAGAAGCAGGCGGCCAGCCAGAAACGGCCGGATGCTGCCTGGGTCAGGACTGAGGCCAGTGTGGTACCGAAGATGATGGCAAGGAAGGTGAATGATTCGATCAGGCCGTTGGCGTGGGATAGCTCTTCCCTTGGGGCCAGTTCCGGGATAATGCCGTACTTGGCCGGGGCAAAAAAGGCGCTGTGGGTGGCCATTAAAAACAGGGTCAGGTACAGCAGCCAGGCCAGACCTTTGGCAAAGGCCAGCACTGCAAGGGATGTTACCTC
>NZ_JAOTRZ010000175.1 GCF_030247655.1 Trichlorobacter sp. | reverse complement strand
TAGACGTGGAGGAAGTATGACAAAATCTGATCTTATTGAAAACCTAGCTTTGCAGCGTGACATGCCAATGAAGCGAGCTGAACAGGTCATTAACGAAATCTTTGCTGCCATGCAGCAATCACTACTTAATGACGAGCGAATAGAAGTCCGTGGTTTCGGCAGCTTTGAAATCAGGGAATATGAGGGTTACAAAGGCCGCAACCCAAAGACCGGTGAAACTATTGACGTAAAGCCCAAGAAACTGCCATTTTTCAAGGTTGGTAAAGAATTACGGGAAAGGGTACTTGGCTCCCATGCATAGACTGATTACACTACTCTGTCTGCTTGCCTTGGCATTGCCGGCATATGCCCAGACTTCATGTCAGGAACAGTTTGCTGATGGCAAGACTCCCTTCGTCACCAATCCCAAGATATCATCAAAATACCGTGAGCTATGCAACCAGGCTTATGCAGTCGGCCACTCCGGCATTACCCGTACTCCACTCTGGTCAGCAGAATATCTAACCCGTGATAGTCTTATCTCAGCTAAAGGGTTAAAGCGCTCCAATAACTTCAAGGCTGATACTCGTCTACCATCCGCTGAACGTGCTGAGCTGTCCGACTATGCCCGTTCCGGTTATGACCGAGGACACATGGCACCATCAGCTGACTTCGGTGATCCTGAAAGCCAAGACGAATCATTTCTGCTCTCAAACATGATCCCTCAGGAACCTGAAAACAACCGGGGCATTCATGAAGGCATTGAATCAGCTGTTCGCAAAGAGGTGAAGAAGAGGGGGGAGCTGTATGTCATCACCGGCCCTCTGTTCCAGGGTGCGCAACTGCAGTCGTTGAAGGGCAGGGTTATCATTCCGACCGGTATCTATAAATGCCTCTATGATCCAGCCAGGAAAGAATCTGGCTGCTACCTGGAGCAGAACGAACCAGGTACTGACTACAGCACCGTATCTGTGGCTGAAATTGAAAAGCTGGCAGGGATCAATCTGTTTCCTACGCTGACACAGGACGTAAAGAGCAGAGTCATGCGACTTCCCGCAGCCAAGGCCAGAAGCAGGAAGGAGAGCCGATGAAGCCCTATGCCAATGAATCTGAAACTATTCAGATAGCAGACCTTACCATTGAAAACCGTACTGATCGGGTCTCCTTGCATGGCTCGCTTGACCTGACAAGAGACTGTAAAGGGCTTGCTGCTGCACACGAGCTGAAGGCAGTTGTCGATGCTGTTGTTACGTTACTTGAAAAGGAAGCATCTAACGGAAAACTACCGGAGGAGATTGTTCTGGAGCAGACCGTCACCGTTGATAATCCGTTTGCATGAAGACAGGTGTGTTTAGAAACGTGGTTAGCGACAACCGAAAGTGGTTACACAATAACATCTCTGGCGAATACCTATGACACTGATTGGGTAGGGTTGTTTGCTATGCTGCCGATATGGATAGTTGACCAGATGACAAACCACCTTCTGAGGAGAAAAAATCGAATGAAGAACATCATGAAACCAGTCATTACTAGTATGATTCTTTGTCTGAGTTCATCACTGGCCTGTGCTGCAGATCTTGAAACTATGAAGGCGACAGGCAAAGGAGAGAATTCTGACCTGTCAAATTCGAGCCTAGTAGGTGCAAAGCTGATTGATGTCAAAATGGACGGCTCTAAATTTATCAAGTCAGACCTCACTGATGCGAGTTTCAATGATTGTGGTGAATGTAATTTTACAGGTGCCCGGCTGATCAGGACTAATTTTGAAAAAGCGAGTATCGATGAGGTAATTCTCAATAATGCTCAAATTGAAGATGCAAACTTTACGAAAGCATATGCCCATAACCCGAGAGTCAGGAATGCAGTGATAAGCGGAACTAAGATGGATCGTGTCAATATGGCGAAGGGTAAATTCGACAAAACCACCATCAAAAACACCTCAATGATCGGTGCCCAGTTAAAGATGAGCTCATTTTCCGAAGCTGTGCTCAATAACGTGGATCTTTCCTATGCTGACCTCACCTATGCCGATTTTGCTGGAACTAAACTCCAGGGTGTAAAATTTGCTCATGCCGTTCTATATGCTGCTGAATTTATTAACGCTGACTTGAGCGGAGCCGATTTTAGGGGGGCTGACATAACCGGTGCCTATTTCAAGCGTACTTATGGCTTTGACACCTCCAAGCAGCAGTATGGAGATATTCCCAGTTCAATAAGTTGCGATGATTTGAAGGCTAGAGGCGCTGTTGTTGATGCAACGACCAAGTGTAATTGATATGCATAGTGGAGGTTGGATGAAGGTGACGCAATGAATCAGGATATGACAACAGTACTCTGGATTCTGTCAGCAATTCTGACCGTCACAGGTCTGACCGGCATGCTGGTGCCGCTCATACCCGGTGCGCCGCTCTTATTTTTAGGCCTGCTGTTCGGCGCCTGGGCTGAGGGATTCTGTTATGTGGGCCCTTGGACGCTGGCAACTCTGGCACTGCTAACCATCTTTAGTTACCTGATAGAGTTTGCTGCCTCGGCACTCGGCGCAAGGGAATTTGGTGGCTCTAAACGAGCCATGTGGGGTGCGCTCTTGGGAGGGGTTATCGGCATGTTCATGGGCGTCCCCGGCATCTTGGTTGGTCCATTTGTAGGGGCTATGCTGGGGGAACTCTCGCTTCAGCGAACTATTGACCAAGCAGGCCGTGCTGGTTTCGGTACTGTGGTCGGTCTGGCGCTTGGCATAGCTGGTAAACTGGTTATCGGCATCAGTATGATCGGCCTGTTCCTGATCATGAGATTTGCCTAGTTATGAAAAAACACAAAGAACCACAACCGTTCAACCAACTTGAGGCTGAGATAGCCATCACCTCCCTGCACGCCACCGGCGACTACCTGGTACTGCGCAAGATCAACCTTGATCAAGACACCCGTTTCAGCAGAAAGAGTCATAATACCAGTCGCGTCGCCCTCTGTCTTGACACAGAAACCACGGGACTCAATCACGCTGAGGATAGAATCATTGAGCTGGGAATTGTAGCCTTTGAGTATGAACCATCTACCGTAGAGATAATCAGGATCACTGGTCGCTACAATGGCTTTGAGGACCCCGGATACCCGCTGGCCAAAGAGATCATCGAGATTACCGGCATCACAGACGAGATGATCAAAGGTCAGCAGCTTGATGACACCGCCATCAACCAACTTGCAGAACAGGCCAGTCTGGTCATTGCCCACAATGCCGCTTTTGATCGTCCGTTTGTGGAACAGCGCTTTCCTGGTTTCAAAACCATTCCCTGGGCCTGCACTGTCAGCCAGATCGACTGGCAGGTGGAACGCCTCCAGGCCCGTTCTCTTGAATACCTGCTGTTTAAGTTCGGTTGGTGCATCAATGCCCATCGGGCACTTGATGATGCTGAAGGGGTGCTGGGGTTACTGCTGGAGAAGCTTCCGGTAAGTGGGGATTCTGTCTTCAGGGTGCTGCTTGAAAACAGCGCTGAGTCGATCACAAAACTTTATGCAGTCAACTCGCCATTTGACAGAAAGGATCTGCTGAAACAGCGAGGCTACCGCTGGAGTGATGGGGCCAATGGCACACCCAAGAGTTGGTGGATCAGCATTCCAGAATCAAGGGAACAGGAAGAGTTCAGTTATCTGGCAACCAAGATCTACCCTGGTGGCCGTACTGATAGTGTCGAGATCAGGCGGGTCAGCCCCATAGACCGGTTCTCATGCAGGGAGGGGTGACCGAATAGCCTTTATCAAAGGCATCACAAACCCTCTATTTTATTTTTTTCTGATGTAAATCACCTCTAGGAAGCATCTTCATCCCTCTCAATGCCACTGAACGTAAAATGATAGGTAGGCTTTTAATGTCATGGAGAAGTGTACTCCAACCAGACATCAGGAAAAACGCCTCGACAGTGTCAACATAGAGTCCTATTTTTAGGTTTCTGACATGCGCCGAGATGTGTCTAGATCTAAATCTGACATTTTGGGTAAGGAACCAATAATCTGTAGCATACCAATCCTTTGCTGTTATCGTTTCCACCAGAAAACTTATTTTATAATATTAGGACATAATGCTGTCCTATGGCTATTATAAGCTACATACATGGAATCCACTCCCATGACCATAGTGGCCCAAGTTGGCATTGCAGCATTTGGCTGTTCTGCCATCTGGTTCGTAGGACAAAAAAGCCGAAACCTCAGAAGATGGGGCTACGTTGCAGGACTCTGTGCCCAGCCATTCTGGCTCTATACCGCAATAAGCAACAGACAATGGGGTGTGCTGCTACTCAGCCTTTGGTATGGTTACGCATGGGGCCAGGGGTTTTACAATCACTGGATAAAGCCGGAGGAGATTAATGTCTGAAAAACTTGACTCACTGCTTGAGATCTTGTCTCGGCTGAACTCTGGTCAGCAGGTTACCACCAGCGACATGATGGAGTCATTCAACGTCTGCTCAAGGACAATCCGTCGCTACATTCATTCTCTCTGTGACGCAGGTTTTCCGATCTTGTTTGTCGATGGTGCCTACAGATTTGCCGATGGCTACCAGTTACACAAAGCATCATTAACTGATGACGAGATGCTCTCACTAGCTCTTGCTCAAATAGCCCTTAAACCTTCTAACAACCGCCTTGCAAAAGGTATTGATCAACTCAAGGACAGGATAACAGGCAACAACCTATCTGCTTATACGCAGCTATCCACCAATGATCCGGTTATTGGAAATGACTATGAATGGTTCAAGCCCCTGCATGACGCTATTCGAACCAGAACACCTCTCATCATTGACTACACCTCATCAGGCAGCAGCCTCTTTTCAACGCGAACCATAGAACCGCTGTACCTGTTCTGCAGTTCAGAAGCATGGTACCTCCGGGCATGGTGCAGGACTGACGAGGCCAACCGAACGTTTGCCGTTGACTGTATTAAAACAATAACACTAAAGCCTGAAAGCAGATTCTACAGCCCGCCAGTCGATACTGAACAGGAGCTTTCAGACGGTTTTGGCACCTACCTTGATGGTGAGCCAACCAAGATATCCATCCGTTTTGACCAAGAGGTTGCATCTCGCTTTCGGCGGAGAAAATGGCACAAGAGTCAGGAGGTACAAGCGGGCGAAGATGGCAGCATAGTGGTAACCTTCCGCGTCAATGGCACAGAAGGGGTCAAACGCTGGCTATATCAATGGCTGCCCCATGCTGAAGTCCTGGAACCACCTAAACTACGTACCCAAATCGCACGAGAACTGAGACAAGCAACCAAGAGGCATGGCCAATTGAAGGAATGCACTCCATGAACAACCAATTGGATTACATCCGACAACCAGAAAAACTGAGCGTGATCCTGCATGAAGCGACGGTTTGGGATGATCAGGCCCAGCAGACCTGGGCTATCAGCCTTACGGCATCTACCGCAGACCAGTCAGCCAAAGGCTGGGCCTTCATGGATGCACGATATATCGAGCTCAGATTTGAGTCCGTATGCTCAGGAGATCCTCCGGCATTCCTGACCGGAGTTGTTCCGCATATTGAACCAGACAATAACCTGATGTATGAACTGGCAGACTTCTGCCCCATGTCACTGCATAACCTGGAAACCAGATTGCGGCAGTTTCTTGCAACCTGCGTCTTCAGTATAGTGGCCCTTCAGGACATAACCACTGGCGTCTGGAGTAAAAAAGCAACCAGGTTCAACTACTATGGAGATACTTACGCCATGTCGAAACATGAGAACATATTGGAAAGGATCGTCCTATGAGCTGGCAAACCATCCTTGAACTGCAATGTGAAGGTGGATCAATCCGCCTGGTTGGCAGTAATATCAGTGACAAATGGCTGTTCAGGTTCGATGCTGAAGAGTGGGCCTTGTTCGAGGAGGGTGGCAACTCAAACCAATCAGAGACCGTTGAGGGGATACATGCCGCACGGCAGATGCTGGATGAGCGTTACCCACATTGGAAACATTTCCACGTAAGTCATCTTGCCCCCGAATTTGACGAGTACTTTACTAACAGCACCGTGGAGGGACAATTGGAACAGACAGCTCATAATGTCACACAAATTCTAGAGGAAACCATTGAGCAGTTCATCCATGATTTTGTTGAAAACCCGTATGATTGCTACACAGAACATGGCCAGCATGCCCTGTTCTTTACCAAGCTGTATAATGCACTGCCCGAAGCTAAGCAATACCACATGATAGAGGTGGCTCCTGGCAAGCCGGTGCGGGTCTGCATCATTCAGAAAGAGTATACGACCAAAGTGAACCTTGGCAAAAAAAGGCGCCAGAACTGGGATATCGCCGTTATCAAAAAGCCTGACGATAATGATCAAAGCAGCTATGACTATCTGGCACTCTCAGCAATAGTTGAGTTTGGCA
>NZ_JAOTRZ010000174.1 GCF_030247655.1 Trichlorobacter sp. | reverse complement strand
CCCATCACATCGGAAACAAACTTCAGAACACCTTTAATCTCGGCGTCAAGTTGCTCCGGAGTACAGAGAATATGGGCATCATCCTGGGTAAAACAACGCACCCTCAGCAGACCGTGAAGTACACCGGCTCGCTCGTGACGGTGTACCGTACCAAGTTCAAAATAACGCTGCGGCAAGTCACGATAGCTGCGCAACTGCGATTTATAGATCATCATGTGGGCGAGACAGTTCATCGGCTTGACGCCAAAACTCTGTTCATCCACTTCAGTAAAATACATATTTTCGCGATAATTGTCGTAGTGGCCGGAACGCTGCCACAGCTCTGTCTTAAGAATCTGTGGACCGACAACGATGTCATAATCGCGCTTCAGATGTTCTTTGCGTTCAAAATCTTCCAGCAGGGTGCGCAACATGGCTCCCTTGGGATGCCAGATGGCAAAGCCAGCCCCTACCTCATCGTTAAAAGAAAATAGATCCAGTTCACGACCCAGCTTACGGTGGTCACGACGCTTGGCTTCTTCAAGGCGATGCAAATAGGCCTCTAGTTCCTTCTTATCCACAAAGGCAGTGCCATAGATCCGCTGCAGCATACGGTTCTTTTCATCACCACGCCAGTAGGCGCCGGCAATGGAAAGCAGCTTGAATGCCTTTAGCTTATTGGTATTCGGCACATGGGGGCCACGACAGAGATCCGCAAACTCACCCTGCGTGTAAATAGAGACGATTTCAGCACCTATCCCCTCAATCAATTCTTTCTTGTAGGGCTCACCCATCTGCTCAAAGAAAGCAATCGCCTCTACAGCAGACATCACCTTACGCTCAAGCGGCTGCCCGGCTGCTGCCAGTTCAGCCATCCGCTTCTCAATTTTTTCTAGGTCTTCCGGGGTAAACGGCGTAGTTACATCAAAGTCATAATAGAAGCCGTTTTCCACAGCAGGACCAATGGTGACCTTGGCAGCAGGAAACAACTCTTTTACTGCTTGTGCCATCAGGTGCGAGGTGGAGTGCCGGATGATCTCAAGTGCTTCAGGGCTTTTTTCGGTAATAATGGCAACCGTATCGCCATTTGCAAGCGGTACAGAAAGATCAACCAACAGACCATTCACCTGTCCAGCCAAAGCAGCCTTGGCAAGACCTGCACCAATGGACGCGGCCAGATCAGCAACCGTAGCACCAACAGCAAGTTCACGTATTGAATTATCCGGCAACGTTACCTGGATCATGGACATTGTCTCTTTCTTTAAACAGAAAAGGCATCGGGAATGCCGATGCCGCTCTCAGTTCAATGGTAGGCGCGGACGGTTTCGAACCGTCGACCTCTACCGTGTCAAGGTAGCGCTCTCCCCCTGAGCTACGCGCCTCCAGCAAGGGAATTTAGTAATTAGCAGTTTCAGAAAGAAAATGTCAAGTTGTTTTTAGTGCTTTACGCTCCAGCAACGCCACATTTTCAACATGGGGAGTCTGGGGAAACATCTCAACCGGTTGTACCTGTATGGTCTGGTATCCCTTAGCTGCAAGAATATCCAGATCACGGGCCAGGGTATGGGGAGAACAGGAAACATAGACAACCCGCTCCGGCGCAAGCTCAACAACCTTGTCCAGCACCTCCCGATCACAGCCTTTGCGGGGGGGATTCAGGACGATACAGGCAAAGCGCAGCTCATCTTCAAGCAGATCTTCCAGCAGTTCCTGTACATCGCCTGCCTCAAAACGGCAGTTTCTGGCATTATTCAAACGGGCATTACGCCTGGCATCAGCCACTGCCTCTTTGTTCAGTTCTACCCCCAGCACCTGCTTGGTATGGGGAGCAAAAGTCAGGGCAATACCGCCAATGCCACAGTAAAGATCCAGCACCTGCTGGGTGCCATCCAGACTTGCCCAATCACGGGCAGTTTCATACAGCAGGCGGGCACCATCGTTCTGGGCCTGCAAAAATGAACGGGGGGAAATCAGCAGTTCAACCTGTCCGATCCGATCCTGTATGGTCTGCTGCTTGGTCAGGAAGTGATCATGGGCGCCAAAGATCACATTTCCTTCACTGCTGTTCACATTCTGACAAACTACTTTCACTTGTGGCACCTTGTCCTGAAGCAGTCGTGCCAAATGGTGGATCTCGTTAAAAGCACGCCGGGCCGCGACAAAGGTGACCATCACCTCACCGGTACTTTCAGAGACCCGCACCACCAGATAACGCAGAATGCCACTCTTGTTCTTGTCCTGATAGATCGGCACCTTCAGCTTCCTGATCCCTTCACGCACCACCTTGATCACGGTGTTGATCATGGGATGGTGCAACGGGCAGTCTTCAAGATCAACCACATCATGGCTGGCACGGCGATAGATACCGATATAGGGGTCAGCGTGGGATCCTGCCACAGCCAACTTGGCAGTGGTGCGATACTGCAGCTGCCGCTCCGGTGTCAAAAGGCGCGGAACAACCAGATCTTTGAGCGAAGCATAGCTATCAAAGGCAGCCTGCACCTGCGCCTGTTTCCAGCGCAGCTGTTCGCCATAGCGCAGGCAGATCAACGGACAGCCAAGACACAGGGCTGCATCAGAGCAAGGACAACGTTGCAGCCGCAGTGGCGATGGCTCGATCAGCTTGACCAGGTCTGCAAAGACAACGGTCTTGCCAAAATGAGTAATACGGGCCAGGCAACGATCCTGGGGCACGGTGCCGGGTATCAGGATTTGGCGGCCGTCATGTTGGGCAATGCCGATGCCGTCACTGTCCAGACGCTCAATGGTCAGTTCCAGAGCCAGGCCAAATCGGAGATCTGATGATGCTGCGGCTTCATTGCGTGCAGCTGCCTGCCGCTTCTTGCCGCTTGAAGGGCTCTTGCGTAACTTCATGGTTTGCACCTCTGCCGTGCCGCTTCAAACAGCACAATTCCGCCTGCGACCGAGGCGTTCAGGGACGACACCCCACCATACTGGGGAATTGCCAGCAGACCGTCACAATGCTTACGCACCAGCGGACGGATCCCCTCCCCTTCATTGCCGATCACCACAACCAAGTTGCCGTTCAGGTCAGTGTCATAGACCGTCCTGCCAGCCTCCCCGGCCAGACCAAAAGTCCAGCAGCCGGCCTGCTTCAAGCGTTCCAGGGTTTGCACCAGATTGGTGACCTGGATAACCGGTATGGTCTCAACCGCTCCTGCCGAGGCCTTTTCCACCACCGGTGTCATGCCACAGGCCCGGTCTTTGGGGATAATCACCCCCTGCACACCGGCGCAGGCAGCAGACCTGATCAAGGCACCAAGGTTCTGGGGATCCTGTATGCCATCCAACACTAATACAAACAATTCTTTTTCTGATTCCTTCTGGTTAGATAAGAAATCTTCAAGTTCTGCATACACAAAAGGAGCCACCCGCAACACCACCCCCTGATGGTGCGGGTTACCAGCCAAACGCTCCAGATCAGACCGTTCGCGGCGATGGACCGGTATCCCCTGCTCTTCAGCCAGGGTAGTCAGTTTGGCAATCCGATGATCAGTACCGCTTTGCTGCACAAAAAGCTCAAAGGCCTTGCGCTTACCCCGCAAGGCCTCCCTGACCGGATTTACCCCGTACAGAACATCTTCTTTCATTGGCCACCTGCCATAATCTCATCCACAATCAACTCAGCAGCCTGCACCGGATCAGTTGCCTTGGCAATCGGTCTGCCGATCACCAGATAATCAGCGCCGGACTTGACCGCCTCCGCAGGGGTCATAATCCGCTTCTGATCATCAACCGCTGCAAAGGAGGGACGCACCCCGGGAGTAACAATCAGAAAATCAGGACCACAAGCTGCACGGATGGCTCCAATCTCAAGTGGCGAAGCCACCACGCCATCCATACCACTTTCCTTGGCCAGTTTAGCCAGCCGCACCACCATCTCTTCCACCGGATGCTCAATCCCTACAGCCTTCAACGTATCCTGGGTTGAAGAGGTCAGGATAGTTACCGCCAGCAACCGTGGACGCTCGTTGTCACTAAATTCCTTGCGCACTGCCTGACTAGCCTTTTCCATCATCTCCGGCCCACCAAGGGCGTGCAGGTTAGCCAGTTTCACCCCTAAACGACCAGCTGCCAGCATGGCCTGAGCCACGGTATTGGGAATATCATGGTATTTCAGATCAAGGAACACCTCGCCACCATGCCGCTTGACAGCCTCAACTGCAGCAGGTCCGGCAGAGGTAAACAGCTCTTTACCCACCTTGAACATCCCCACTTTAGTGGACAACTTTTCAGCCCAGCCATCAATATCCTTCAGGTTATCCACATCCAGGGCAAAGATAATCTTATTTTTCGCTTCATCGCGTGTCATATCAACGCTCCCATATCTCTTTTTTGTCTTTGCCCAGATAGGCCCGTTTGACTTCAGCATTTTCAAGCAGCTCATCGGCTGCTCCTTCCAGGATCACCTTGCCGGTCTCCAGCACATAGCCACGATCAGCCAGCTTCAGAGCAGCCTTGGCGTTCTGTTCAACCAGCAGAATGGTAACGCCCCGCTCATCCCGCAGACGCTGCAGCACCCGGAAGATCTCCTGCACCACCAAGGGAGCCAGTCCCATGGATGGCTCATCCAGCAGCAGCAGCTTGGGGCGCGCCATCAGGGCTCGGCCAATGGCCAGCATCTGCTGTTCACCACCGGACATGGTACCTGCGGCCTGTTTACGGCGTTCTTCCAGACGGGGAAAGAGTTGAAAGATCTCTTCCTTGTCCTTCATAATTTCTGATTTAGGGTCTCGCGCCCGGTAGCGCAGATAGGCTCCCAGCTCAAGGTTCTCCTCTACCGTCATCGGTTTAAAGACCTGACGGCCTTCAGGCACCTGGGAAATACCCAGTTTGACGATCCGGTCCGGAGCCAGGGCCTTGATCTCTTCTTTTTTGAAGAGCAGATCACCACCAAGGGCTGGCGTCACACCAGAGATGGTGTTCAAAATAGTCGTCTTACCGGCGCCATTGGCGCCAATCAGGGTGACGATCTCTCCTTCTGCCAGATGCAATGAGACATTCTTCAGGGCATGAACCTTGCCGTAATAAGTATTAATATTCTTCAGGCGCAACATTATTCATCATCCCCCAGATAGGCAGCGATAACGTCATGATTGTCCTGAATCTCACGCGGGGTTCCTTCAGCCAGCTTCTGGCCCAGGTTCAGCACCACAATTCGATCGCAAATATCCATGACTAGCTCCATATCATGTTCCACCAGTACCACGGTTACTCCCCGGTCACGGATTTTTCTGATCAGCTCCGCAAGACCGACGGTTTCCTGTGAGTTGAGGCCCGCAGCAGGTTCATCCATCAGGATTATGCGTGGTCTACAGGCCATGGCCCGAGCTATCTCCAGCATTCTGCCTTTACCAAAAGGCAGGTTAGAAGCCTGAACATCAGCCAGTTGATCAATACCAACAAAATGCAGCCATTCATGGGCCTCTTCCCGAATACGACGTTCTTCCTTGATTGTCCAGGGGGCTTTGAAAGAACAGGCAAACAGACCACTTTTACTACGGCTGTGCAGGCCGACCATCACGTTTTCAAGTACGGTCATCTGTCCGAACAGCTCGATATTCTGGAAGGTCCGTACCATCCCTTTGGCTGCCAGACGCTCCACAGGAATCCCGCTGATATCAGCTCCTTCAAAGAATACTAGACCGCTGGTTTGCTGATAGATGCCGGTCACAATATTAAACAGGGTGGTCTTGCCAGCACCATTGGGGCCGATTACACCGGTAATCTGATCAGCATGGATAGAAAATGATACATCGTTTAAGGCCGTAACTCCGCCAAAGATCTGGGTGATACCTTTCAATTCAAGCATGGGCACCCCCCTTCTTACTCTTCAGACCGGTGATCTTGCGGAACAGGTCAGGTATGCCACGCACCAGACCGCCAGGCATGAAGATGGTCATGACCATCAGCAAGCCGCCATAAAAGACAATGTCGTAATCGTGCATGAAACGCAGGAATTCCGGCAGCATGGTCAGCAGCAAGGCCCCCAGGAAAGAGCCATAGATGCTGCCCAGACCACCGATTACCACCATGGTCAGCAGTTCCACCGAGATATTGAAGCCAAAGGAAGGCGGAGCAATAAAGGTCATGACATGGGCATACAGGGAACCGGCTATGGCACAAATCATAGCTGAAAGGGCAAAGACCTGCACCTTCAGCAGGCGTGCATTAACTCCCATTACCCGGGCAGCTACTTCAGCATCATGGATGGCACGAAAGGCTCGTCCTACTCGCGAATTAGCCAGGTTAACCGACAACAGCACACAACCCAGCACAAAGGTCCAGACCAGATAGTAGTTTTTCAGGTCTGTGTCAAAGACAAGCGGACCGATCTCAAGGTTCGGGATCCCTGAAAAACCGGATGGTCCCCCAGTAATCTCTACCC
>NZ_JAOTRZ010000173.1 GCF_030247655.1 Trichlorobacter sp. | reverse complement strand
TCGTAGCTGTTTAAAGGTGAGCTTCACCTTTTTTAAGACATATCTAATGATCAAAGGAGTGTTCGTATGTCAGAGTTCGCAGGTGTAACCGTTGTTCGTGAGGCAAACATCTATTTTAACGGCGCTGTTGCCAGTCATACCGTGCTGTTTCCTGATGGTACCAAGAAGACATTGGGGATTATGCAACCGGGTGAATATACCTTTAATACCGGTGCTGCTGAACTAATGGAGATACTGACCGGTGAACTTGACCTGCAACTGGCTGGTGAGACCGGCTGGAGACGGATCGGTGGCGGACAGTCGTTTGAAGTTGCTGCAAACTCTTCCTTTACAATGAAGGTCCAGACTGTATCCGACTACTGTTGTTCTTTTTTGTCATAATCGGCATTAAAAAATTATAGCTTTTGTCTGGCCTGCTTGGTATATTCAGATATATGAATACTTACAAAGGAGTGGCGTCATGAAGATTACAGATTCAGCAAAGACAGCTCTGGAGCCGATCCTGGCCCAGAACCCCGGCAAGCTGCTGCGGGTGGTGTTTGAAGGTTTTGGTTGAGGTGGACCCCGTTTGGGGCTGGCTCTGGATGCGCCGGGTGAGAATGATAATAAGATGACATTAAACGGGATTGAACTGCTTGCTGAAAAAAGTCTGAACTCTTTTCTGGATGGTCAGGTAATTGACTTTGTCAATTCAGGTATGCGGGAAGGTTTTGTAATTTCTCCGGAGTTTGGTTCTTCCTGTTCATAATTAATAGATGCACTGGGTATAAAGTAGGAGGGGGAGGCCAATTTGGCTTCCCCCTTCTTTGTTTTAATCATTCTTTTGTTTCTATCCGCGGGAACAATGCAACTGCTTTTTCAATGACCGTACCTGGAGCAAGTTTACCCCAGACCAGATCCTCTTCTGCTGCTTCCTTTTGCCAGCCAAGACAGGCAAGTGCCTTGCGTGCAGTGTCAGGCATAAACGGCGCTACCAGAGAATGTACCAATCTCTGGGCCTCAAGCAGGCAATACATGACGGTTGCAAGCTGCTCACGCTTGGTTGGATCTTTGGCAAGGGTCCACGGAGCTGTTTCATCAATATATTTATTGCCAGCTGAAATAACCTCCCAGATTGATTGCAGGGCCTTACTGAAGGCAAGTTCATCCATGCAGCTGTCAACCGCAGTAATCATCCCTTCTGCTTTTGCCTTCAAGGTGACATCAAGCTCTGAAAGAGGTCCGGGGGCTGGCAGGATGCCATCAAAGTATTTTACCAGCATGGCTGTTGAGCGGGACAGCAGGTTGCCCAGATCGTTTGCCAGGTCAGAGTTGATCCGGTTGATCAATGATCCGTGTGAGAAATCACCATCCAGGCCAAACGGCACCTCCCGCATCAGGAAGTAGCGCACGACATCCACGCCATACTTATCGATCAGCATGTTTGGTTCAACAACGTTCTGTAGTGACTTTGACATCTTCTGGCCTTCCACCGTCCACCAGCCATGGGCAAAGACCTTCTGGGGAATCGGCAGACCGGCTGCCATCAGGAAGGTTGGCCAGTAGACCGTATGGAAACGCAGGATATCTTTGCCGATCAGGTGGGCATCTGCGGGCCAGTAACGGTCATAGTTGCCATCAGCTGCAGGGTAGCCCAAAGCGCTGATATAGTTGGTCAGTGCATCAAACCAGACATAGATAACATGGCGCTCATTACCAGGTACCGGAATACCCCATGAAAACGAGGTGCGGGAGACCGACAGGTCACGCAATCCCTCTTTAACAAAGGAGATGATCTCATTCCGTCTGGTCTTGGGCTGGATAAAGTCAGGATTTGCCTCAATGTGTGCCAACAGTTTTTCTCCATAGGCACTCATCTTAAAGAAGTAGGACTCTTCCTTCAGCTTCTCCACCGGACGGTTACAATCCGGGCATTTGCCATCTTCCACCTGGGTCTCGGTCCAGAAGGTCTCACAGGGGGTGCAGTACCAGTCCTCGTACTCGCCCAGATAGATATCACCCTGCTCCATCAACTGCTTAAAGATATGGGTGACACCCTGTTTGTGACGTTCCTGGGTGGTACGGATAAAGTCATTGTGGGAGATGCCCAGCTTTTCCCACAGGGCCTGAAAGCGCTTCACCACCCGATCAGCAAGTTCAAGCGGGGTTTCACCGTTGGTCTGGGCAGCCTTTTCTACCTTCTGACCATGTTCATCACTGCCGGTCAGAAAAAAGACATCAAATCCTTTCATCCGCTTGTAACGGGCCAGAACATCGGCTGCCACCGTGGTATAGGCATGGCCGATATGGGGCACGTCATTAACGTAGTAGATCGGTGTAGTAACGTAAAAAGATGGTTTCATTGCTGATTACTCCTGGGGTGGTTTCTCTGTTTTCTGATCAGATGGCTTACGGTGTCCATGACGCCGGTTACGCTTTTTACGCTTTTGCTTATCATCACTTTGGGGCTGTTGTGGAGTAGCCTCGGCTTTTTCAACGGCTGCTGCTTTGGGTGCCACAGTAACAACAGCTTCAGAAACAGGAGCTGCGGCAGAAGCAGGAGAAGGTGCAGGACGTTGACGTCTCTGTTGAGGCTGCTGTTCACGTGGCCGACGCGGTGCCTGCTGTGGCTGGCCCTGTTCAAGCTCTTTTGCTGGTTCTTGCTGGGTAGCAAGCGGGCTGTTTTCATCAAGCAGTTCCTTGACCTTTACTGCTATCTGCTTGCCATCTTCCTGGCGCAGGATCAGCTCTCCGGTCAAGAGATTCATTTTTTCTACGGTACCGCTGCACTGGGGAGTGCGGACCCGTTTGCCGCATTTAGGGAAGTTTTTCCGCAGGTCGCAGTAGGTCTCATATTCATAATCAAGACAGCAGAGCAATCTGCCGCACTGCCCTGATATTTTGGAAGGATTCAGGGCCAGGTTCTGTTCCTTGGCCATCTTGACCGATACCGGTTGAAAATCCCGCAGAAACGAGGCGCAGCATAGTTCACGCCCACAGATACCCAGGCCGCCAACCATCTTGGCTTCATCCCGTACACCGATCTGGCGCATTTCGATTCTGGTATGGAAGGTATGAGCCAGGTCCTTGACCAGTTCGCGGAAATCAACCCTGCCATCAGCGGTAAAATAGAAGATCGCCTTACTGCCATCAAAGAGATGTTCAACCCGGACCAGCTTCATGTCCATGCCCCGTTCTTTGATCCGGCGCAGGCAGAAGTCATAGGCTTCTTTTTCTCTTCGGTTGTGATGTGCCAAGGTTTTTTCATCCTCTGGCCCCAGCAGGCGTTGAACCGGTGCCAAGGGATGACTAAAGCCGGTTTCATCTTTTTCTTGCGGGCTGGTTACTACAGCGCCCAGGCTGATGCCCCGCTCTGTTTCAACCACTACCCGGTCTCCCGGCTTTAGATCCAGAGTGCCGGCGTTAAAATCATACATCTTGCCTGCCGGATTAAACTGTATGGAAACAACGCGTATCACGTATCAGACTCCTTTTCGTAAACGATCATAGGTCAACAGGAAATGCTCCAATGCCAGCTTTGGGTTGGCATTGCCCTGAACCGCCCGCCTGATTTCAAGGGCGCGTTCAAGGGCCTCCATGCTACCAGCCGGGGTAAAACGTGAGGCTTCAGCAGTAAGTTCACTATTCAGAAAACGGTTTGCTATGCCAACCTGTCCACAGGAGCTCATTAGCAACAGGTCACGTAACAATGATATGAGCAGATTGAAGGTCAGCACTGTTTCTTCCCGTCCACCGGCTACTGACTCTGCAACATCAAAAACAGTGGCAATATGTTTTGATGACACCTTTGACAACAGTGCTAATAATTCCTGGCGTCGCACCGCATCAGATTCTTCTTCCAGTGCAGTGGCCCGCTCCATGCTTCCTTCTGCCAGCGGAGCCAGTTCCAACGCCTTTGATGATGTCATCCCCTGTTGTACGAGTAACTCTGCCACAGAATTGTCATCCAGCGGGCTGAAGCGCAGATGCTGACAACGGGAGCGAATGGTTGAGAGCAGCAGATCAGCCTGAGTTGCCAGCAAAATGATGATTGCATGCCCCGGTGGCTCTTCAAGGGTCTTTAACAGCGCATTGGCTGATTTTTCATTCATCCGTTCTGCAGGTTCAATCAGACAGGCTTTGCGTTTTGCCTCAAAGGGACGCAGAGACAGCTGCTGCTGCAGTTCCCGAATCTGTTCAATACTGATATCCCGCTTATCCGGCAACGGTGACAGCAGATGCAGGTCAGGGTGGTTGCCGGAAGCCAGTTTACGGCAGGATGAACAGCTACCACAGGCATCGCCATCTACCGGTTCCTTGCAGAAGAGGGCCTGCATCAGGGCCAGTGCGGTTGTACGCCGTCCACAGCCGTGAGGTCCTTCAAACAGGTAGGCGTGGGCCACCCGGTTAGCCGCAATGGAGCGTTGCAGGGCATCAATAACGCGATTCTGGCCCTTTATTGCACGAAGCGGCATCTAGGCAGGTACCGTCAGGCGCGGCAGTAATGCACCTGATAGAGCCTGGGCAACCTGATCAGGCTGGCCTGTTGCATCAACAATAACAAAACGATCCGGTTCAGCTGCAGCAAGTTGTAGATAGCCGTCACGTACCCGCTGATGGAAGGCCAGAGATTCAAGTTCGAACCGTTCTTCCCGAGGACCGCTGGTGGCCTCAATCCGCTGTCTGGCACGCCCCAGACCTACCTCAACCGGACAGTCAAGCAGTACGGTCAGATCAGGGCTGATGTCATTGCAGGCCAGGTTATTTAGGGTTTCAATGGTCTGGCGATCCAGGCCACGTCCAAAGGACTGATAGGCACGGGTGGCATCACTGAATCGGTCACAGAGTACAATAACACCATCTGACAGTGCCGGGCGGATCACCTCTGCCAGATGCTGTGCCCGGCTGGCTGCGTACAGCATCAGTTCAGCCATCGGCACAAGGGCACTGTTGGCAGCGTCCAGCAAAACAGTGCGAATCTGATTGGCTATGGGACAGCCCCCTGGTTCACGGGTGAGCAGTACCCGTTGACCAACCTGTTGCAGAGCAGTCGCAAGTAGCGCAATCTGGGTGCTTTTACCGCAGCCTTCTATGCCTTCAAAGGTAATAAACATACGCTCTCCATGAAAGTGGATCATTATAGGCATCTAGCCTATACTTGGCAACGCAAATCAACGATCAAAGCTACTTGCAGCCAACCGGTGCATCCCGTATACTCTCCTGCACCATGTCATACTCTCAAAAATCACTACTTAACCACTGTTTTGGTAATCAGGCCCTGTTGCAACAGGCCTTGACCCATCCTTCCTACCTGAATGAGACACGTCAGGAAGGAGCTGCAGATTATCAGCGGCTTGAATTTTTGGGTGATGCAGTGCTGGGGCTTTTATTGGCTGATCTGCTTTATCAGCAGTTTCCGGCCCTTCCAGAGGGGGATCTTTCCCGCTTGCGATCTTCCTTGGTTGACCAACCACGCCTGGCCGGGCTGGCTGCTGATGCCGGGATTGCCCCGTTGATTCTGATGGGTAAAGGTGCTGAACGGGAAGGGGGGCGCACAAATCCCTCAATTCTGGCTGATGTGTTTGAGGCCCTGATCGGCGCCATCTATTGTGATGCCGGATTTGTTGCCGTGCAGAAGGTGGTTACGCAGATCTATACGCCGCTGGTTGCTGCCATAGGGGCTGATTCAGCACAACATGATGCCAAGAGTGAACTGCAGGAGCTGTTGGCCGCCAGGAAACAATCAACCCCGGTCTACAATCTGGTTGATCAGCAGGGTCCTGATCATGATCGCCTTTTTAGTGTAGAGGTGGTTGTTGATGGCATGGTACTGGGGCAGGGGCAGGGCCGCAGTAAAAAATCAGCCCAGCAATCAGCAGCTGAGGCAGCTCTGGCCCGGTTGCTGAGTTAATTCTTTATGCGTCCTCTGATTATCCCGTTTTTTATTCCCCATGCAGGCTGCCCACACACCTGTCTTTTTTGTAATCAGCACCTAATTTCCGGTGTGGAACAGCAAATACCATCAGCAGAACAGATAATTGAAACCGTGCAGCAGTGGTTGGTCCGTTCTCCAGATAGAGCTGCTGAAGTTGCTTTCTATGGCGGAAGTTTTACCCTGTTGTCCCGAAAACAGCAGGAGCAGTTGCTTGATGCTGTTCAACCACTGATAGAACAACAGATTATAAAAAATATAAGAATTTCAACTAGACCTGATGCACTTGATGAAGTAATACTGGCATTTCTTGCAGATCACAAAGTAGCCACCATTGAAATTGGAGTGCAATCCCTTGATGATCAGGTTCTGTTGTTGAGTAAGCGTGGCCATACTGCTGCCGACAGCCTGGCTGCAATCAAGCGTGTTAAGGCTGCAGGGTTTCAGGTCGGAGCACAACTCTTACCAGGCCTGCCTGGTGACACCAGGGAAAAGGCACTGGACAGCGTCAAAGC
>NZ_JAOTRZ010000172.1 GCF_030247655.1 Trichlorobacter sp. | reverse complement strand
GACCGTCAGTTACCGTCTACCATGGAAAATGGGTCAACGCAGTCTGGTGATCATGCGCAAAGCTTGATAAACACAGGGCTGGCACTGGGTGTTGCATAAAATGGCCTACAAGGGCGTTTTGAGCTATGGTTGTTATCTGTGTATGGGTTTTTGATTAAAATCGTCTGGCGCCTGTAATTGGCGCCTTTTTGCTTCTTTTGCTGCCAGATGGTCGATTTGTTAACAGCTCTGGCATCTGCGGTTGCAGAGCAGGGCCAACTGCAGTAGAGTGACAGGCTTGGAACCGCTATGAAGATTAGAGTCTACTACGAAGATACCGATGCTGCCGGGGTGGTCTACCATTCCAATTACCTGAACTACATGGAGCGGGCCAGAACCGAATTCCTGCGTAAGCAAGGTTGCTCGGTCGCACAGCTTGCGGCCGAAGGCTCTGTCTTTCCGGTGGTTCGGATGGCGATTGATTTCAAGGCGCCGGCGCGGCATGACGAGTTACTGCAGATAACAACCGTACCTGTACGGGTTGGGGGCTCCTCCTTTACCCTGCAGCAGCAGGTGCTACGTGAGACTGATGGTCAGTTGCTGGTGCAGGCAGAGGTTACTCTGGCTTGTGTAACATCAGGATTAAAGGCCAAGAGGATTCCCCGTGAGGTCAGAGAGCTGCTGATAAAGGGGGTACGGTCATGAAGGGGCAGCAACAGACACCAGACCGCTCGCAGGCGCTTGAACTGTTGCTACACGGGGATTTGCTGCAGCTCGGCCGTTGGGCAGACCGTATCAGGCGCAGGTTGCACCCGGATAATCAGGTCACCTTTGTGGTGGATCGTAACGTTAACTATACTAATGTCTGTGAATCGCGCTGCTCATTCTGCGCTTTTTATCGGGATATTAACGCACCTGATGCCTATCTGCTGGACCATGAAACCATTTTTAGCAAGATAGCTGAGCTAGTGCAGCATGGCGGCACACAACTGCTGATGCAGGGCGGACTGCATCCGAGCCTCACCATTAGCTATTTTGAAGAGCTTTTTGGTGAGATTCGGAAACGTTTTCCAACCGTACAGAACCATTCGCTGTCACCGGCTGAAATCTGTCATCTGGCAGACCGGCACGGCCTTACTATTGAGCAGGTGCTTTCACGTCTGCAGGCAGCAGGTCTGGCATCGGTGCCAGGGGGTGGTGCAGAGATCCTGGTGGATGAGGTGCGGCAGTCCATCTCGCCTAAAAAGATCGGCTGGAAGCGCTGGGGCGAGGTCATGCTGGCTGCTTCATCGCTGGGCATGACGACCACCGCCACCATGATGTTTGGCAGCACAGAGACACCGGAACAAGTTGTGGAGCATATCTTCAGGGTGCGGGAGATGCAGGCTTCAGGAGGGTCGTTCACAGCGTTCATACCATGGACGTATCAGCCCGGAAACACTGAGCTGGGTGGATCTACAGCCACAGGAGTGGAGTATCTCAAGGTACTGGCTCTATCCAGGATTGTATTGGATAACATCCCGAATATTCAGGCCAGCTGGGTGACCCAGGGGGCTAAGCTGGCCCAGGTTGCGCTGTTTTTTGGCGCCAATGATCTGGGAGGAACTATGCTGGAAGAGAATGTGGTGGCTGCTGCTGGCTGCTGCTTCAGAATGTCACAACAGGAGATGATTGAATTGATTCAGACTGCAGGCTTCAGCGCTGCCCAGCGCAACACCGGCTATGCCATTCTGAGGCAGTTCTGATGTCAACACTGCGTTACACTGTGATAGAGCAGAACTGCCAGCTTGAGCAGCTCTGTACTGAGTTAGCCAAAGAGACCGAGCTGGCGCTTGATCTTGAGGCCGATTCCATGCATCACTACCGGGAAAAGGTCTGCCTGCTGCAGCTTTCAAATCGCACTGGTACCTGGTTGATCGACCCGTTACAGCTTTCCGATCTTACGCCACTGGGGACGCTTCTGGCAAAGCCAGGATTGCGTACTGTGCTGCATGGTGGTGATTATGATATCCGCTCACTGCATCGCGATTTTGGCATTGTTGTACAGCAGATGTTCGACACAATGGTAGCGGCACAGTTTACCGGCGCCACTGAATTTGGTCTTGCTGCATTGTTGCGACAGCATTTTTGCATTGAACTGGACAAGCGTTTTCAGAAAGCAGACTGGAGCAAGCGGCCGCTTAGCTCAGAAATGGCAGACTATGCCGCACACGATACAGCCCACCTGCTGGAGTTGGCAGATCAACTGCAGGAAAGGCTGGAGCAGCTTGGTCGCACAGCATGGGTGGCTGAAGAATGCGCACTGCTGGTTGGCAACCGGGTCACTGAAAAGGGTAACGGGCCGTTATTTTTGAACTGTAAGGGCGCCGGTAAACTGAGACCACGTAATCTGGCGATACTGGAGGCGTTGCTGCAGTTTAGGGACCAGCAGGCCCGGGAGGCAGACCGTCCAGCCTTCAAGGTTATACCAGCAGAGGCATTGCTTAAAATTGCAGAGGTTTTGCCTGGAACTGTTCGTGAGATGAACGGAATTACAGGGTTGACGCCCCGTCTGCTTGGGCGATATGGTGAACAGCTACTGGCAGCAGTCCGGCAGGGACTTGAGGTGGCTGAAGCAGACCTTCCGCGCTTTCCGCGTGGCAAGGGAGAGCCTAACCCGGGCATCAAGGCGAGGATTGTACGGCTCAAACAATGGCGTGAAGGGATCAGCAGCCGAATGGAACTGGCCTCCGGGTTGTTGGCACCAAACTGGCTCCTGGAGCGGATTGCCGAGCAGCAGCCGGTCACGTTGGAACAGCTTCATGCCATACCGGGTATCCGGCGTTGGCAGGTGGAGCTGTGGGGTGCGGAGATGGTTGAGACTTTGGCAAAGGAGACGCAGACAGCATGACAGCACCATACGTCAGTATTGTTGTCCCGGTGTACAACGAAGAAAAGTCACTGCAGCCATTAATGGACCGGCTCTACCCGGTGGCACAGGCGCTGGGCCGTCCGTTTGAGATCATCTTCACCAATGACGGTTCACGTGACCGCTCACTGGAGATGCTGCATGAATATGTGCAGCGCTGTCCCGGCGTAAAAGTGGTGGAGTTCAACGGTAACTTTGGCCAACACATGGCCATCCTGGCTGCTTTTGAGCGTTCCACGGGTGAAATTGTGATCACCCTGGATGCTGATCTGCAGAACCCGCCGGAAGAGATTCCCCGTATGGTTGCGGCGATTGAATCCGGCCATGATGTGGTTGGTACGATCCGTGAAAAACGTCAGGACCCCCTCTTTCGCAGGGTGGCATCACGGATTGTTAACATCACCACCAACAAGATGACCGGTATGCAGATGAGCGATTACGGCTGTATGTTGCGGGCCTATCATCGAAATATCATAAATAATATCAACCAGTGCGGCGAGTCCACCACCTTTATCCCTGCCCTGGCCCAGACCTTTTCCTCAAACTCGACTGAAATCATGGTGGGGCATGCCGAGCGGACACTGGGAGAGAGCAAGTACTCCTTTTACCGGTTGATCCGGCTTAATTTTGATCTGATGACCGGATTTTCTGTGGTGCCGTTGCAACTGTTTGCCCTGCTGGGGATCGTTACTTCGTTCCTCTCGGTCGGATTTGCCCTGTTTCTGTTTATCCGGCGCTTCATGATCGGGGCCGAGGTGGAAGGGGTCTTCACCCTGTTTGCGATCCTGTTTTTCTTCATCGGGATCATCATCTTCGGAATCGGTATCGTTGGTGAATACGTGGGCAGGATCTACCAGGAGGTCCGCAAACGTCCTCGTTATGTTGTGCGCAAAACCTATGGATTTGAAGAGTAGGGCTATGCAGTTGACGCGTAGAGAGCTTTTGATGCTTGGCGTAGTCACAGCTGTATCAGCGACTCCCTGTGGTTGGGTGATGGCTGCAGTGAAGACAAACTACTACCTGAAAAATAAAAATGAGCTACTCAATGCGTTTAACGGAACACTGGAGGGTGTGCGTGCTTTTATTGAGCCTGAATTCGGTAAAGAGCGGACTCAGCAGCTAATCAGAAGCGCGTTGAGGCGCTTTGAGACACTGCTGCCGACCCTGCCGGATGTTGGCGGAGATCGTAACTGGGATACCCAGTATCTCCCGATTGCTGCGTGGTATGTCGCCCTCTATGAGCCGATGAAGACCTACGGCAAAACAGCAGAAGATGTTGGCAAGCTTATGTACGAACTGAGAAAGTATGAACTTGAGCACACGCCGCCAGATATCCTTACAAAGCAGGGGAATAAGTTGTTTGAGCCTGGAAGTATCAAGGAGATGCGAGAATGGGCCGCTTGGACGCAAAAAAAGGAGTATCCGGCAAACTGGATCGCTACGTTTGTTGAAGGTGATAGTACGCACTTTGATTTTGGATATAACTACAGCGAATGTGCCCTGGTTAAGTTTTTTAACGCCCAGGGGGCTTCGGAACTGGCACCCTATGTCTGCTTGAATGACTTTACCCAGAGTAAGGCGCAGGGAACCGGACTTGAACGGAGCAAGACCATTGCCCAAGGCGACGGCCTTTGTAATTTTCGGTATAAGTTCGGTCGGCCGGTAACACAAAACTGGCAGAGTGAAATTACGTATATTAGAAACCAGATGGCAGGAAAGGCTGAAAAATGAAACTCGTCATCTGTGCTTACCATAATGTCGGCTATCGCTGTATTGAAGAACTGCTACGGCAAGGGGCAGAAATAAGCCTGATCTTCACCCATGAGGATTCCCCTACTGAGCAGATCTGGTTTGGTTCAGTGCGTGAACTGGCAGAGGCTAACAAGATTCCCTGCCTGACCAGCTCCATCAATGAGCCAGAGAATATTGAACGGGTCAGACAGATCGCGCCAGAGTTCCTGCTGTCATTTTACTACCGCAACATGATCAAGCCGGAACTACTGGAGATACCTGCCAAAGGTGCGCTGAACCTGCATGGCTCCTATCTACCCAAGTATCGCGGTCGTGTGCCGGTTAACTGGGCGGTGATCAACGGCGAGACCGAGACCGGCGCAACCTTGCATTACATGGTTGCCAAGCCGGATGCCGGTGATATTGTAGATCAGGAAAAGGTTGGCATTATGTTCACCGATACCGCCCACGATCTCTTCGGCAAGGTGAACGAGGCTGCCGTGACCGTGCTCAGACGGGCCTGGCCAAAACTGGTGGATGGTACGGCTGGCCGTATCCCGATGAACCTGGCGGCAGGCAGCTATTTTGGTGGTCGCAAGCCGGAAGATGGTCGGATTGACTGGTCTCAAGACGCCGTTCAGATCTATAACCTGATCCGTGGGGTGACCCACCCCTACCCTGGGGCATTTACCGAGTTGAACGGTAACAAGGTGATCATCTGGTCTGCCTGGCCGGTGGAAGGAAGTGGTGAACCAGGTCAGGTGGTCTCACTGAATCCTCTGTGTATAGGCACCGGTAGCGGGCTGTTGGAACTTCGTAACTATGAGCCAGTCGATGTAACCGTAAAGTGCGGTATGCATTTTGGTACTAGTGGAGGACAAACACCATGATCCAGCGTACAGATCCTATTGTACGGCAGCTGGCGGAACTGCCGGATGCAGACCGTCTGCAATTGGTTGATTACCTGCTGGAGTCGCTTGACCAGCCGGATCCGGAGATTGAGCGACTCTGGGTTGCCGAGGCACAGTCACGTTGGGATGCGTATCAGCGGGGCGAGATCTCCTCGGTCCCTGAGAACGAAGTTTTTGCTAAGTACCGAACATGAATATCAGATTTATTGAAGTTGCCCAGCAGGAGCTTGATGAAGCATTTGACTGGTATGAGTTACAGACGGTCGGGCTTGGCAGACAATTAATTGCAGAGGTGCAGGTGGCAACACGGCGAATTGCGATGTTCCCAGAGGGTTGCCATGAGGTTGCCCCAGAGATACGCCGTTGTCTGATTCGCCGGTTTCCCTATGCGCTTATCTACCGCAAGGCATTAGATGAACTTATCATTCTTGCCGTAATGCACCAGCACAGAAAACCACGTTACTGGCAGACACGCCTAGAATTGGCGTAGCGGACTGCCGGACCCATAAAGGAGAAACGGATGAAAGTACTGATACTTGGCGTGAACGGTTTTATCGGCAATGCACTGACCCATCGTATCCTGACCACAACTGACTGGGAGGTCTACGGTCTGGATATGGCCTGCGACAAGCTGGAGCGTTCCCTGGGACACGAGCGGTTCCACTTCCTGGAAGGTGACATCACCATCAACAAGGAATGGATCGAATACCATATCAAGAAGTGCGATGCGGTGCTGCCACTGGTGGCCATTGCCACACCGGTTACCTATGTCAAGGATCCGCTGCGGGTCTTTGAGCTGGATTTTGAAGAGAATCTCAAGATCATCCGCCTGTGTGTCAAACACAAGAAGCGGGTCATCTTCCCCTCCACTTCCGAAGTCTATGGCATGAGCCCGGACGCAGAGTTTGATGAAGAAAATTCGCCGCTGGTACTGGGGCCGATTGCCAAGGAACGCTGGATCTACTCC
>NZ_JAOTRZ010000171.1 GCF_030247655.1 Trichlorobacter sp. | reverse complement strand
CAGCAGGCGGCTCTTGCCGGAGCCGGTGGGACCGACGATGCAGATCACTTCACCTGGCTTTAGCGTCAATTCAAGCTGTTCAGCTGTACCGGTCTTGTCAAAGCCGCCGATGATGGTTAAAGACTCCACCTTTTCAGCAGCTTCATCCAGGGCCAGCATGCCAGCCAGAAAGTCATGCAGACTCTGTTGCAACTGCTCTTGACTGATCCCCAGATCAAGCAGTTGATCAGGGTCAAGTCCATCCAGATAACTCTGCAGGGACTGTTCAGTGGCCTGTAACCGCAGGCCGAATGAGCTAAAAAAGTCCTCCAGCCAGGGATAATCAGCCAGCGACTGTTTCAAGGGCTGCCGTAAAAGATCATGCTGGTTCATGTTCAAGACTCCATTTTCCGAACGTTGCCGGTCTGATACTCATCACCAATCCGTGTTTCACCCAGACAGTAGGAGCAGAGCGCCGACGGCATGGAGAAACGCAACCGCATCCCTTTCAGAGTCTCGATATCCGAGGCCTCTTCAAACAACGTGGTCAGCTCAAATGCCCCCTGACCGGTGATGCCGTTGATGTTCATAATCACCGCACCGGGGTTCACCTGCTTGACCCGCGAGGCAAACACCTCCCGCTCGGCCTGAGAGACAATATCTCCCTTGGTGATCACCACGATATCGGCTGATTTCAGCATCGGACCGATCTTGCGCGGGGTATTGATGCCACTCAGGTTGTCGATTACACAGACCGCCGTAATATCCTTGATATGGGGTGAACAGCGATTACAGAGACCGGCTGACTCGCTGATCAGGAAGTCACAGCTGTTCTCCACACCCCAACTGACACAGGCCTCGATGTTGCTGACAAAGTAGTGATCCGGGCATTGAGAGCCGGACAATCCCTTTTTCACCAGCACCCCTTTTTTGGCATACAACAGGTCATCTTCAGTCATCAGACAGTCATACTTGACCACCCCGATCTTTTTCTGCTTGGCCTGCAGCGCCTCAATTACCCGCAAGATGACCGAGGTTTTGCCGGATGATGGCGGGCCGGATACGGTTAAAAAGTGCATGATTGTTCTCCTGGTACGGCACAAAAGTCAAAAACTAAAAAACGCAACGCAGAGAGAAAAGAGGGGGGCAAAGACGCAGAGATTGTTAAGAAGAAAAAAACAAAATCAGATTCTTTTTTAATCTTCTCTGCCCCTCTGCTTCTCTGCGCCTCTGCGTTAAGGTTTTACTCACCTGCATTCATTGCGTCTTCAAACAGCGCCACCGTGTATCTGATCTGCTCAGCAATATCATGGCTGTAAAGATAATCCCAGCCAACCCACTGCCAGGGGTGCTGCTCCGGCAACTGGTTCTCCACCTCGGGATTCAAAGCCGGGAACAACCCACGGTTAGTCAGGGTATCTCCCACCTCTTTACTGCACAGAAAGTCTGCAATCGGCTGCAGTTTGTCCTGTTTATCAGCCTTGGCCAGCATAAAGATCGGGCTGATGATGGCGCCGTCTTCCGGCCAGACGATCTCCAGACTCTTGACCATGCCAGCCATCCGGCTGAAGAAGTAGGGGATGATGGTGACCGGTGGTTTTTCCTCTGCCACCCGCTGGGCATTCTTGATCATCTGGGCCGGGTGCATCGATTTCAGCATGCACCGTCCCAGCTTCTTAACTCCCTCATCGCCATACATCTTGTGAATAGTAAGCAGGATCGCGTTGAACAGATCAAAATCTCCCACGGGCAGGGCCACCTTCTGCTCAAATTCCGGCTTGAGGATATCTGCCCAGGTACGGGGTACCGGCAGGTCACCCAGTTCATCATGGTTGACCATGAAGGCCGACGGCACCACTGAGATCAGACCGTAGTGGCCTTTGGGGTCCTTCAGCTCCAGCCCTTCAAAGCTGCGGTTGATTGCGTCGCCGGTCAGGTCGGCAAAGACCCCCTGCTCCTTGAACCTGCCGATGGTAGCCGGATCAAAGAAGGTTTCAAAACCGGCCGAGACAAAGATGTCCGGCAGCTGGTCAGCGGCGGTAACCGTCTGGATATGTTCATCCATCCAGGCCGAGCCGAGGGAGGCTGCCTCAAACTTGTAGCTGACCGTAACACCGCTCTCTCTGGTGTACTGTTCGATAAAGCGGTCAAACCCTTCCAGAAGCGGCAGCCGCACCGGGCAGGGCAACAGGCCGGAGATGCTGATCTCGCTCTGCTCCTGCTGGGTCTGCTTCATGGTGACATCCACCTGGTTATGCTTTTCATCAACCTTCTGCTGCAGGAGCCCTAAAAAATTATCCAGATCATAGTTCTTGGTCAGGGCTGCCCGCTCCAGCTTCAAGAAACCACCAACACCGGCCAGCACCTTGGGGTCCTTCAAGTTATCAAACCCGTTGGCCACCAGTACCTCCAGCGTTTCCGGGTGCTGCTCCAGCAGTTCTTTTATGGTCATATCCTTCTGTATCCGATGTGCGCTCATGGCGTCCTCCTCGTTTAATCTGGTATCACCATAACCGGATCAATCTTCTTGCACATTGACTTGTATCAAAAAAACGCAAAAGAGACCAATACTGTCTCTTTTAATACTTGCCTGACCGGTACGATATGGTACAAGGAGTTGACCAACGAAAGGACTTTTTTCTATGCATACAAAACGGGTAGTTGTCATCGGTATGGGATTTGGCGGCGTCCGGGCAGCCCGAGCTCTGGCAGGCAGCGGACTTGACGTGCTGCTGATTGACCGCAACAACTATCACCTGTTTCAGCCCCTGCTCTATCAGGTGGCCAGCGCCGGTCTTGAACAGGAATCAATTGCCTATTCCATCCGCGCCATGGCCCGACAATGGCCCAATGTCCGCTTTCACCTCACGGAAGTAACCGGTGTGAATTTTGATGCCAGAGAGGTGCAGACCACCAGTGGCCCGGTGGGTTATGAGTATCTGATTATCGGCGCTGGCAGTGCCACTAATTTCTTCGGTCTCACCACGGTGCAGCAGCACGCCTACGACCTGAAGGAGCTTGAGGATGCGGAGGTACTGCGTAATCAGATCCTGAGCTGCTTTGAGCAGGCGGTGACTGAACCTGACCCGGCCCGTAAACGGGCCTTGATGACCTTTGTGATTGTGGGTGGCGGACCAACCGGCGTTGAATTTGCCGGTGCCCTGATTGAGCTGGTCACCTACGTACTGGCCAAAGACTATCCTGAACTGGGCATCCATACCGCCCGGGTGGTGTTGGTGGAGGCCACCGACCGCCTGTTGGCAGCCATGCCCCAGGAACTGGGGATGTATACTCTGCAGAAACTGCGCAGCATGTGTGTTGAGGTACTGCTGAATGCCCAGGTGGTTGATGCGGATGATATGCGGGTGGTGCTGCATGATGGCGCGGTGATTCCGGCCCATACGCTGATCTGGTCAGCCGGTGTCAAGGCAGCCCCGCTGGCTGCAACCCTGCAAACAGCCCATGCCGGTGGTGGCCGTATTCCGGTGCAGCCTGATCTGACCCTGGCCGACCACCCGGAGGTGTATGTGGTGGGTGACATGGCCTGGCTGGAGCAGGAAGGTAAGATCCTGCCGATGGTGGCTCCAGTGGCGATGCAGATGGGGGCCTATGCCGGTGCGGCTGTTCTGACCAGAGAACAGGGAGAAACACCCGAACCGTTCTGCTACCGAGACAAGGGCAGCATGGCCACCATTGGCCGTAATACCGCCGTTGCCACCGCCTTTGGACTAAACCTGAAGGGTTACCCGGCCTGGCTGGCCTGGCTGTTGCTGCATGTCTACTACCTGATCGGTTTCCGCAACCGGATTGTGGTACTGTTGAACTGGGTCTGGTACTACTGGTTCCATGAACGGCAGGTACGCCTGATTACCAGACGCAAGGCATCTGAGTAGATTACCCCTTTGGCATAACGACAAAAAACACCAGAGAGAGTGCCGCCAGCACCCACATACCGCCGGAGACTTCACGGGCCCGACCGGTGCAGAGCTTGATCAGGGGATAGGAAAACAGGCCAACGGTCATCCCTACGCCGATATTGAAGGTAAAGATCATCAGGGAGATGGTCAGGAAGGCCGGCATCAGCTCGGTAAGATCATCAAAGTCCAGCCGGGTAACTGACTGAATCATCAGGGCGCCGATCACCACCAGGGCGATACCGGCGGCATAGCCTGGCACCATGGTAAAGAGCGGTGCAAAAAAGAGCGACAGCCCAAACAGCGCTGCCACCACCAGCGCAGTAAAGCCGGTGCGTCCTCCAGCGGCAATACCGGCAGCTGATTCGATGTAAGCCCCGGTGGTGGTGGTTCCCAAAAGTGGCGCAAGGGTCGTTGCTACTGCATCGGCCAGCATCGGTCGTTCAATCTCCGGCAGATTGCCGTTTTTGTCCAGCAGATCAGCCCGCATGGAAAGGCCGATCAGGGTGCCGATAGTATCAAGAAAGGCCATCATAAAGATCACCAGCACCACCGGAAAGACACCGGGCTGCAGGGTTCCAGCAATATCAAGCTTCAGGAAAATCGGCTCAAGCGAGGGAGGCAGGCTGAGCAGCGAGGTCGGCAGCTTGGTAAGCCCCAGCAGAACAGAACCGGTGGTTGTTGCAACAATGCCGTACAGCAGTGCTCCGTTTACCTTTCTCGCCATCAGCACCACGGTTAGCAAAAAACCGCCTGCAGCCAACAGCACCGAACTCTGAGCAATATTGCCCAGCCTTACCGGCGCACCAGCCACTCCCAGCACCACCAGCCCGGTTTCATTCAGGCCGATAAAGGTCAGAAACAGTCCGATCCCCACCGCGAAGGAGGCCTTGAGCGAGATCGGGATTGACTCAGCCAGCCATGAACGCACCTTCAGAACGGTTAACAGGATAAAGACCAGACCGGCCCAGAAGACCGCCCCCAGTGCCACCTGCCAGGAATAGCCCATCCCCTTCACCACCACAAAGGCGATAAAGGCATTTTCTCCCATGTAGGGGGCGATGGCAAAGGGCCGCTTGGCCCAGAAGGCCATCATCAGACAGCCGATCATTGCTGCCAGGATGGTGGCTGTCACCTGAGCGTCCTTAGGAATGCCGGCCACTGCAAGAATGGAAGGGTTGACCACCATGATATAGGCCATGGTCAGAAAGGTGGTGAGACCGGCCAGGGTCTCCCGACGATAGGAAGTGTTATACCGATTGAATTCAAAAAAAAATTTCATGGCACCCCTTAGCAAGGAACGCGATAGTTTCGCAAGGTCAAGGCGTGCGAACGAGTGCCGCGCAGGCGTACATTGGTAGTACGTTGAGCAGGCACGAGTGGCGCACAACGCAGAGATTGCGGAAATAGTGCGTTCCTACAACCCCTTGACGGCGTAAATACCCGGCGCATTCCGCCACATATTTTCATAATCCAGACCATAGCCGAAGACAAAGCGATCCGGCAGTTCCAGACCGGTGAAATCGGCGCAATAGCCCGGCATGACTTTACGCTCATGCTGCTTGTTCACCAGCACGGCGGTCAGCACCTTTTTGGCACCTCGGGCAAGGCATTCATCAGCCAGTGCCTTGAGCGTGACCCCTTCATCCAGGATATCATCCACCAGTAGCACGGTGCGACCTTTGACATCTGCATGAAACAGAGCTTTCCATTCCAGATCGCCACCACTGGTTTGATGGCCATAGCGGGTGGCATGCAGGTAGCCAAGCTCAAGTGGAAAGGTGAGCCGGGTCAGAAGCTGGCCGGTAACAATCAAACCACCGTTCATGATGCAGAAGACCATCGGATTCTTTTTACCGATACTGGCTGTTATTGCATCGGCCATCCGGTCAAGAGCCGCCTCGACCGCTGTCCGGTCAGCCAGACAATCAGCCTCCTCAAGCACCTTTATCGCCTGATCATACTGCATGCCATTGTCCTCCCACGACCCTGATAATACCGGCGCTGTCCGGTACGGTTACGATAGCACCAAATCCGGCATCTGCAAGCAGTCCTGCCAGATCTTTGTCCTGACCTGCCCCTATCTCAAACAGCAGCCAGCCGCCGGGTTCCAGGTAGCCTGGAGCCTCTGAGACAAGCGCCCGATAGGCATCAAGACCATCAACACCACCATCAAGGGCAAGACGGGGCTCAAAATCACGCACCTCTGGCTGGAGGGTGTCCAGATCAGCACGGGCAATGTAAGGGGGATTTGAGACAATCAGATCAAAACGTCGACCGGTAACCGGCTGGAAAAACGAGCCCAGCAGAAACTCTACCGCTGCATTATTCCGTTCAGCATTGAGTTGGGCAATGGCCAGTGCATCAGATGAGAGGTCAACGGCGGTGATCTGCGCCTGGGGCAGACGATGGGCCAGCGAGATGGCAATACAGCCGGAACCGGTGCCGATATCCAGCACCGTACGGGCCTGGGGAGCCTGCCGGACCGCCTCCTCAAGCAAGGTTTCTGTGTCGTAGCGGGGGATCAGGACATCATTGGTAACGAGAAATTCACGCCCGTCAAACTCCTGGCTACCCAGGATATGCTGCAACGGTTCGCGCCTGCCGCGACGGGCCACCATACTGCGATAGAGGGTCAGCTCATCATCCTGCAA
>NZ_JAOTRZ010000170.1 GCF_030247655.1 Trichlorobacter sp. | reverse complement strand
GAATATTTAGTTCGTGAGCATGAGTTTTGTGAGCAAGAGAGGGAAAAAAACAAACAGGAGTATTTACAAAAACTTGAAACTCTGCGTGAGTCATTTAGGCGGGCTGAAACTGGGCAACTGTTACGTTTTCAGCACATACTAGAGCAAGTTATTGCTGAAGTTGTAGATATTAGGAATTCACGTTGGTCGCGGTTGGGGTTGTTCTTGGGGTGGCTCCCATTTTCTAGATTCAAGAGGCTGTCTGATTTATTGACTACTGGGCTGAATACCGCGGTATCCGTAAATATAACTGGAAATGATGTGCCTGTTTCAGCCATAGAGCATCCACTATCGTGTATGGATGCAATTATTGAGGGGGGACCATTAAAAGAAATGAATGCCATAGATCAGTTGTTGCTACTGAGTGAGGCTGAATTTATAACCAAGGCCTATCAATTAATATTGGGACGCCAAGCCGATCCAACCGGTATAGCACATTACCGTAGATGGCTGCGTATAGGTAAGAGCCGTGTTGAAATTCTTGCCGATCTAATGGCGTCACAGGAAGCACAACTAGCCAATAGGCCCGGGCTTGATGATTTACATGTGCTGATTCGCCATACAGGTGCCGGTCTCAAAGGATGGCGAAAATGGTTTGCTTTGCCTAGAATTATGAGTCACCGGATGTCGGTTTTTGAAGGGCAAATATCAAATCTTGTTTTGAAAATTAACAATTTCACCGCAACGGTCAAAGTGATTGATGATTTGTTGGCTATTAAGGGAACGTTAGCTCGAATTGAAAACAGATTTAATAAGCAAATTCAAGCTATACCTTTGGAATCACTTCAAGATAGTTTTCCGGTTGCTGTATCTGATAGCGATGAGCCAGCTGCTGGGAGAATAGATTTTATCGGTAGTGATGTTATCCTTGTTGCAAACGAAAATCAAAATATTGCAGTTAAAGTAGAGAACCAATCGAACATGATTTGGGAAACTTCTGCAAACTGTCCTGTTTTTATGAGTTATCATTGGTATTACTTGAACGGTAAAGAATACAAATATGAAAACCCCCGTACAGTGTTATCAAAGCCAGTTGCACCAGGGGAATCACAGATACTGACAGTTAACGTCCAATCGCCTGATGCCCCCGGAGATTATCTGCTTGAGATAACTATGGTTATGGAGGGGTACTTTTGGTTTGAAAACAAAGGTTTGCGTGTTAGCTGTGTGCCGGTAAATGTGCATCTCTCTAAGCTTACTCCCCATGCTAAGCGCATCCATGACGACCTGTTGTCAGTACTGTTGAAACGGAAGATGGAGGATGCGTAATGCGTATTGTAATAGATATGCAGGGGGCTCAGACTGAGAGCCGTTATCGCGGAATTGGTCGTTATTCAATTTCTCTCGCCTTGGCTATTGTTAGAAACCGCGGAGAACATGATGTTTTACTCGCTCTAAATGGACTTTTCTTTGATACGATAGAGCCTATTCGGGCTGCTTTCGTTGGATTATTGCCTCAAGAAAATATCCGTGTCTGGCATAGTGTAGGACCAACACGTGAATGTGATTCTACTAATGCCGACCGCACAGAAGTAGGGGAGTACGTTCGTGAGGCGGCAATTTCCTGTATGAAACCAGACGTTGTACTTGTTACCAGTCTTTTTGAAGGACTTGGAGACGATGCGATTGTCAGTATTGGGCGTTTTGATAAGCAAACTCCCGTGATAGCAATTTTGTATGACCTAATTCCTTTAATCAATCCGGATGAGCAGTTTCGTACTAATCCAGTTTATATCGATTATTACAGAAAAAAAATTGATTCACTCAAAAACTGTAGCGCCTTGCTGGCAATTTCTGAAAACTCGCGTAATGAGGCCTTAAGCGCTATAGGCTTTCCTGGCTATGCAGTGACGAACATTTCTTCTGGGGTTGACCCTCGATTTGTACCTCATCCAATGACACAGTCTGAACGTTTAGTGTTGTTTGCAAAGTTAGGTATAACTAAGCCGTTTGTCATGTATACGGGGGGGGCTGATGAGCGAAAGAACCTTGAACGTCTTATTGAGGCTTTTGCTGCACTGCCACGTAAGTTGCGTGATATCCATCAACTTGTCTTTGTGGGCAGGATGCCAGAAGAGTGTGTTGCTGGTTACATGGCTACGGCCATACAAGCTGGTTTAAGGGCGGATGAAATTATTTTTAGTGGATTCGTTTCTGACCTTGAGTTAATGCAGTTGTATACCGCCTGTCAACTTTTTGTATTTCCCTCTACTCACGAAGGATTCGGACTGCCACCTTTGGAAGCAATGGGATGTGGTGCTCCTGTGATAGCTTCAAATGCTACTAGTCTTCCTGAAGTAATTGGGCGAGAGGATGCTTTATTTGATCCGTTTTCGGTTTTAGCTATTACTAAAAAGATGGTTCAGGCTCTTGGGGATGAAAAGTTTCGTGAGGATCTGGTTAAGTATGGTATGGAACGAGTTAAGGCGTTTTCGTGGGATGAATGTGCCCTTAAAGCCATTAATGTATTAGAAAATATGGCCCGTCCGGCCCACGTGGTGTGGCCGGGTGGTGTTGTTATGGAAACCCGTACAGGAATTTTCCAACCGCGTACGTTGCGTATTCTTGTGAGCAAGCTTGATCATATGGGAGACTTCGTGTTAGCGATTCCCGCGATTCGCCGTTTGCGTGCACGCTATCCCGATGCACGGATTGAAGCTTTGGTTGGAAGCAGGAATTTTGAGGCTGCAAATGCATTAGGTGTTTTTGATATTGTGCATACACTGGATTATTTTTCTCAAAAATCATCTGAATCCCCCCAATACCCCCACGAACTAGATCTTTTGGTTGAACAGATGAACGTATACGACTTCGCTATTGACCTACGTCGGCAGAGAGATACTCGATTTATTCTGACGAAAATTCCCGCTGACATCCGTGTTGGATACTCAACAAGTGACACATCTATAGATACTTTATTAAGTGTCTGCTTGCCTGCACTAGACGATACCCCTTTTGAAGCGACAGAGCTTAATCGTACCTCCATTGCTGTGCAGATGCTACGATTAATAGATTCTTTGCCTTCCAATCCAAGTGATTTTATCAGTAATGTAGGAACAGTTTCCCTTGGTGCCGCTGAACTTGGTTGTGTAGCTATTTTTCCAAATGCAGGAAGCGAAGTAAAGGAGTGGGGTACGGACAACTTTGTAGCCCTTTTATCCTTGCTTGAGGAGGCACCAAATGTTCTGAAAATTGGGCTTTTTGTCAGATCAGATGTGGAGGCGAGGGCGTATCATTTGTTGCACTTTTCCAAATTAACAGTGCATTGCGGACTTTCTTGGCGTGATCTGGTTGATACTGTGGTTAATTACCATGTCTGTGTTGCGAACAATTCGTATGGTGCACACTTGGCTTCTTGGTGCGGTTTACGTGTTGTCGGCATTTACGGTGGCCACGAGACGGTAACGGAGTGGGGGCCTGTGTTCGGTGATTGCAGGGTATTACATGTGCCCGTTCCGTGCTCACCTTGTCACATTGCTGATCGTAGCTCATGCACAAATAACTTCCAGTGTCTCACTGCTATTACACCACAGCATGTGTTTGAAGCAATATTTGCTGCTCTAAATGGTGTGGATAATATTTCTGTGACTGATCTTCAAGCTAATTTGATCAAGAAGATAGGAAGTGTTGCAGGTAGTTTTTCATCGTCTGAACTTTTTTTGCTGGCAGAGTGTATTTCAAAAAACATTCCGCTAAGCTCTCAAAAAAAACTGTTTGTAGATGTGTCGGAACTTGTTAAAAAGGATGCTCGTACTGGTATTCAGCGTGTTGTTCGTAGCATTCTAAAACAATGGCTGATTAATCCGCCTGAAGGCTTCAGTGTTGAGCCGGTATATGCCACGACCGAACAACAAGGATATCGTTACGCACGAAAATTTGCCAGTAAGTTTTTAGACGTACCTAACAACTGCCATAGTGACGAGCCAATAGATTATGCAGCAGGTGATGTGTTTTTTGTGCTTGATCTACAACCACAGGTGCAGGTGGCACAGAGGGCTTTTTATCAGACTTTGCGATTACAGGGTGTTCGAGTTGTATTTTGTGTTTATGACCTGCTGTGCATTCACTTAAAACAATTTTTTCCAAAAGGTGCGGCAGAAGTATTTGCGCAATGGCTTGGAGTGGTTGCGGAAAACGATGGGGCTGTCTGTATTTCTCGATCGGTAGCCTGTGAATTACAAAGTTGGATAGGAAATAGTCTCTTCAAACATGAACGTCCGTTTCAAATCAGCTGGTTTCACCTCGGCGCTGACGTAGAAAATTCTATTCCCACTCAAGACTTGCCTTTGGATGCTGATGACAAACTCCATCTGTTTTGTGCTCGCCCCAGTTTTTTGATGGTAGGAACTTTGGAACCTCGCAAGGGCTATGAGCAAGTATTAGATGCTTTTGAGCAACTCTGGCAATTGGGGAGTAACATTAATCTCGTCATAGCCGGCAAGCAAGGCTGGATGGTAGAAGGATTAATCAATCGCTTGCATTCTCACCCAGAGCGTAACAAACGTCTATTCTGGCTCGAAGCTATAAGCGATAAATATTTGGAAAAAGTTTATGAATCTAGTGCTTGTCTGATTGCTGCCTCCTACGGCGAAGGTTTTGGACTGCCGCTCATTGAAGCTGCGCAGTATAAGCTTCCTATTATTGCGCGGGACATTCCGGTTTTCCGTGAAGTTGCTGGGGAGTATGCTTATTATTTTGAAGGATTGAGCGTAGACGATTTGACGAAGACAATCAGACAGTGGCTTGCATTATACCTAACGAACCAGCACCCAAAATCAAGCGACATGAAGTGGTTAACCTGGGAAGAAAGTACAGCAAGGCTTGCTAAAGCCCTGCTGCACGACGCATTTACCAGTGTAAAAGTAGAGGAGTAAAAGGATGAATTCACAAGACCGTTTTTATTTTTACCATTCCTCCATCGGTGATTTGACAAAAAGAATTCATAAATATTGTGAACAAAATATTTTGCCAACTCCAGGTTATATAACCAATGCGTTTGGTGTAAAAATTAATCCAAATTTTTTTCCTCACATACTTTCCGGTAAGGAAGGAATTGAAGAGGTACCGATTCCAGCCAACTGGCATGCTGATATTGCAGAATTTGGTTCCGTTTTTAGAGCTGTGGATCTAGCTAAGGAGCACTTTACTATTATAGAGCTTGGGTGCGGTTGGGGATGTTGGCTCAATAATGCTGGGATAGTGGCAAAAAGGAAAGGACTTAGTGTTAGTCTTGTTGGAATAGAGGGGGATTTGGGTCATATAGTATTTGCAAAAGAAGCTTTATGCACGAATGGATTTGAGGAAACTGAATTTAAGCTTTATCATGGTGTCGCGTCGGCGCATGCAGGAACAGCCCTGTTCCCGATTCAGAGTCAATCAGGTGTTTCGTGGGGGCTAGAACCGCTATTCAACGCCACCGATGAAGAAACAGATAATCTTGTTAAGTCTGGTAGCTATTCCTGTCTTCCGCAGATTACTTTGCAGAGTGCTTTGCCTCAACGTATAAACAAGATTGATCTCCTTCATATAGACATTCAGGGTGGAGAAATCGAACTTATTCCAGAGTCGATTGATTTTTTGAATGAACATGTAGCAACTATGTTTATAGGAACTCATAGCAGGCAAATTGAAGGTGAGCTTATTGATTTGTTGATTAATGCAGGCTGGCGGTTGGAGGTTGAACGACCTGCTGTATTAAGTATTGGAAAAACAGTTTCCACGTTGGTTGACGGTGTTCAATTCTGGAGAAATCCGAATCTTATTTCTGACAAGGATGCTGGAGGTGGTCACATCTCTGAAACAAATGGCTCTTTGGCTTTGAAATCGTTTCCTAAATCTCTTTCGTGTGGTGAGATCTTTGAAGTTAAAATTGTTCTGAAAAATGAAACCGATTCAGTATGGTGCAGTTATGGCGATAACCCCGTGCTTCTCTCATACCATTGGTTGAATGCTGATGGTAGCATGAACTGGTATGATGGCCTTCGAACCCCACTTGCTTGTGAGATTGTTTATGCCGATGAAACGGTTGAAGAAGTTGTTCGCGTCCAAGCACCAGATAAAAAGGGGCACTACCAACTGATTCTAACGCTGGTGCAGGAAGGCGTATGCTGGTTTGAAGATAGGGGGTTTACCCCTGCCATAATAAAAGTTTTTATCATTTGAGCCTCTTGCAAAATGTTAAGCCCTCTTTTTTGAAAAAATGTGAGAGCTTCCCAACCCTTTTTTGACTTAAATCTTAGTTTTTTGGCGATCTAGTTGATTTTGAGTATATGAGTGTACGTATCCTGAATTTGCGGATTAAACTTCAAGATCTACTTGGGAGAAGTTATGTTAAAAGTTAATGGTCTTACTTGCGAAAACCTAGATGCATTCATAGAGCGAGTAGATGCTTTAGGAGGGCCAAACTCTCCCAAACTTCCTCCTTCTGGGAGGGGTTTTGTTATATTCCCGCAGTAAAAGTTGACCAAGAGCTGGATCCTTTCTCGAGTGAATATCTACAACAGCAGCTTTCTCTCTATCATGAAATCTCGGGTC
>NZ_JAOTRZ010000169.1 GCF_030247655.1 Trichlorobacter sp. | reverse complement strand
TATGGCGGGTGCCAGGGTCTCCCGCAGGGGGGCGTCGTTGCGGTCCAGCCGCCAGCCCCGGCGGTCCAGCGGATCACCACTGGCATCCAGCGAGACACTGGCCTGATTCTTGGCAATATGGAGATTGATCCGTAGATCCGGTGCTTTGGTGTCGATGTTGGGGCGGCTGCCGACTGTGTCCCGCAGCAGGTCAACAATGGCATCCTTGGCCTTTAAGGCGGCAAAGTGCGAGTGGGTGATGGCTGAGTCACGCACGGTACAGTCCACCGCCATGGTCATGTCAGGGGTCAGCAGGTCGCTCCAGGCAAGGTTACGCATGCCGTCATACAGTTCCTGCGGCGAGCCGCAGGGGAATTGCCCCAGTTGCAGCAGTATCCGGCTGGCGGTCCGTAACTGCAACAGGCTGCGGTAGAGGGTGCTGCGGTTGCCGCTGAAGCTGACGCCGCCCCGAACCACGGTGATCCCTTCGGCTCCTAGGCGTCCCAGTTCAGCTGCAGTCAGTTCTTCCGCCCCCAGCGGCACGGTGGCAAACAGTTTGAGCTGGCCGTCCGGTTGTCTGATTGTGGTGGCTTTTCGGCGGAGTATGGTGCGTTGTTCGGTCATGATCCTATCCTTTGTTGCCATGCTGCCTCAACCTGATGACGGGTTGCCTCCAGGCTGGAACTGTTGTCGATAACCACTACGCCGAAGCGCTCTTTTTCTGCAAGCGGCATCTGGGCCGCTATGATCTGCTCTGCCTGCTGCTGGCTGCAACCGTCGCGGGCCATCAGGCGTGCCAGCTGAACTTCAGGCCGCACGGTTACTACCCAGATCTCATCCACCCGGTCAGTGGCCTTGGCCTCAATCAGCAGTGGCGCCATATAGACCACCACGCGTGAGCCGCGGCATCGCGCCTGATCAATCTGCTGCAGGGCCAACTCTTTAATGGCCGGGTGCAGGATCGCCTCAAGCTGTTGTCGCCTGGCAGGTTCGTGAAAGACCAGCTCCCGCACTACCTGTCGGTTCAGGGTGCCATCCGGCAGCAGTGCCTGCTGTCCAAACAGCTCCACAATCTGCCGCAGGGCTGCGGTCCCCGGTGCAACCGCATCACGGGCAAGCTGATCCGCGTCAATTACCTCTGCACCCTGTTCGGCCAGAAGTGCCGCAACACTGCTCTTGCCGGTGGCGATACCGCCTGTCAGTCCGATAGTCAACATGGCGCAATAGTAGCAGAGCATACCAGGGCTGACCAGATTTTTCCCTTGAGTTGGTATGGCTGATAGTGTAAAAGATTTAGTTCACGGGCGGTTAGCTCAGCTGGATAGAGCGTTGGCCTCCGAAGCCAAAGGTCGTTGGTTCGAATCCAATACCGCCCGCCAATTCAGCACAAAAGGGGACCATTGGTCCCCTTTCCATTTTATGCTGCGGAGGTTTGCCATGGCCAGAGGTGGTTTTGAACTGTCTGATGCCGTCGCACCGCTGGTCATCCGTATCCCGCTGGGACTGATATTTCTTGCCCACGGTTCCCAGAAGCTGTTCGGCCTGTTTGGCGGCAGTGGTTTAACCGCAACCTTTGCCAGTTTTGAGCAGAAACTGGGGATTCCGCCGATCTTTACCCTGTTGGCCATTATCGCCGAGTTTGGTGGCGGCTTGGGCGTGCTGACCGGGTTCCTGACTCGTGTATCGGCTGCCGGTATCGCTTCGGTTATGGCCGTGGCGATCTACAAGGTACACTGGGCCCATGGTTTCTTTCTGAATGCCACCTGTGCCTCCGGTCGTGGCCACGGTATTGAGTATACGCTGGCATTGCTGGGGATGGCGGTGTACCTGATGGTGGCAGGTGGCGGCAAGTGGTGTATTGATCGCCTTATTTTCAGAGCCTAGCAGTAGCAATCAACCTATCAGGCGGGCTTTTGGCCCGCCTTTTCTGTGTAAGGAGCAGTAACGTGGAAGCTATGTTCAACCAGGAAGAAGTTAATAAGCGACGTACCTTTGCCATCATCAGTCACCCTGACGCAGGCAAGACCACCATCACTGAGAAGCTGCTGCTGTTTGGCGGCGCCATTCAGCAGGCAGGTGAGGTGCGGGCACGTAAATCGGGCCGCCATGCAACCTCGGACTGGATGGAGCTTGAAAAACAGCGTGGCATCTCTGTCACCTCATCCGTTATGAAATTTACCTATGATGGTTTTGAGATCAATCTGCTGGATACCCCCGGTCACAATGACTTTTCTGAGGATACCTACCGGGTGCTGACCGCCGTTGACTCGGCCCTGATGGTGATTGATTCGGTCAAGGGGGTGGAGACCCAGACCAAGAAGCTGCTGGATGTCTGCCGCTTGAGGGATACCCCGATCATGACCTTTATGAACAAGCTTGACCGGGAAGGGCAGGAACCGCTTGATCTGTTGGATGATGTGGAGAAGAATCTGGGGATGCAAACCGCCCCCATGACCTGGCCGATCGGCATGGGTAAGCGGTTTCGCGGTACCTACCATCTGTATAGCAAAGAGGTGCTGCTGTTTGATCCTGATGCAGAGCATGGCGTTGGCCGGGTAGTGGCTGTAAAGGGGCTTGAAGATCCGTTACTGGATGAACTGCTGGGCAGTCAGGCGGAAGAACTGCGTAATGACGTGGAGTTGTTGGAGGGGGCGGCCCATCCCTTTGACCTGGATGCGTATCTGTCAGGGCGTCAGACCCCGGTCTTTTTTGGCAGCGCCATCAACACCTTTGGGGTGCAGCAACTGCTGGACACCTTTGTGCAGCATGCCCCCCATCCACGTCCACGTGCCACCACCACCCGGCTGGTTTCTCCCTTTGAAGAGCCGTTCTCCGGCTTTGTCTTCAAGATTCAGGCAAACATGGACCCGGCCCACCGTGACCGGATCGCCTTTTTCAGGATCTGTTCCGGCCGGTTTGAGCGGGGCATGAAGGTGCGTCACCTGCGCCTGGGACGTGATTTCCAGATCAGCAATGCCACCATCTTTATGGCTCAGGATCGCAGTAACGTGGAAGAGGCTTTTCCCGGCGATATCATCGGTATCCATAACCATGGCACCATCAAGATCGGTGACACCTTTACCATGGGTGAGGATATGAAGTTTACCGGTATCCCAAGCTTTGCGCCGGAGCATTTCCGCAAGGTGCGCCTGCTGAATCCGATGAAGTCAAAGGCCCTTGAAAAAGGGCTGGTGCAACTGGCAGAAGAAGGTACCACCCAGGTGTTCAAGCCGATCTTTGGTGCTGATTGGGTGGTTGGTGCGGTTGGTATCCTGCAGTTTGAGGTGGTGTTGCACCGGCTTGAGTTTGAGTACGGGGTCAAGATTGCCTACGAGCCGGTGGCCTATGCCACGGCCCGCTGGGTAACCGGTGAAAAGAAGTTGATGGAAGAGTTTGAGAAAAAAGAGAAGATGAATCTGTACATTGATGGTGAAGGCAAACTGACCTACATGGCCGGCAGCCAGTGGCGGTTGGACAATACGATTGAAAACTGGCCTGATTTAGAGTTCCACGCCACCTCTGAGCATTCATAATGGCAAAAACTGACTGGAAGGCAACCTGGCAGGCGATTACCAACCTGTCTACGGACCATTTTCCGCTGATCCTGCCTGATGTACACAAGGTCGCAGCCTTCTTTATTCTGCGTCGCCTGAAAAGGCTGGGCTATTCTAACTGTCGGGTGGATAGTACCCCTAAAGGGCTGGTGGTCTACGCCCAAAGGTAAAAAAGCGACCAATAATTTGGTCGCCTTTTGTGAAGTAAAATACAAATTTCTACCTACCCCATAAACTTGCCGATTTCATAGCCGATCTGCCCCAGAGGCAGCACTTCATCAGCCACTCCACCATCAACACAGGCCTTGGGCATACCGTAAATGGTTGAGGTCGCTTCATCCTGCACCAGGGTTACTCCGCCTTTTTGTTTCAGCAACTGCATCCCTTTGAATCCATCATTACCCATACCGGTCAAAACAACACCCAGCATTGATCCTGCCGTGGCCTCTGCCATGGAAGAGATCATCAGGTCTACCGAAGGGATGTAGACGTATTGGGGATAATTGGTGGTGGGAGCTGTTTTGACCACCAGGCCGCTGCCACTACGAACCACCTGGGTGTGCATGCCGCCAGGGGCGATCAGGATGGTACCCGGCTTGATCGGCTCACCATCAACCGCCTCTTTAACCGTAATGGAACATTTGGCGTTCAGGCGGTCAGCATAGGGGCCGGTAAAGGCCTTAGGCATATGAATCGCCACCACAATGCCGTATGGGAAGTTCATCGGAATACGGGAGATGACCTCCTGCAGCGCAACCGGTCCGCCGGTTGATGCGCCGATACCGACATGGGTTATCTTCTTTGCATGAATCTTTGAGGTCTTGACGGCAGCACGTGGGGGCGGCGTAACCAGCGAAGCAGAGCGAGGCACGGCCAGGCCTGTTGCTGGCCGCAGGACACGTGAACGGGTCGCTTCACGAACTTTTTTCAGCAGTTCGTCACGGAAGATGTTCTGGGCATCGGATGAATCAGTGACGTTTTTAGGGATATAGTCCAGGGCACCGGCATCCAGTGCTTCAAAAGTGGCCTTGGCTCCTTCGTTGGTGAGGGTTGAAACCATCAGAACCTTGGTTGGGGCTTTGGCCATGATCTGCTTCAGGGCAGAGATGCCGTCCATGCGGGGCATCTCAACATCCATGGTAATCAGGTCAGGTTTGAGGGCAATCGCCTTTTCAACCCCTTCAACCCCATCACTGGCGGTGCCGATGATTTCAAGGGAAGGATCTTTGACCAGAATGCCACGAATGGCCATCCGCATGAAGGATGAATCATCTACGATCAGAACACGGGTTTTAGCACCCGACGCTGGAGAAAACATCATGCCTCCGTAGGTTACGCCTTGGAAAATATGGATGCAACCAGATCCTTGACATCAGGCACGGCATCATCCAGTTCATAACAGAATCGTTCAATATCGAGATGTTCAAGGCTGGGATGTTGTTCTTTCAGTATGGCCCAGCCTTCTTCTTCAGAGAGGTTGAAGCTGGCCCAGGCGTTGCCGCCGTAGTAGAGATCCCGAACTGAGCAGAACAGGTCTGCCAGATTGACAATAGCGCACAGTACCGGATCGCTGGTGGCCTCACGCGGGCTGTGGTGGTACAGTACCACCTCCTTGTAGGCTTCCTGGAAATTCCACTTTTCAGCGATACAGAGGCCGATTTCATTATGGGTGGTGCCGAATTCTTCCAGCTCCATATCAATCAGGCGTACCGGTCGTTCCTTGATTGCAGTCAGTATTTTCGAGAAGGATTCCGGTTGGTAATAGCTCAGTACAACCTCACCAATATCATGCACGATACCTGCAAGGTAAGCCTTCTCAACGTCTGAATAGCGGATCTTTTCTGCAATGATCTTGGAGACCATACCCACACCGAAGGAGTGGGCCCAGAAGGTGCTGATGTCAATCACGCCCCCCTTGTCTTCAAAGGCACTGATGAATGACGAGGTGAGGGCGATCTCTTTTATGTGGCGGATACCAAGGTAGACCAGAGCCCGCTTTAGGGAGGTGATTTCCTGATTTGCACGATAGATGGGGGAGTTGACCATCTTCATCACCCGTGCGGTCATGACCAGATCGGTCAGCATCAGGTCTGCTACCTTGTCAACGTTGACATCCGGGTCATCCAGCAGTTGCAGTACCTGGGTAGCCACCACCGGAATCGTGGGCAGGTCATCGATCTTGGCCACCATCTGGCGGGCTGTTTCCATCATTGCCTGTTTATCCATCGTGGGATCCCCCGCTATTTCTTATAACCAAAACCGCCTGGAAAGTGGACGGTCTTGAACTTGTCGTTTACGCCGTGAAGGGACTCAGACTGGCCAACAAAGAAGTATCCGTAGGGTTGCAGGTTGTTGTAGAAATGCTGCACAACCTTTGATTTTGAAGCAAGGTCGAAATAAATCAAAACGTTGGCACAGAAAATAAAGTCAAAACTCTTCATGAAGACCATCTTGGTGTCATCATAGAGGTTCATCTTATTGAAGGTGACAAATTTTTTGACATCCGGGGAGAGGATGAACTTGCCCGCTTCTTCTTTGAAATACTTTTTCTTGTACAGATCAGGCACGTTACGGACTGAGTAGGCGTTGTAAATCCCTTCCTTGGCTTGGGCTACCACAGTTTCATTGATGTCAGTACCGATGATTTCAATAATCCAGTCCTTGAGGATGGTAGACCGCTTTTCCAGAAGCATCATGGCCAGGGTGTAGGCCTCTTCACCGGATGATGAAGCTGCAGACCAGATCCTTAATTTCCGAAATCCCATTTTACCTTTTGCTTCGACAATTTCAGGCAGGAACTTGGTTTCAATGGCGTTCAGCTGGGGTACACAGCGGAAGAAGTAGGTCTCGTTGGTGGTGACTTCATCCAGTAGAAAGCGTAGTTCTTCGCCGCCACGGGGGGACTTGAGCAGGCCGTAATAATCCATGGCGGTCTTGGTGCCGGTGGCCTCCATCCGCTTGGTAAGACGGCTTTCCAGGAAGTATTTTTTTGTGGTGTGAAAATACATCCCACACAGGTTGTAAATAAAATCACGTAGTAGTTCGAAGTCTTTATCAG
>NZ_JAOTRZ010000168.1 GCF_030247655.1 Trichlorobacter sp. | reverse complement strand
ATAAATAAGCTCTCGAATATCAGGATTACCTATTTCCGGCACAGTCCTTCCACTTCTCGGATTGTCAGCCAAAATTGCTTCAGTCTGGTCAATTAGGGCATCAACAAACCGAACAGCGCGCTCTACACTGTCACGTGCAATAAACTCCTCTATATCAACCAGATTTTCTTCAGCTTCCTGTGACCATGTTAAGCTCATGGGTTACCCGTACTTCTTCGGGCTAACAGTGCTTTTCGTAGTTCGTTTGTAGTTTGGGTGCGCCCGTTTTCAACGTCTGCAATCCCCTTTTCAACAGAATCAAGAAAAGATTTTCGGTAAACCAATTCATCGTAATCCGCAGCGGACAACAGTACACCGGCTGGTTTGCTGTTTTGGGTAATGACAAGTGGATGTCTGGATGTTTGGAGTATTTTGAACCACCTGGAAATATTGGTTTTAAATTCTGCAATTGGAACAATGTCATTGCTGATTGAAATAGCTCTCATTGTCTTGTCTCCTTGATACGAATATTATTCTGGTCAAAATATAGACCCATAAAGAGACCAATGCAAGTGCTCGATTTTATGCTTCGCCCAACGAGGTGAGACTGACAGAGCAGTGGGGTAAGGTGTCCCTGTATTTTCCCTGTATTTTCCTGCTGAAATCAATTTCCGCTACAGCACCACATTGGGCAGCTCCCCTGCAAACCGCAGGTATTTCTCGGCATTCTCACGCAGGTGCGCCAACAAGTCATCACCAAAGGCTTGCTCATTATCGGTCAGCTCAACTACAAAGGTAAAATTATCAAGCTGTTGCAGCATGTTCCGGCACAGGGAGGTCAAGGTACGAGCCACCTGCCGTTGTGGCAATTTGCAGGCTTCACACAGCTCTGGCAGTTGAAACGGCTGTATTGCTTCAGGATCAAAGGTATCACCCACTGCCAGCGCCAGATCGCGGTCATACTGGCTGGCGTAGCTGTCCAGACAGAGCAGGTCATAGGCCGGAGCGATCTGCATGCCGTTTACCCCGACAAAGTAGGAGAGATTCTTGGCATGGGCATCACTGTTACCGATCAGCAGGTTTAACAGTACCCACTGTAACAGGTCGCGCAGTGCCGCAGCCGGAACCCGGCAGCGGTTGCAGGCAGCAAAGAGCAGCGCTAGGCTGGCGCCTGAGCGGATCACGGCAGCGTGGCCACCTTTACCAAAGGGACGCTCATATTTATAGATCGGGGGCAGATCAAGCATCTGGCAGCCATCAATCAGATGCAGCCGGTCTATGGTCCCCTGTGGGGCCCATTGCCGGTCAAAGCGCTGCACTGCCAGCACCGGCTCACCAAGCCGGATCAGTTGCACGGCTGCCACCGGCAACTTCATCCTGCGGCCCCCCCTGTAACTTGCAAAAAAGCGCCGGTCTGTCTGCAAGACAGACCGGCGCCCCTTACCATGTCAACAGACTTTCCTCTGCTTTATTCATCCCGGCCCATCACATCGTCAACGGACTTTTAACCACTCATTGATATCAGATAAAAGCTCTCCAGGCTGCGCAGACGACACGGAATGCCCGGATTTTGCATAGTAGGGATAAAAAATGTTTGCAGATTGCGGCGTTTCCTTCGACTTAAATGCTCCAGGCTTATACTCAACCTTGAACATCCCCAGCAGCTCAGCACCGGGGGCCTCGCTTCCCCGCTTATACGCTACCCTGGAAACAACATCGGTGTATTTTAACAACGCCTCTGGAATGGCGGGAGAATAGATAACCAGATCATGTGCGGCATCAGTCAGAAAGGTGTTTACCAGTGTCAGATTCTCAAGAAACATCAGGCCGTAGCGTGGCGAACTGTCCGGGTTAATCATATAGCGCTCTACTTCGTCTGAAATACCGGTAAAGGCCAAGAACGCCGACAGGTTCATCTCCACCAGATATTTGTCCCAGTAATTCAGACTACCAAAAAGCCGGTTCATATCTTTCTCACTGAAACTTCTGCCGTCCTCAGACTTTTTGTACATCTGGGCCTGAGACTCGCCCCAACTGATCAAACGAGCCATGGCAGCCGGATTCTTGGGAAGATATTTCTGCATCTGTGGATCTGCATACCAGTCCACCCTTCCGGGCGGGTTATCTTTGTCATTTAAAAAACCCTCACCGGTTGCAATACCGAAAATCAGCCGATAGGCATTGTTTCTGGCAGTGGCGTACATCGGTTTTATATCCGCTACGTTGTACTGCAAGACGGTTGATAGTGCCGTTGTGTTTCTGAGCGATTTTGCGGCATAGGCCTCAAGCTCATTAGACCAGGTGCTTCTTTTTGAACTATTGTATAGGTCGCGGTCGAAGTGAGGCACCCAGTATATGATGGCGCAGGCGGCCGTCTCCCGTCCTCCCAGGATTCGACATTTAAACGGATAATAACTATCAAACTCGCCTTCATGTCCGGCCTCTCGGGCCAGATCCTTCATGACGCTGTCCTTATACCCGTTTTTACCAAAAAACATGTACCCGCTGATTTCATCCTGATATCCCCCGGACAACTCCGGCTGTATCAACACTTGACGCCCAAACTGTCCTGCCACAACTTTGGGGGTAAGCTCCTGGTCGGAAAAGAGAGCTTTAAAATGAGCCTTGATCTCCCGAACCAGCCCTTCATCCCTGAATACGCTTGAACCATCAGCATAGCGATCATGAAAGAGCAGCAGATTAAGCATGGTGGAGACCCTCGTACCGCCATAGCTCTCCCCCACCAAGACGACCTCAGCATCCCGCATTGCCGGTTTGTCCTCCATGAAACGCAGGATAGTCCTGACAATCTGGGCTGCATCAATGAAAGGGTTGAAATTGCCCCTGGCCATAAACTCCAATCGTCGGCCCTCCATGGTTCTCGACTCTGGTGAAACCATGTAGGAAAAGCCTGTAGCCGGGGCATCGATATAGAGCAGATTTCCGATACTGGTCCAACTGAATTTATTTTCCGAATAACCACCACTTTTCTCGGCCTGATGCTCCCTGTCCAACGTATAGGGTGCTGTATTCATAGAAAGGAGATTTACCACTGTCCCAGCACCAGGACCGCCGTTCAACATGACAAATAGTGTCTTTGGGGATTTGGCACCAGGATCTGCCGGGTGAAAGGAATAAAAGATACGAGATTCACTGGTTTTATACTTTGTAATGCCACTTTTTTCATCCTGAAGGCTGTACTCTATCGGCTCCAGAGTTACAAATCCGGCCTTGCTCCCTTCACGAAAAGTGCCGGGCTGGCCAGACTCTGTTTGCGCCGCAGGTTTTAAAGAGCTATTAACCGGCAACGCCTTGGACGCGGAAGGAACAGAAATAGACCCGGTCAGGCTGTGTAGTTGTCTTCCTGAGCGGTCAATATAATAGCCCTTGCCATTTAGATCGACAACCAGGGCGTTATCACCGGTAAACGGGTACGCGCGGGCAAATTGATGGGCAATCACGATGGCTCCTTCGCGGTCAATGTATCCCCACTTGTCCAACAATTTGACCGGGGCAAGACCATTCTGGAACGGGCCCGCGTCATCATATTTCAGGTTGATGGCCATCCGGCCCTGTGGATCTATATAGCCCCATTTCCCGTCATCCAATACCGGGGCCAACCCGTCGGAAAAAACACCAGCCATATCGAAGGTGGCCTTGACCTTGAATTCACCCGTTCCATCGACATAGCCAAAGGAATCCTGCTTACCTGAAAGTGAGGCGGGAGCCAAGCCGTTACCAAACGTGCCGAGAAACGCAAATCTCGGATTGACGACAAATTGCCCATTGCTGCTAATGAACCCCTTTCGAGATCCCATGTCAACGAGTGCCAGACCCTGCCTGAACGGGCCTGCTTCATCAAACTGAGGCTGTATCACCACCTTATCCGGTTGTTTGAGATATCCCCATTTGCCATTCATCTTTACCGGAACAAGCCCTTGGGAAACCTCACCAAGTTCTTCATATGTTGGTATAATGACATAGTTTCCGTTCTTATCGATCAGCCCCCAACGCGTATTGAAGCGAACCGGGGCGAATCCTTCTGAAAACGATCCCGCTTGGCTGAATTGTGGTAAAACGACGAGAGCACCCGAGGTATCGGCATAGCCCCATTTCTCATCAACCCTTACCGCTGCGAGACCATCACTATATCCTTGCATATCGCTTACCCGGGTACTGGTATAAAGAGAACTGTCAACCCCGTGCGGTGCCGATGCACATCCAGCAACAGTAAAAACCAGTAAAAAAACAGTAAGTATTTTTCCAATCATGCACTTTCCCCTTCCTACCCCAAAATATCGCCTCATCTTTTCATCTCGGAATCAAAACAACAGCAAAATGAGCAACTACTCATTCTGCAGTTTATCAGACAAATGGATACGCACAAGTCGCGGGCATCGGCTATAAAGTATTAAGAAGGAATCTACTCAGAAATCGGTAGACGATTTTACGGATTATTGGGCGTCAAGGCTATTTAATTTTACCTGTTTTTAGATCGTAAAACCGACAGACTGCCAGACGGCCCAAGGCCGATTCCGGGACAATACAGGGACACGGGACAATACAGGGACACGGGACAATACAGGGACACCATATCTATTTAGCATCCTTTTTCTTGCGACCTGCTTTTCTCGGTTTCACCATTCGCTGCAAAGAATTCTCAAGTGAGTCGAGGAAGGCGTCTCCTCCCAGTGCCCTACCGGTCCGCTCATGACAGCGGATCTTCTTCGCATCATCTTCGTCAACTTCTTCCAGGAACAGTCGCCAATCACCAACCATTTCCAGTAACGGCGCTACCGTGACAAGCACATCATCCTCCCCGGCAGCATGGGCACTGGCGCTGCTCCATTGCCACGAAAAGGGATCGGTGACGAGTCGCGCACGCACCGGATTCATTTCAACGTATTTCGCTGCTGCGAACAAATAGCTTTCATCCATGGGAAACGATGAGAATCTCCCCTGCCACAGATGACCTGTCCATTTCTGGCGACGGTTGATCATGGCGGAGTAGCGGCGATGGGCCTCACCGATTGCCAGGCGCAAACTTTCTTCCGTCTCGGGTACGGCAATGAGGTGAACATGATTTGGCATCAGGCTGTAGGCCCAAATTACAGCGTTGTATTTCCGGCACCATTCGGCCATCAAGGCAAGATACGCTTGATAGTCTTCATCCCGGAAGAACGTTTCCATTCTGCGATTACCACGTTGGGTAACGTGATGTGGTATACCGGGTGCAATGATGCGGGCTATTCGTGGCATGCGATAAAATTATCCTCCTGCCTTTACAGCGTCAACCATTAATGGGTATGGTGTCCCTGTATTTTTCCCTGCAGTAGTCACCCCTAAACGGCCAGAAAAACGAGACCTTCAGCTTCGCATTACTAGTGCTGTCCACCACCCAGGCATGGCCTTTTGACTGGCGCTGCTTACCATCCGCACTGTCCTTGCAACGATTCAATACCTCAATGTCGCCATCACTTCGCAAAGTATAGTTGGCGCTGCTCTCCAGACAGCCTTTCTGAAATCGGTTGGGGTAGCGGGCGATCTCATACCACTGCCCAAGGTAGCGCTTCAGATCCACCTGCTGCACGGTCTGCAAAGGCGCTAGGCTGGTATCGGCCTGCGCCGTCCGTGTACTCAGAGCAACTATGGCCAGGGCAAGCAGTGCAAAAAACGGTGTAACCTTCATCTTGTCACCTACTTTCTGTTGAACTTCCTGCCATCTACTGGTACTGGCTAAACTTCATCTATAGTAGTGTACCAGATTTTCAGCCGATACGGCTGTCCAAACGAGGGAACCATGCCAACCATTCAGCAACAGGCCGCACTAAACCTGACCAAACTACGGGAGACCAGACCGCTGGTCCATAACATCACCAACTTTGTCGTCATGAACTTCACTGCCAACATCCTGCTGGCCAGTGGTGCCTCACCGGTCATGGCCCATGCCGAGAATGAGGTGGAGGAGATGGTGGGCTTTGCCAGGGCACTGGTGCTGAACATCGGCACCCTGACTGATGACTGGGTTGATGCCATGGTCAAGGCCGGTAAAAAGGCCACCAGCCTGGGGGTGCCGATCATCCTTGATCCAGTGGGGGCCGGTGCCACAACGCTGCGCACCAATGCCGCAAAACGGATTCTTGCAGAGACCAAAGTCAGTGTGGTGCGGGGCAATGCCTCAGAGATCCTGGCCCTGGCCGGTGCCCAGGCCCACACCAAAGGGGTGGATGCGGCTGATACGGTGGATCAGGCTGCTGAACAGGCGATCCGGTTGGCAAAGGAACTGGGGGTGCCGGTGGCGATCACCGGACCGCAGGATCTGATTACCGATGGCTGTCGGGTAATCCGGGTTGATAACGGGCATCCGCTGATGGGGGCGGTTACCGGCACCGGTTGCGGTGCTACTGCCGTGATTGCCGCCTTTAGCGGGGTTGATCCTGATCCGGTCTCAGCAGCGGCAACCGCGCTGGCGTACTATGGGCTGGCCGGAGAACGGGCCGCTGCAGGTGCCAACGGTCCCGGCAGCTTTGTTCCCTGTTTTCTTGACAGCCTGTATAACCTGACCCCTGCGGAGCTTGAACATGACGCACGTATCAATGGATAGCAGGCTATTGCTGCTT
>NZ_JAOTRZ010000167.1 GCF_030247655.1 Trichlorobacter sp. | reverse complement strand
GCGGTTAAGCCGTGATCCCCAGCAATCGATGCTGCGCTTTATCCAGCAGGAACAGATCGGCTGCGTGGTCTGCGATTTTGACCCGTTGCGGATCAAGCGTCGTTGGTTTGATGGTGCAGCAGCGGCGGCGCAGGTGGCGTTTATGGAGGTGGACGGTCATAATATCGTGCCTTGCAGGTTTGCTTCTCCTAAGCGTGAATATGGAGCCTATACGCTCCGTCCCAAGCTGAAAAGAGTGTTAGCTGAGTTTTTAACTGATATTCCTCAATTGGTGCATCATCCCTTTAGCTGGTCAACTGAACCAGAGCCATTTGATGTCGATCTGTTGCTGTCACAACTGCAACCTGATACCGGAGTTTCTGAGGTTGCCACGGTACTGCCGGGTGAAGCTGCTGCCGGAGAAGCCCTGGCTGATTTTATGGATCACCGTCTTACCGGCTATGGGATCAGACGTAACAATCCACTTGTTAATGGCCAGTCCGGTCTTTCTCCCTGGCTGCACTTCGGGCATCTGTCACCCCAGCGGGCAGCACTCTCAATTGCCCGTTCAGGTGATACTGATGATGTTGAGGCAGTACTTGAGGAATTGATTGTAAGGCGCGAACTTTCCGACAATTTTTGTTTTTATTGCCCAGGGTATGACACCATTGATGCTGCACCGGACTGGGCACGCCGGACCCTTGAAAAACACCGCCATGATCTCCGCGCTTACTGTTACAGTCAGGATGAGTTTGAACAGGCAGCCACCCATGACCCGCTCTGGAATGCAGCTCAGCGTGAGATGCTACAGACCGGCAGGATGCATGGCTATCTGCGCATGTACTGGGCCAAAAAGATTCTTGAATGGACTGCAAGCCCGGAAGAGGCGTTGAGCGTAGCGGTCTACCTAAATGACCGTTATGCCCTTGATGGTCGTGATCCCAACGGTTACGCCGGTATCGCCTGGTCCATCTGCGGAGTGCATGATCGAGCCTGGGGGGAACGGTCGGTGTTTGGTAATATCCGTTATATGAGCTATGATGGCTGCAAACGAAAGTTTGATCTGGCGGCGTATTGTAGCCGCTGGTAACCGCTGCAATCATCGCATCTGCTTGTTAAGGTGACTCTCTAATCCCCTTAAACATAGTACGGTGTTTAGATTTGAGTTGTCTGACAGGCTGTATTCCATTAAAAAAGATCTGCAGTACCTGCAGAAACAGTGCAAGAATTTTTTTTCCGGGAGAAGCGGTGTCCAGTATTCATCTGAGCATGATAGCAGGAGGTTTTCTGCTGGGGGCATTGGCCGGTTTTCTGATGCACCGCTCAGACTACTGTGTTGCCGGTATGTTCCGTGATCTGTTTCTGTTTCGTGCAACCCGCATGTTGAAAACCCTGTTGCTGTTGATAACGGTGTCTCTACCGCTGTTTGAACTGATCCGACTGACCGGTTTTGTGTCTGTTCCGTTTCCCTTTTTCGGGCCACCTTCTCTTACCAATCTACTGGGTGGTTTTTTGTTTGGCATAGGTATGGTGTTGGCCGGAGGGTGTGTGGTTGGTACCCTTTACCGGCTGGGGGCCGGAAGTTTTCCCGGTTTGCTGGCTTTTCTGGGGCTGGTGGCAGGCAGTATGCTCTTTGCCTGTCTGTATCCTCAATGGACGCATGTTTCCCGTGCATTAGCCCTGCCCACCAAGGCTGTGACGCTACCGCAGCTGCTTGGACTGCCACCCTGGCTGTTTGTTTCATTGCTGGTACCGGTTTTGATTGTTCTGATCTGGCGCTGGTTCAGGGATGGAAGTATGTATCGTACCGGTGTTGTTGATGGTTATCTGCAGCCATGGCAGGCGGCATTGGGATTGGCGTTGATCGGGGCTGCTTCTGTAGTGTTGGTGGGGATGCCGATGGGAATTACCACCTCTTATTCAAAATTTGGTGCCATGCTGCTGGAACCTCTTGCGTCTGAGTATTATGCATCTATCAACTATTTCCAGCTGGTTCCTTTACGCTACACGCCGCCATTGGGGGGGGCATAATCAGCGGAGGCCCCGGCTCTGGACTTGATGCAGTTGCCCTGATTCAGTTTCCACTGATTTTTGGTATCGTGGCAGGCTCTGCCTGGTCAGCTATCAGACTGGGAGAATGGCGACTGCAGATCAAACTACCCTGGCGTCAAGTTGTCTCTGCTGTCTTGGGGGGTGTTATCATGGGGCTGGCTTCCCGGATGGCTCCGGCCTGCAACATCTGGCATCTCTTTGGCGGCCTGCCTATTCTTGCTTTGCAAAGTTTTCTATTTCTGGCCGGTCTGTTTCCCGGTGCCTGGCTGGGTGGACTGTTACTTACCCGGCTGGTGATACCCCGTTAACCTGCCCGAGAGGAGTGTTTAGCTATGCCTGATGCACCTGTTTGCAAGGAAATTGACCTGCGTGGACAGATCTGTCCTTCAACACTGTTGACTGCCCTGCGTGAAACCAATACCAATAAAACAGAACTCAGGGCAGGGGAACTCAGGCTGGTTATTTTAACCGATAATCGTAACTCAACCACCCATATCAGTGAATCGATCAGTGCCATGGGGTATCGAGTAGAGGTTCTGAAAGAACAGGAATACTATCGTATTACCATTGACAGGATTTTTTGATGGCATCTGAAAAAACCCCATTACCACCTATCAACTCCATTGGTTGCGGGAACGAATTGAGTCAGCTGCAGACCAAGAATCAGGAGCTTGTCCAGTATATCCGCACCAAAACTGATCGTCTGTTGCAGGTTATGGGTACTGTTCCCCTTAACCCTGATGAGCTTGATGATGAAACCCTGTTGGCGGTGGACCCGATCGGTATTGTTACCGAGGCTTTTGAACAGGTACTGGAACACCTGCATACTACCAACAATGATCTGAGTGATACCAGGGATGAGTTGCAGGCAGTCTTTGATTCTGTTGGCGCTGGCATTATTGTGGTGAATGAACAGATGGAGGTGGTTGCCTACAACTATTACAGCCTGGGGGCGTTTTTTCCTGATCAGCTTGGGGTAATGGGCAGAAATTTGCGCGATCTGATCTGTGGTCATGAAGGAGAAGAGTGCATCCTTGATCAGATTATGACCACCGGTCGCCGGGTTGAACAGTCCAATTTTATGCACGAAGGCCGTCATTACCATCTGGTCGGCACCCCTTTAAAAAGTTCTGATAACAAGATCTTTAGTATGGTGTTGCTCTACACTGATATTACCGAACGCCGGGCAGCAGCCCAGGAGATTGAGCGACTTGCGTTCTTTGACAGCCTGACCGGTCTTCCAAACCGGGTGCTTCTCAAGGATCGACTGAACCAGATGTTGACCCGTGCAGGTCGTCACAAAGAGATGGTGGCGCTGTTGTTCATTGACCTTGACCGCTTTAAGGAGGTCAACGATACCCTGGGACATGGCTCTGGTGATCTGCTGTTGCAGATTGTGGCCGAGCGACTGACTTCCTGTCTACGGACATCTGATACCGTGGCCCGGTTTGGCGGGGATGAGTTTGTCGTGTTACTGGAGGGAGTTGAGGATCGGGAAGGGGTGATGGAGGTAGCTGCCAAGCTGCTGGCTGCCATGTCTCAACCGATTGAACTTTTTGATCGCGAGATCTACAGCGGTGGCAGTATTGGAATCTCGCTCTACCCCCATGACGGTAACGATGTCGACACCCTGTTCAAAAATGCCGATACTGCCATGTACTATGCCAAGGAACAGGGCAGGAATACCTTCCGTTTTTACTCATCGGATATGCATGCCTCCGCCCTGGAGATGCTGACCCTGAGCAGTTATCTGCGCCATGCCCTGGAACGGGATGAACTGTATCTTGTGTATCAACCCCAGATAAGTTTTTTAACAGGTGAAATGGTAGGGGTGGAAGCGCTTCTGCGTTGGAAACATCCCAGTCTGGGGATGATAGCCCCTGATCGTTTTATTCCGTTGGCCGAAGAGACCGGTCTGATTGTTTCGATCGGCACCTGGGTCTTGAAGGAAGCCAGTTTTCAGGTAGCACAATGGATAAACCGGGGGCTTCCGCCTATGCGGGTTGCGGTTAACCTCTCAGCCAAGCAGTTTCGTAATCCAGGATTGGTGGCAACGGTAAGAACCGCATTGGAACAGTCCGGCCTTCCAGCGTATCTGCTTGAGCTTGAGTTGACTGAGGGAATGTTGATTGAAAATATCGCCAGCACCCATGAAACCTTGAAAGCACTTAAGGCAATGGGAGTTACCCTGGCAATTGATGATTTTGGTACCGGTTACAGCTCGCTTAGTTATCTGAAGCATTTCCCACTGGATCGTCTGAAGATTGACAAGTCATTTGTTCTTGAAATGGCTGAAAAGTCAGGTGATTCAGCAGCTATTGTGCAGGCTATTATTGCACTTGCCCATAGCTTGAAACTGACGGTGATTGCTGAAGGGGTAGAGCGGCAGGATCAGGTTGCGTTTTTAAAGCAGCATTGTTGTGATGAGATGCAGGGTTTTTTCTTCAGTCGTCCGCTCAAATCTGAAGCCCTTGAAGAGCTATTGAAAAAATGTATGCAAGGGCCTGACTTCTGTCTGTTTAATTATTAACCATTGGTGGATGTTATGGAATTTAGTTTGCTGAAAGATCTGGTATTGCTGTTTGGACTGGCACTGGTAACCGTGGTGCTGTTCCGCCAGTTTAAACTCCCCTCCATTATCGGATTTCTCTGCACCGGCATTGTGGCAGGCCCCTACGCACTTGGTCTGATCAAGGACACCCATCAGGTTGAACAGATGGCTGAGATCGGTGTGGTGTTGTTGCTGTTCACCATCGGCATTGAGTTTTCCCTGAAGGAGTTGCTGCGGATCAAGCATCTGGTGCTATGGGGAGGTGGGCTACAGGTAGGGGTTACCATTGGTGTTGTTGCTCTGCTGGGATTGGCACTGGGGTTTCCGTGGCAACAGGCTGCCTTCTTTGGTTTTCTGGTCTCTCTTTCCAGTACCGCAATTTTGATGAAACTGCTGATGGATGCCGGTGAAATGGATTCACCCCATGGCAAGACCTGTCTGGGCATACTGATCTTTCAGGATCTTTGTGTAGTGCCGCTGATGCTGTTTACCCCGTTTTTAGGCGGGGCGGGCAATGGTCTGGCTGGAATTGTGATTGTCTCTGCCAAGGCGTTGGTAGTGGTGGTGGTCTCCCATTTCAGTGCCCGTTTTGCCGTACCCTGGATCTTTAATCAGGTGGTCAAGGCAAAGAGTCGAGAACTGTTTATCCTGACTAACATTTTTGTAGGGTTCGGCACCGCCTTCCTCACCGCCCAGGTAGGACTTTCTCTGGCATTGGGTGCCTTTATTGCCGGTCTGGCCATATCAGAATCAGAATACAGCCATCAGGTAATGGGGGATATCATTCCGTTTCGTGATGCCTTTATGAGCCTGTTCTTTATCTCGGTAGGGATGTTGCTTGATCCTGTTGCGGTGTTTCAGAACCCGCTGGCCGTCTTCCTGATTGTCCTGGCTATTGTGCTGGTCAAATCTCTGGTCGCTACCGGCGCTGCACTGTCGCTTGGTTTCCCCCCCAAACCGGCTTTTATAAGCGGCCTGTTGTTGGCCCAGGTGGGGGAATTTGCCTTTGTTCTCTCTCATTCCGGCAAGACCTTCGGCCTGTTGGATGCAAATCAATACCAGCTCTTTCTGGCTGCTTCGGTGGCCACCATGGCGCTTACGCCTTTTTCGCTCCGATATGCTGAGCCGATTGCTAACCGGATTGCGTTCTGGTTGCCCGCCTCCTTCAAGCGTGGAACACGAACAACCGGTACCAGTCATGACCGTTTTCCCATGGAAGACCATGTTGTAATTGTTGGTTTCGGTGTCAATGGCAAGAATTTGGCACGGGTACTGAACGGCAACGGCATCCGCTACATTGCCATTGAGTCCAATCACCATACGGTTAAGGCTGAACGTAAAAAGGGTACCAGAATCATCTTCGGTGACGCCTCAAAACCAGAGATTTTGTCCCATGCCCTGATTGAGAAGGCGCGCATTATGGTCATCGCGATTTCTGATGCAACCGCCACCCGTCGGGTTGCTGCCATAGCCAGACAGATGCGCCCTAACATTCACCTGATTGTCCGTACCCGCTACGTGGCGGAGATGGAACCGCTTTTCCAATTGGGGGTCAATGATGTGGTGCCGGAGGAGTTTGAAACCTCAGTTGAGATTTTCTCACGGGTGTTGCGTACCTACATGATTCCTCACGACCAGATAGATCACTGTATTGCAGAGATCCGTCGTGATTCCTACCAGATGTTTAGGACCGTCAGTCGGCGTCACAGTCACGCCACCGGTATTTCCGGCTACCTTTCCGGGGTGGAGCTTGCAACCTTCAGGGTGCAGGCCGGTTCCGGTATCGCAGGGACCCAGCTGCGGGATGGTCTGCTGCGTGACCGTAGTGGAGCGACGGTATTGGTGATCAAACGCGGAGATGAAGTTAACTCCAATCCTGATCCGGTCTGGCAGTTTGAGGTGGATGATATTGTATTGGTGTTGGGCAAGGCAGATCAGCTGGTATTCGCAGCCCACCTGTTTGAAGGGTAGGGGAGAAGGCAGATGCAAGAGGTCTGGTTCGCACTGGGATTAACTCT
>NZ_JAOTRZ010000166.1 GCF_030247655.1 Trichlorobacter sp. | reverse complement strand
ATAGCGGGAGTATTCGGCCCAGTTCATACCAAACTGAAACTCTTGAGTAATACCGGTCACCACGCCCAGGGCAAAGTTGATCAAGAACAACTTTCCCCAAAACTTGGTCATCCGCAGGTAGGTTTCGTCACCGGTCTGCACGTATCTGGTTTCAAACCAGGCGGTCAGTACAGAAAGACCTAATGTCAGTGGAACGAAGATAAAATGGAACATGGTGGTGACTGAGAACTGCAGTCGACTGAGGGCAAGGACGTCCATGCTTCCTCCTCGTGTGGGTAGTCAGACGGTCATCGTGTGCCGTCGTCAAGGAGTGTACTCGGACTTTCTCAAAAATCAAGCACAAAAAGACCGACTTTGTCTTTAATGCCGGAATACATATATTTCGATATAACGAAACACATTGTTTTTGCTATTTATTATAGCTAAATTTAATTTGCTATTTTTACATAAAAAATGCGGATACATTTCACGCATACCGCAACGGGTCATTCAACCCAGCTTCGCTGAACCCCTTGAGTCGCAGACGACAAGAATCGCAGGTGCCGCAGGAAAGTCCTTCCGGGGTTGGGTCGTAGCAGGAATGGGTCTGGCTATAATCAACCCCCAATGCAGTGCCTTGCTTGATAATCTCTGCCTTGGTCAGATTAATTAACGGGGTGTGGATAGTGAAACGGCCGGTACCCTCTACCCCAGCCTTCGTAGCCAGGTTAGCCATCCGTTGGTAGGCATCAATATACTCGGGGCGGCAATCAGGGTAGCCGGAATAGTCCAGGGCATTCACACCGATGAAGATATCATAGGCCCCCAAGACCTCGGCCCACCCCAGGGCAAAAGAAAGAAAGATGGTATTGCGGGCTGGCACATAGGTAACCGGAATATCATTCCCAATCCCCTCTTTAGGCACCGCAATCTCACTGGTCAAGGCACTGCCTCCCACCTGGCGCAGATCAAAGGCAACCACCAGATGTTCAACCGCCCCCAGCTTCTTTGCATTGACGCGGGCAAGATCAAGCTCATGACGGTGGCGCTGACCATAATCAAAGCTGATGGCGTAGGGAGTAAATCCCTGATCCTGGGCAATGGCAAGACAGGTAGTGGAATCAAGACCGGAGCTATAGAGAATGACGGCTTTACGCATAACAAAAACCTCCCTGACAGATAACTGTTCAGGGAGGATAGCGGGTCAGATCGAAAGGGTCAAGGTTTACACGCTTCGTCAAGCACCTGCTTGATCTCCTGGGCGCATCACCTGCCCCGGGGCGACAGCTCACTGCAGCGCCCAACCGTACAGGCGCCGGTCATGCGGCGGATATCACCCATGGTAGTTGCGCCATTCCGCTTGACCTGCCGAATATCTCCGGCCGTCACACTGCTGCAGAAGCAGACCAGCTCGTTATCATGCATGTAATTGTGCTCCTCAGTGACCATGATCGGATGTATGCCGCGCGCGATGCTGTAACGGCTTGATCAGTGGTCCACCGTTGCAGTGACTGCATTCCAGCTGGATGGTTGTATGGGTAATATGAAAATCCCGTTCAAGCATGTGTTCAATTTCATGCAGGATACTGTTCCGTTTGCCCTCATAGTCAGGCTTCAGGTCAATATGAACAGAAAGTGCTGTGACGTGCGAACAGACGGACCAGATATTCAGATGGTGAATATCCTGCACCCCTTCAGCACTACGAATGACGGTTGCCACCTCTGCCGCATCCATTCCGCGTGGCGTACCTTCCATCAAGATATGTACCGAATCACGCAACAGCCGTCCGGCACCTCCCAGAATCAGCAGCCCGATACCTGCCGAGATCAGTGCATCCAACTGATACCAGTCGGTGTAGTACATCACTACTCCGCCCAAAATCACCCCCACCGATGCGGCAGCATCGCCCACCACATGCAGAAAGGCGCTCTTCACGTTCAGATCGTCATGACTGTGACTGTGCAGCGTCTTTGCTGCCAGAAGGTTCATCACCAGACCGATCACCGCAATCATCAGCATAGGCCCACTTTTCACTGTCTGGGGAGAAGCAAAACGGACCCAGGCTTCGTAGAGGATTACCACCCCCATCAGAAAGACGGTCAGACCGTTAATAAAAGAGGCAAAGATTTCAAAACGGTGAAAACCGAAGGTGTGCCGCTCTGAGGTCGGCATACCGGCCAGCTGCACGGCAGCCAGCGACAATACCAGCGCAAACAGATCCAGAAAGACATGGGCGGCATCGGAAAGCAGCGCCAAGGAGTTAGTCCATAAGCCACCTGCCACCTCAGCCACCAGAGTCACAGCGGTCAGGGCGATGGCAATTTTGAACTTGCCGCTGATATGGCTATCAAGTGTGGTCACAACAAATTCTCCTTGGCAGCTCTGCAGGAACATGCCAGCCCTCTGGCCTTGTCAAAGGACTCCCGCCCCTCTTTGTAGGTCAGCCAGGAAATCACCAGCGCACCAACGGCATCAAAAAGCCCCAGACCGGTCAGTTCATACCCCGCGCTGGCGATCATCAAAGCGACCGACAGATACATGCAGGCGCGGGAACAGGCCACATCAGCCATGATTGCAGGTGAGGCAAGGGCAGTAGCGGCCTTCGTCTTGTAGTGAATCAGCAGCCACATAAACGAGATCGAGAGCAGTGAGATTACAATGCCCCAGACGGTGGTCTCCGGCTTGTGCTGCTGGTAGAGGTTGATGCCGGCGGTAAGGACCAGGCCGATGGTCAGCAGGTAGAAGGCAGTGCCGGTAATCCGCAACGCACGCTGTTCAAACTCGTCCCGCGACTCTCCTCCGTTGGCCTTGATCCTGCGCAGCATGTGCCAGATACCGATTGCCGAAATCACTTCGATAAAGGAATCCACGCCGAAACCGAACAGCGACAGGGTCTCGTCAGCCGCGCCGAACCAAACCGATCCGACGCCTTCCGCAATATTGTAGAAGATGGTAAACAACGCCAGCAAGTTTGCCCGCTGCAACCAATGTTCTCTATCCATCCGGTCCTCGTTTTTACGCGGCAATTACGTCAGTCCACCCTTAAATGAGCTGCAGATCAGAAATAATACCGCACCCGCAGCTCAATCCGGGCGTCAGCAGCTTTTTCCCCAAACTCACTGCGGTCAGGACCGATGGTGGCTGTCCCCTTTAACCGTAGCTCCAGATTGGTGATGCCGGTATACACCAGTTCAGGCGCCAGAGAAAGGCTCTGATCCTGCAGGTTGGCAATGGCGGTGACTGCCGGGGTGAGGTAAAGGATATCAAACGGTTCTTTCTGACTGACCCTGGCATACAGGTAGTCACGCATGGCGGCTTGCCGGGTATAGGCCTGATTCTGGCCAAGCTGCTGCAGCCCTGTGGGATTATTGCTGCTTTGCCAAGTAGCCCAGCCCTGCTCGACCTGTTGGAAATAAGTCTCCATCTCGTTTTTTGTGTAGCCGGTACCGTTGCGATAATATTCCACAATCCAGGTGGTATCCTGCTCGGTCAGGTAACGCAGCCCCACCAGCCAGCTCAGGGCATCATCGGTAACAATGGCACGCTGGCCGCTGGTGCCGATTACCTGACGCTGGTTACCCACCTGCCAGGCCAGTTCACCGTGCAGTTCAAAGTTGGTGGTCAGGTTGCGCGAAAAGTCAAGGCCGTATGCTGTATTACGGCTCCCTTTACCCCGGATAATCAGATCGATATCAGTGTCATACAGCAACAGGTAGAGCTTGCCACCCCAATTGACGGCGTCAGAGGTCCCGAAATCACTATTCAGGTCACGATCCTGCGGCAGCAGGATTGGCGTGAACGCCACGGTCTGCAGCGGACCGTTAAAACTCCGGATAAAATCGGCTGTAGCCAGCCAATACCCTTCCAGACTCAACTCCGGGTCATCCGGGCTCTTGGGCCGATCAAAAAAGGCCACCGGATTCCAGGCGTACCCCTTGCCCCATTTGAGTGATTTTTTACCCACCAGCAGTTTGAGGTGATCATTGGGCTTAGCCTGCAGCCAGGCCTCATACCAGCTGAGTTTCAGGTAGTTGTTCAGACGGGTGTTGGTGTAATCCAGGCTGGGCTGGACAAACAGTTTGGCCCAGTCTTTCTCCAGGCTGCCCTCCAGCAGCAGCTTGCCGTTAAAATCCACCAACAGGTCGTCAACCTGCCTGCCATAGTACCTCAGCCGGGTCTGTGCAGCATCTTTGTCCAGCAGGTTCAGCCCCGGTCGTGCCTCAGCATAGCCCCCCAGATGCCAAATCTTTTTTTCGAGATCAGCCTCATCAAAGCTGAACTCTTCAGCATCCACCTGCGTCGTAATGGCAAGCAGCAGCAGTATGACCAGTACACGCACCATCTATCTCAACGAATCAATCGTAGCCATGCCGTTTAGGGTAAACACCTCATCCTTGAAGCTGCGCTTCTTTAATTTGGCAAACAGCATCACCGACTTGTAGCCTTTGTAGAGCGGCGAATCGGTCTCTATGGTGGCCGGGCGGGAGAACCCTCCAAAATCCTTGACATCCTTAAAGTAGATGGTCTTGATCAGCATGCCCGCCTCGGTCAGACATTCAATTTTAACGGGCAGTTTTTTGCCTTTATCAGCCCATATACGAAGACGGTCGTAGGCCACACTCCTGTTTTTTGCCTTCAGATGCAGCAGATAATCAGTACCTTTCTCCTCTACCTTTTGAACCGTGTATTCCGCGTCGTAGTCCAGCTGCAGGATATCGGCGTTGTTAAACACCCCCCCCACCACTGACTGTAGCGAGGTAATCCGCACCGGCTTACCCACATTGGGAATCAGCAGCCACATGTTTTCGCCTAACCGCAGGGTGGTGCGGCCCTTATCGCTGGCCGGGGCCAAAAACAGCGAGGCAACCTTATCCACCCCCTTTTTGATCGTGTAGAGGGTAAATTCCTTACGGCTGCCGTCCGGCTCGATATTGATCAGCTTGCGGTATGATTCATAGCTCTCCGGATTAAGGTTGCGGTCAATCTGCTTCAGCAGCTGTTGCCCATCCAGGGCAACGGCAGATCCTGAGAAAACCAGAGAGATCAGCAGGGTCATCAGTAATGATATTTTCATGAATAGCTCCTAAACATGGCGCAGTGCATCTACCGGCTGCATTCTGGAGGCCTTGATGGCTGGTTGCAGAGTGGCCAGCACTGACACGACAACCACAATGACCGAGACCATCAAAATATCCCCCGGCTCCAGGTATGCCTTCAGCAGCAATCCGGTCTGCTGGCCAAACGAGAAGGTGATGTTGGACAGGTTGATGATCAGGATAATCAGACTGCCCAGCACGGTGCCGGCAACCGCCCCGAACAGCCCCAGACAGAGCCCCTCAACCAGAAACAACGAGCGGATCGTAGCGGGCGGAGTTCCGATGGCAGCGATGGTGCCGATCTCCCGCACCCGCTCAAATACCGCCATCATCATCACGTTCATAATGCTGATCAGCACAATCGACACCAGCATGATCTTGATGAAGAGCGTCATCAGATCCAGCATCTTGGCAATGCGGGCAAAGGGTGAAAGGGCCTCCCAGGAATGCAGCTCAAACACCGGCTTGCCCTTGGGGTTTTTCTGGGCCTCCAGCTGGCTGCGCAGCTTGTTTTCCAGCTTGGGCAGCGCACCGAACTTCTTGAGTCGTATCGCCACCTCGCTGATCTCAGGCTGTTCCATCCTCAGCAGTTCAACGGCATCGTCAAAATGAAGGTAGCCGTCACGGCCGCCCGGCCCGGAGGCGCTTTCCAGAACAGCGCTTACCAGAAACTGTTTGCCGTTCACTGAACCGCTCTGGTTGGTGGCCACAATGACCACCGTGTCACCCACCTTGACGTTCATGCCGCGCGCCAGCAGTTCAGGCACCATGATCTCGCCCTGCTTCAAGGTCTTGACACCGCTGCTGACCCGCTCCGGCAAAAACGGCACCACGGCAAACTCTTTTTCAGGAATAATCCCGTTCAGACGGATATTGGTGGTCTCCATAAAGTTACTGAACATCCCGCCGAACTTGATCCGGGGTGAATAGGCAGCCACCCCATGTTCCTGCTGCAGCAGAGCCTCCAGCTTGGCATAACCGGGTTGCTTTATCCCCAGATTCAGCGGCAACGTATCGATCGCCGCCACATAGCCTTTACGATGGATCTGCAGGTGCCCCATCATTGAATCGGTAATCTGGCTGATCATCATCTGCTTGAATGAACCGGAAACCGACGTGAACACCAGCACAAAGACCACGCCCAGGGTCACCAGGGTGGCGGTCAGCAGTGTACGGCGCCGGTAGCGCAACAGGTTGCGGAAAGCGATTTTGAATATGTTCGTCATTTCGCCTCCCCTCCCTTCACCTGCGTGCTGCTGATCAACACACCGTCCTCCAGGGTATGCAGCACCTCGGCCTCGCCAACAATCCGGGGATCATGGGTAGAGAAGATAAAGGTGGTGCCGAACTGATCTCGCAACTGTTTCATCAGACTGATCACCATAAAGGCAGTGGCATGGTCAAGATTGGCGGTCGGTTCGTCTGCCAGCACCAGCTTGGGGTTGGTCACCAGCGCCCGTGCCACTGCCACCCGCTGTTTCTGGCCGCCGGAGATCTGATCCGGCCGTTTCAGGGCCTGATCAGCCATGCCGACCGCCTCAAGCAGTGCCATCACCCGTTGACGCCGCTCGGCTTCAGGGGTTTTCTGAATCATC
>NZ_JAOTRZ010000165.1 GCF_030247655.1 Trichlorobacter sp. | reverse complement strand
TTCCCTGTACTTTTACCTCTGCCTTTAACCAGGCATACACCACCGGGGCTGCCACCAGTCCTGCAATACCAAAGACCGCTTCAAGAAGCAGCATGGCGCTCAATAGTTCCCATGCCGTTGCCTGCACCTCATGTCCGACGATCCTCGCATTCATGAAATATTCAGCCTTATGTATCAGCACCAGAAAGAGCAGTGAGGCCACACCGACTCCCAATGAAAAGCCAAGACCGATCACCACAATGACAGAGTTTGAAACAAGGTTACCCACCACCGGCAGCATGCCGACTGCAAAGGTCAGCAGGACCAGCATGGTTGCCATAGGCAGCTGAACACCGAACAACGGCAGGGCGACAAGCAGATAAACCGCTGTCAGGGCGGCATTGAGGCCGGATATCTTGACCTGTGCAAAGACCACCTTGTCAAAGGCGACAGAAAGGTTTCCCAGTCTTGCACGCATGGCACCGATAAAGGGTGAAACCTTTTCATGTTCATTAAAGTGATGCACGGCAGCCATACCGCCAACCACCATACCCAGGATGATATGCGCCAGAAACTTGATCCCCTCCAGCCCGACTATGGACAGTTTCCGGGCATGAGCTCCCATAAGTGAGACCAGGTTTTGGCGCAAATCCTCAATGGTTGTCGGCAACGCTTCCGCAATTTGTTCCGGAAGCGTTTGACGGAGACTTTCCAGCGTATCAACCACTGTTGTCAACAATGCAGCAATAGCCTGGCTGCTGCTGACATAGGACCAAACAAGACCACCAACACTCATCAGGCAGGAGATGACACAGACAACCACGACTCCCAGGGCAACCTTATGGGCAAAACGGTTCATATTGCGGGGCAGGTGCCGTGCAAGCTTCAGCGTCAGTACATACACAGCCAGACCGGCAAATGCTGCCGGTACCAGATGAAAATACAGAACCGCCAGTGTGGCAGCAACAGCCAGCAAATTGCTGATGGTAACAGGTCTCATTATAGATTTCCCCGGCTACATGGATTTATTTTGCAAGCTGCTTTAGTACCTGCTCCAGCTTACGCAACTCTTCTCCGTAGCCGGTCCAGTTGCCTTGCCGTTGCATGTTGATCGCTCGCTCATAGATACTCATGGCCTCCTTTGCCAGGCTTGCCGGAGATGCTTTCGTATCCGCTACGGCACCAGCGACCGGTGCGGCAGCAGCCTTCTTGCCACCAAAGATCCTTTGCAGGGCCAGTTCCAGGGTCTCTTCCATCACCACTTCGTCGCCAAAGGCTACAATCACCCGCCGCAGTTCCGGCAGACCGGATTTGTCGGCAGCCAGGAACAGCGGCTGCACATACAGCAGTGACTTTTCAATCGGGATCACCAACATACTGCCCCGGATTACCTCCGACCCCCGTTGGTTCCAGAGAGTCAATTGCTGCGAGATGTAGGAGTCCTGATTGATCCGGGCATCGATCTGCTTCGGCCCGTAGATCAGGCGATCCCGCGGGAAAGTGTAGGCCTTGATCTTGCCGTAGTTCTCTCCGTCACAGCGGGCAGTCAGCCAGGCAGCCAGGTTATCCCGCTTGGAGGGGCTGAACGGCAGCAGCAGGATATACTCCTCTTTCTTTTCCCCCGGCAGCTTCATGATGGTGTAGTACGGCTCCATCTGCTTTTCGCCAAGGGTCGGTATCTCCCAGAGGTTTTCCTTGTTGTAGAACACCTTCGGGTCGGTCATGTGGTAGGTACTGAACATGGCCGCCTGCACCTGCAGGAACTGGTGGGAATAACGGACATGGGCCTTTAGGCCGTCCGGCATGGAAGCCATCGGCTTAAACAGCGCGGGGAAGATCCGGCCATAGACCTTGAGCACTACATCATCGGGATCACTGATATAGAAATCAACAGAGCCGTCATAGGCATCAATCACCGCCTTGACCGAGTTACGCATGTAGTTGATGCCGCCCTTCAGCGGCTTTGAATAGGGCAGCCGATACGAATGGGTGTAGGCATCGATCATCCATTTCAGCTTGCCCTTGTCATCCACCACCATGTAGGGATCAGCGTCAAAAAGCAGGAACGGCGCCAGCGCCTTGACCCGCTTGCTGATGTTCCGGTTATAGAGTATCCGGCTTTCACTGGTAATGTCTGAGGAGAGCAGGATCTTTTCCGTTTTGAAGTGGGCGGCATAGAGTGCCTTTTTCAGCAGGGAATCAATCTGCACACCGCCCTTGCCATTGTAGGTGGTATTGATGTTGCCGGTGGCGGTGGGGTAGCTGAATTCAGGGACCCTGGTCTTGACGATCACATAGTCATTGGAAAGTTCGCCAAAGTAGATCTCCGGTCTGGTGACCTTGATGTCAGCCAGGCTGACTGCAGGAATGTCCTTGATATAAAACTCCGGCAGACCTTCCTTGCTGATCCGGCTGACCGGCCCCATGGTGATGCCGTTGCCGTGGGTAAAGACCAACCGTTCGTTGATCCAGTTTTTACTGGGCAGGTCGGCATAGGAGAGCTCTCGTGGTGACAGCATGACCTGGCTGTACTGGCCATTAACCATATAACGGTCATTGTCCACATCAAAAAACTTGTAGTAGGTCCGGATCTGCTGTAGCTGGCTGTAGGTCTTGAGCAGCGGGGCATGGTCCCAGAGTCTGATGTTCTTGATGGTGGCGTCGTTGGTGGCGATGTCAGTTGCAGCGAGCCTGGTATCAACATCAAACGGTACGGTTTCGATCTTGTTCAGATCATAGCCCAGGCGGGTAAAATTGATGTTGTGCTCGATGTAGGGGGTTTCAAGGGCCAGCTCATTGGGGGCCACCTTGAATTTATGCAGCAGCGCCGGGTAGCCCCGCATGCCAAGCAGGTACGCGGCTACCATGATAATTGGTGGCAGCACTACCAAACGCCAGACTCCTTTCCATAATCCGAATGCCAGGATGGCACCGGCCAGCGGAGTGATAAAGCTCAAGGCGGTAAGGGTAGTCAGGCGGACATTGACATCAACATAGCCCGCGCCGTAGAAGGCACCTTTGTTGCCGTACAGCAACCCGAATCCCTCCAGATAGAAACCAATGGCAAGTACGCCGGAGAAGAGGAAAAGTAGCACTGCCAGGTGTCGGCGAACCTGCTCGGCAACCAGCAGGCCGCGCAGGGTCAGTGCGATACCACCACGGATGTAGTAGACCACAACGGTTACCAGTAACGTTGCCAGCAGCATGAAGTTAAGATAGCCCCTGAGCAGTTCAAACAGCGGCAGGCTGAACAGATAAAAACCGATATCCCTGCCGATCACCGGATCAGCGGTGCCAACACTGACCCTGTTGATAAACAGCAGCACACTTTCCCACTGCATCGCGCCGAACTGTCCCGCAAACAAGGCAAGACCGGCTGCAATCACGATACCGACCGGCCTGACCATCGGCAGGGCTTGATGCCGCTGCAATCTGATGGTGCCAGCTTCTATGAACTCTCCGGCATGGGGAAAATCAGCCTTGTTTGCATAGAGCAGGTTGGGAACCAGAAAAGCGAACATGCACAAGCCGAACAGCAGACCTACGCCGGTCTGGGCATACAGCTTGGTCACAAATACCGATGAAAACCCGGTTTCCACAAAGAACAGCCAGTCGGTGTAGTAGTTGAGCAGATAGGTCAGCGCTGGAACAACGATAAAGAGCACAAACAGGATCGGCGTGAGTCGGTTTTTAAACATAATGATTCCTCTGTGTGCATTGCACGGTCTCAGTTAGTACCTTTGCCCGGATAAACCTGCAGCGGTTGCCAGGAGCCTGAAAACTTCGTTACTTCATTCCGTAGCCAATCCAGCCGTTCACCGGAAGCGGGGTGGGTGGAAAGTATGGCAGGTGGCGATCCCCGTTTTTCTGAAGCAAGCCTCTCATAGAAGCGTAGCATTCCTTCGGGCGATATCCGTGCAGCCATAAGCAGCCTGAGCCCCTCAGCATCGGCCTCCCGTTCAGCATCACGGGAAAAACGGAGTTCGGTGAGCCTGGTTGCCCCATCAGTGAATACGCTGTCCGATAAATCGCCAAAGGTCATGCTCACAGCCGCCCGCAACCCAAGGCCCTTGACCATCCCCACCAGACTGTGACGCAGTTCGGCATGGGCAACCTCATGGGCCAGCACACCGGCAAGCTCTTCCGAAGAAGCAACGGAATTCAGCAGCCCCCGGAATACTACCACCACGCCGCCTGGAGCAGCAAATGCATTCAGATCCGACCGTTCGGCGACAAACCAGCGGTAGGTATGGGCAGAACCTGTAGTAAGCCTTTTACCGATGTTTCTGATGGCATCAACGTCAGGCCCGCTGTCCAGTATCTTCATCTGAAGCCGGCTCTGCGCCAATACCATGTCTCCCAGACGCGCTTCATGGGCCACCGGAATACGTTGTACAACCCAGGAGGCGATACGGTCACGGTTTAAAAGAAACAGCACTATCAGTAACAGCGGCAGCAGTATAATAAAGCTGAGCAGAGCGCCGCCCATCTTAAAACGGCGCTCCAGACGGTTCCGTTTCCTTGTTATACCGTTAAACTGCTCACTGATTTGAGGCGGTGCCGTGGCCTTGCAACGGGCCTGTTCGTCTCCTGCATCAACAATAAATGCCCAGCTTGCGTCACCATCCTGCCAGGCGATTCTGAGCCCGCCGGCATTGAATCCGCCGCTTGTAACTGACGGTTGTTCAGCGTTCAGGATACCGAGCCCCGGATCCAGAGGTAATATCCTTAAACCTCCAGTCAGTTCCCAGGCGGCTCCCGCAGCAACTCCTGCGCCGGCAATGCCGGGCCCGAAGAGTCTGCCAGTAAATACGCTGTCAGTCATCACTGCTGCCAAGGATGCCACCCAACACACCGGCACCAAGTAGTGAGCTTTGATCAGCGGAACGGCCGCCGGCCGCCGGAGCCGACATGATGATCCGATTGGCCAGACGGGACAGTGGCAGGGATTGCAGCCAGACCTTGCCCGGCCCGCTTAAGGTGGCAAAGAACAGACCCTCGCCACCGAAGATGGCTGACTTGATCTTGCCGACGTATTTGATGTCAAAATCCACCGACGGCTGGAATGCAACCACGCAGCCTGTGTCAACACGTATGGTCTCGCCAGGGACCAGCACCTTTTCATGCAGAGTGCCGCCAGCATGGATAAAGGCCATGCCGTCGCCATCAAGCTTCTGCATGATGAAGCCTTCGCCGCCGAACAGTCCGGTGCCGATCTTTTTCTGGAATGCTATGCCGAGGGAGACCCCCTTGGCTGCACAGAGGAAGGAATCCTTCTGGCAGATCAAGGTGCCGCCGACTTCCGTCAGATCTACCGGAATAATCTTGCCTGGGTAGGGAGCTGCAAAGGCGACCCGCCGTTTGCCACTGCCTTCATTATGGAATACGGTGGTAAACAGACTTTCACCGGTCAGCAACCGTTTGCCGGCACCCAGCAGTTTGCCCATGAAGCCGCTTGTCTGCTGGGAACCGTCGCCAAAGACCGTATCCATCTGGATATCGTCCTGCATGTACATCATGGCCCCGGCTTCACCTATGGCCGCCTCACCCGGGTCAAGCTCCACCTCCACAAACTGCATCTCGGCACCAAAAATTTCATAATCAATTACGTCCATTGCCATGTCTGACTACCTCCTTTGAGTTGCATTTGAGTTTGACTGCAAACATTCCAACAATCTGAACGTATGGTTATTGCAGTGATATCTCGACAAATATCAGCTACTCATACCGGCGCTTGGCTGCGGCCCCCTGCGGCTATATACACGGCGTCTGCCACTGCTGAATGAACTTTCGGATCAAGTATCCCCGGAACCAGCTCTCGATTACCTGCATGATCGGCAATTGCTCGTGCCGCAGCAAGCAGCATCGGTTTGTTGATGGCGGTTGCGCCGGAATCGAGCGCTCCCCTGAAAATACCGGGGAAGGCCAGGGCGTTGTTGACGCTCTTGCCGTCTGCCGCAAACGCCGCCCCGGCTGCCATTGCCGCCTCCGGACGTATTTCCGGGTCAGGATTGGACAGAGCCAGAATAATCTGTCCCTGTTGTACCATTTCTGGTTTGATTAGTCCCGGACAACCGGTGGTGGCGATAACAATCCCGGCATCATGCAAGACTCCGGAGAGATCCGTGGCCCTGCCGCCAAGAGCCCCCAGCATCTCTTTGGCACCCTCATTCAGGTCCGTGCCGATAACCTGTTTTACGCCGTGGGCCATGAGCAGTTTTGTAATACCGATGCCGGCAGCGCCAAGGCCGATGATCCCGACCGTCATCTCTGAAAGGTTGATACCGGTGATCCGTGTCGCATTAAGCAGGGCAGCAAGAACTACAACCGCCGTGCCGTGCTGGTCGTCATGCATGACCGGGATATTGAGCATCTCTGAGAGGCGTTGTTCGATTTCAAAGCAGTCAGGAGCGGCGATGTCTTCAAGCTTGATCGCGCCGAAAGTCGGGGCGATGTGCCAGACAGTCTCAATGATATGCTCGATATTTTTGCTTTTCATCAGGATTGGAACCCCTGAAATCCCCACAAGGTGGTCAAATAGCACCGCCTTGCCTTCCATTACCGGCATGCCGGCAACCGGGCCGATATCCCCAAGGCCAAGAATTGCGGTGCCGTTGGTGATGATCGCTACGCTGTTGCTGATGCCGGTATATCTGGCTGCCAGTTCAGGCTGCCGCTGGATTTTACGACAGATGGATGCAAC
>NZ_JAOTRZ010000164.1 GCF_030247655.1 Trichlorobacter sp. | reverse complement strand
TGCCGTATCTGCTTGTTTTTTTTTTGTTGTTATGAGCGGTGTCGTCCTGGTGTTTGTCTGGGGGAGGCAACTGCGCCGCAAAGTGGAGGAAAAGACCCAGGAGCTGACAGAGGGCAAGCTTGAATTGCGTATGCTGGTGGAACAGTTGAGCCAGACCAACAGCCTGCTGGAAGAAAACGCCCGGGCTGCGGAAGAAGAGGCAGTCCGTCGCCGACAGATCTTTGGGCAGTCCCGTGATGGTATTGTGGTGCTTGATGCCAATGGTAAGGTCTTTGAAGCTAACCAGCGTTTTGCGGAGATGCTGGGCTATACCCCGGAAGAACTGCTTGAGCTGCATGTATGGGACTGGGATGCCTGTTTCAGACAGGACGAACTGCGGCTGATGATAGAGCGGCTTGACCATAGTGGTGACCTCTTTGAAACCCGCCATCGTCGTAAAGATGGGTCGGTCTATGACGTGGATATTTCGTCAAGTGTCTGCTATTGGGCTGGTCAAAAACTGATTGACTGCTCGTGTCGTGATATTACCGATCGGAAATGTCATGAGGAGGAGCTGAAGAAGGCCCGACAGGCTGCAGATGCTGCCAATCAGGCCAAGAGTGAGTTTCTTGCCAATATGAGCCACGAAATCCGCACCCCGATGAACGGTGTGCTGGGGATGGCTGAGCTGTTGGGCTATACCGAGCTGACCGCTCAGCAGGAAGAATACCTGTCCTATATCAAAAGCTCCGGCGACAGCTTGCTGGCTCTGATCAATGATGTGCTGGACCTATCCAAAATTGAGGCTGGCAAGGTAGAGTTGGAGAATAGCGATTTTTCCCTGCGTCGCGCCATTAACGATATTCTGAATACCCAGATCTCGCTGATTTACAAGAAACAGTTGCAACTGAATCTTGAACTGCCGGATAGCCTGCCTGAAATTCTTCGCGGGGATCAATTGCGTTTCAAACAGATTCTGTTGAATCTGCTGGGGAATGCTATCAAGTTCACTGAGCAGGGCAGTATCGGGGTTGCGGTTCAATTGCTGGGGGAGCAGCAGTTGAAGCTGCTGATCAGAATCAGTGTCAGTGACACCGGCATCGGCATGACCGATGAGGAACAGCAAAAGGTTTTTGCCCCATTTTCCCAGGCTGACTGCTCAACGACCAGAAAGTTTGGCGGCACCGGTTTGGGGCTGACTATCTGTCGGCAACTGGCTGAACTGATGGGGGGAGCTATTTCGGTGGAGAGCAGGCCTGGTTGGGGCAGCAGTTTTCATCTGGATCTGCCGTTTGAGGTCAGTGGCGTCGATAGAGACCAGCCGTCCGGTGCGTCTGGACAGCCTGAACAGCAGATCTGGTCAGGACGGCATCTGACGGTGCTGGTGGCTGAAGATAACAGCATGAACCAGAAGTTTATTGTTGGCCTGTTGAACAGGCTGCGTCTTGTTGTCGAGGTGGCTGATAACGGAAGAGAGGCATTGGAACGCTGGAAACAGGGGGGGATTGATCTGCTCCTGATGGATATCCAGATGCCGGTTATGGGGGGCGAAGAGGCCCTGTATCTGATTCGGCAGGAGGAGCAGCAGCGAGGCTTCCATACCCCGGTAATTGCCCTGACCGCTCACGCCCTGCGGGGCGATAAGGAGCGGCTGCTGGCCGCCGGATTTGATGGCTACCTGTCTAAACCGCTCAACTTGGTAGAACTGCAGAAAGAACTGCAACGGGTGCTAAATGAGTGTGTCTAATTAGCTTATAGAATGGTAAAGCTCTGAAAGAGTGGCGCCAAAATAGTTTTGATTATTGTTCGCAAAGGGGAGGGTAACGATGGCGCAGCAAAGAATTAGTGGCAGCATTACCGGCAAACTGCTGGCGGTAATCGGTATCACGGTGGTGATTGTGGCTGTGGTGCTGGGGGCCTATCTGTACTATTTCAGGACCCAGCTGGTGGCAGACCGCAGCGGGACGCTGGCTAAATCCCTGCAGTCCCAGGTAGATACCCAGATCAAGGGCAAGCTGGACATCCTGGTGACCAATGCAATCAGCCTGTCCCATAATGACAGAGTCGTTGATGCCTTTGTCAGGGATGATTACACCATGGCCGAACAGGAATTGAAGCAGATTGTCAAGGAGTTTGAGGTGGTCGACTTCAAGGGCACCCGCTTCCACCTGACCCGGGCAGATATGCGGACCCTCTGGCGCAGTTATGATGAAAAGCGGGACGATGATATCTCGTTCCGCGGCATGATAAAAAAAGAAGTGGCCGAAAAGAAGCCGATCTTCGGGGTGGAAGTGGGCAAGGGCGGAGTGGGGCTGCGGGCCATGGCACCGGTTGTTAATAATTCCGGAGCATTCATCGGGATTGTAGAGACGCAGTTTGGGGTAGGCAGCATCAGCCGCTCCATGCAGGAAGAAAAGAGTTTTTATATCCTGCTGCTGAACAAGGAGATGGTTGATCCTGCTGATTTCCAGAAAAAGACCGGCGCTGTTGAAATCGGAGGCAAGTTTCTGACAGCCCATGGTAAGTGGTTTGATGAGGCCACCGTGGCCTTTGCCAAGGCTGCCGATTACGGCGTTCTGATGAAAAACAAGACATTGCTGGATAGTAACTATTATTACGCCGTGACCGAAGCCAAGGATATGAACGGCAAGATCTACGGCCTGCATCTGACCGGCATGACCCGGGCCGAGTATGACAAGCAGATCAAGCCGGTTTTCAGTCTGGCCAATAACCTGCTGATTACCATTGTCGTGATGGGCCTGATCGCCGTGGCCGTTATTATCATGATGCTGAAGAAGGTGGTGGTACAGCCGGTCGGCGCGCTGTCCACCTTTCTGCTGACCCTTGAAAATGACTTGACCAAGCGTTTTAACTGGAAAAGCAATGACGAGATAGGCCAGGTGGCTGATAGTGTGAACGAGTTTTTGGCAAGTCTGCAACGGGTGTTAGGTGTTGTTGTGTCTGAGAGTGCTCAGGTGGCGGCAGCAGCAGCCCAGTTGTCCGGCACATCTGCTACCATTGCCGCTGGTGCCGAGGCGGTGGTGGAGCAGGCTTCCAGTGTTGCTACAGCCAGTGAAGAGATGGCGGCCACCAGTTCAGATATCGCCAATAACTGTCTGATTGCCGTTGAAGGTGCCCAATCTGCCAGCGAAGCTGCAGTTTCCGGATCCGGTGTGGTCTCATCTACCATTGCAGGCATGGAGCAGATTGCAGAGAGAGTGCGTAGTTCGGCACAAACAGTGAGGACTCTGGGAGACCGTTCAGATCAGATTGGTGCCATAGCCGGAACTATTGAAGATATTGCTGACCAGACTAATCTACTGGCCCTGAATGCTGCCATTGAGGCCGCCCGGGCCGGTGAAATGGGGCGTGGTTTTGCCGTGGTTGCTGACGAAGTACGCGCTCTGGCTGAGCGTACATCGCGTGCAACCCGTGAAATCAGTGACATGATCAAGTCTATCCAGAGTGAAACCCGTGCTGCTGTGCAGCAGATGGAGCAGGGAGTAAAAGAGGTGGAGCAGGGAACGGAAGATGCTTCCCGTTCAGGTGAGGCGTTACAGGAGATCCTGTCTCGTATAAACGACGTAACCATGCAGATCAATCAGATTGCAACGGCAGCGGAAGAACAGACCGCCACCACTGGCGAGATCGCCGGTAATGTCAGCCGGATCAATGATGTCGCTTGTGAAAGTTCCCAGTCAGCTAATGAATCAGCAACTTCTGCAGCACAGCTTTCAGCACTGGCTGAAGAGTTACAGCGCCAGGTGCGACAGTTCAGGGTGTAAATATGAGAGATGGTAGCGTATGCCTGCTTGCAGGAATGGTTGTTGATCTGAATGTTGTACGAGGTGTCCTATGAAAATTAAGTCGCTGTTTATCTCCGGGTCAGTAGTCATAAGCCTTGTAATGGTTCTCATCATTGCGGTGTTCGCCTATATGACTGTTAGCGTACGGGGAAAGTTTAACGAGATGGTGGACCGTGATGTGGTTGTCTACGGTAGTCTGCATGAAATGCTTTCCCATGGATTGCAGGGTGAACAGGCATTACGGAATATCATCATGAACCCTCAGGATGATAAGGCTAAAGCCAACTTTGAAAAGGCCGCCAAAGATTTTGAGAGGGCTCTGGACACAACCAATAAGGCAACTATTGTGAAGGGTAAGCTGCCTTTAGACAGTATTGCGGAAAAATGGAAAGCTATTGTGCCGGCCCGTGACGAAGTGCGTAAACTGGGAGAATCAGGTGATCTTAATGGCGCCATTACGCTCTTGAAGAGTAAGGAAACGCCGCTTTGGCGGGATCTGAAAGATGATCTTCAAAAGGCGGTTAAAATTAAGGATAAAGGGTTTGGTGAAAAGAATAAGCAGTTTGCTGCCTGGCTGAATATGCTGATGTATGGTCTGGGTGCCTTTTTGGTGTGTGTGGCCGCAGGGATGCTGACGCTGTTCAAGGTGGCTAATGATCGGATCATGAAGCCGTTGCAAACAATGGTTGAGGTGGCCTCTGATCTGTCCCACGGAGAGGGTGACCTGACAGCCCGCCTGAATCTTCATCGTGCTGATGAGATTGGCGAGGCTTCCGGCTTTATTGACAGCTTTATAGAAAAGGTGCAGCACAGTATTGTAACCGCAAAAGAAACGGCAACTGAGACGGCAGTTGCCAGCCAGGAGCTGTCTCATATTGCGGCTAATCTAAGTAATACGGTGCAACAACAGGCGTTGATCGTTTCTGAAGGGGCAGCCCTGACCCAGGAGGTTGGTCAAAACCTTGATCTGACTGAGGAGATGGCGATCAACACCACAGAGACCATTGAGGCAACTCGTAATGTAATGGTGCAGTTTGTGAAGAACCTGAATACTGCTGGAAATATCATTATTGATGAAGCTGACAAACAACGTCAACTGGCAGGCCGGATGCAAGAACTGGCTGCCAATGCAGGTAAGATACGTGAGGTGCTGGAGATTATTTCTGATATTGCTGACCAGACGAACCTGCTGGCTCTCAATGCCTCCATTGAGGCTGCCAGGGCCGGTGAGCTGGGACGAGGTTTTGCGGTGGTAGCTGATGAGGTGCGTCAGCTTGCAGCCAAGACCCAGAGTTCTCTTTCTCAGATAAACCAGAGTGTTACTACGGTGGTCAGCGGTGTGGAGAATCTGTACGGTGAAAGTGAGGAAAGTTCCCGCCGGATGGTGAGTATTGCCGAGTCAACCCGTGGCCTGATTGCTACTGCAGGAGATTCTGGAGAACGGTTGTCTGGTGCGGTTGCTATTTCATCCGATCTGGTTAAAAAGAGTACCTTTATTGCAACCCGTACCAAGCAGTTGATGGAGCAGATGGGGCAAATGAATCTTGTTTCAGAACAGAACAGGTCGGTGGCCCATGAAGTTGAAGAGGTTTCCAGTGCTATGGCACAAAAGTCTGAAGGCTTAAGGGAAAATCTGGGGCGGTTTAAGTGCTAGTTCACATCAGCGTACATCAGGCAGATGCCTATGATGATTGATCCGTTGCTGAAATCCTATGCCAGCGGTCTGTCGGTTCTGTATGTTGAGGATGAACCGGTTGGCGCAGCCATCATCAAAAAAATGCTTGAAGCCCTGTTTGACAGGGTATACGGCGCTTCAGATGGTGCTGAGGGGTTGCGGCAGTTCCATCTGCGGCAACCGGATCTGGTGGTCAGTGACCTGATGATGCCGATTATGGACGGTATCGCCATGCTGCGGGAAATTCGTAAGAGCAGCCCCAAAATAGCGGTTCTTCTCATGACCGCTTCGCTGGAGCATGCTGATCTGGTGGAAGCGATTAATCTGGGGGTCTCCAAGTTCCTTGCCAAGCCTTTACGGACCGATGCCTTGCAGCGGGCGTTGTTAGGAGTTACCAGAGAGCTGTATCTGGAAAGGGTTGCGGAACAGGCACATCAACAGGAAGTTGAGTTGCTGAAGTACCGTAACCGTTACCACTCAAGCCAGCAGGAGCTGGCCCGGGCTAAAGAACATCATATAGCTGGTAACCTGCTGGAAAATCAGTATATGCATGCAGATGACTCCGGTGGCTGGCTGGTAGACCTTGTGCAGCAGCCCCGTGATATCATGTCTGGTGACAGCTATTCTGTTATTCCTTCCAAAAACTCTACGTTATTGATTTTTCTGGCTGATGCCATGGGACATGGTCTGTCTGCGTCGGTAACCTCCATGCTGGTTACGGCGTTTTTTAATCATTCTGCAGGTGGCTGCGCCTGCGGTCATTTAGGGTTTACCCACCTTGCAAGCAGTACCGTGCAGTTTGCCATGCGCAACCTGCTTGAGGATGAGGTGTTCAGCTGCCTGGTGATGGAACTTGATCCGGCGCGTCAGGTAATCCGGTTTGCCAGTTGCGGTATGCCAGCTTTGTTGCTGGTGCGTAACGGGCAGGTGGAGCGGCAGCGGGGCGTAAATCCGCCGATTTCAGCTTTTTCTCCTGCTCTTCAGCTACAGGAAATTTTTCTGGATGGGGTAAGTGATATCCTGCTGGCTACGGACGGGCTTGGAGATGCCCCGATGGTTAATGGCGGTAGCTACCGGGAAGAGATGGCTGATGATCTGCTCGCCAGCGCAACCACCAGAGAGCTGTTTGAACGTTATGGAATGCGCTGCAATGATGCGGATAACGATGATGATATTACCCTGATTCGATTGAGCTCGGTTGGAGTTGGTGAAAAACATAGTACCTATAC
>NZ_JAOTRZ010000163.1 GCF_030247655.1 Trichlorobacter sp. | reverse complement strand
CCGACATCTATCAGCCGGAACCGGTCTCCATTGCATCAACAGCGTCTCTCAGTGAAGCTGCCGATCTGATGAGCGACCACCACACCAATGCCTTGCCCGTGTTGGATAACGGCACGCTGGTGGGGATTGTAGCCCGTATCGACATCATCCGCACCCTACTGGTGTAGGAAAAACCCATGTCCCAACCTGTCACCTCATTGGTCATTGAAACCGACTCTCCCGAACAGACCGAGGCCGTGGGAAACAAGCTGGGCACGCTACTTGAGCCAGGTGACATCGTGACCTTATCCGGCGAACTGGGCGGCGGCAAGACCTGTTTCGTGCGCGGCGTAGTTGCCACACTGGCCCCTGCCAGTAAAGATCTGGTGGCCTCCCCCACCTTTGCCATCCTCAATGAGTATCCCGGACAGCCGGCGGTGTTGCACTATGACTGTTATCGCCTGCGTGGCAGTGATGATGCCGTGGAATTGGGGGTTGAAGAACAACTATCCGGAAATGCCGTCTGCCTGATTGAATGGCCTGAACGGATAACAGCCATTCTGCCGGATGACCGTCTTGAGGTGCTGTTTGAATATTCTGATGAGACCCGGCGGTGCATCACCTTTTTGCCCCACGGCTGTCGGGGCATAAAAATGGTTGAACAGCTGGCCGCAACTGGTGATTATTGCAAAAAATCCTTGTCTGAGGAACACCGTTCTGCTATTTAATAACCCTTTCATCTTTGATCTGTTCTGTGAAGGAGTAACAGTATGGCACTGGTAGTCCAGAAATACGGGGGGACCTCGGTCGGCACGACAGACCGAATCAAGAACGTCGCCAAGCGGATCATCAAGACCTACGAGGCGGGTAACGAGGTAGTGGTAGTTGTCTCTGCCATGTCAGGGGAGACCAACAAGCTGGTGGCCCTGGCCAATGAGATGATGGATATCCCTGACAACCGTGAGTATGACGTGGTGGTTGCAACCGGCGAGCAGGTCACCATCGGTCTGTTATCAATGTACCTGAAATCTCTGGGGTACAAAGCCAAGTCATACATGGGCTGGCAGGTACCGATCATTACCGACAGTACTTTTGCCAAGGCACGGATTGAAAGCATTGACGACACCAAGGTGCGTGCCGATCTGAAGGCTGGCAACATCGTAGTGGTGGCCGGTTTCCAGGGAATGGACAAGGAAGGCAATCTGACCACCCTTGGCCGTGGCGGTTCCGACACCTCTGCCGTGGCGCTTGCAGCGGCCCTTAAGGCTGATGTCTGCGAGATCTACACCGACGTAGACGGCGTCTACACCACAGATCCAAACGTCTGCAAAGAGGCCCGCAAGGTTGAAAAGGTCTCCTACGACGAAATGCTTGAGCTGGCCAGCCTTGGCGCAAAGGTGCTGCAGATCCGCTCGGTTGAGTTTGCCAAAAAATTTAATGTGGACATCCATGTCCGCTCTAGCCTGAATGAAAACACCGGTACCATGGTTACCAGGGAGGATAAGGATATGGAAGGGATTCTCGTTTCCGGAGTTGCGTACGACAAGAATGAAGCCAAGATTGCCGTACTGGGAGTGCCTGACAAGCCCGGTATTGCAGCTAAAATTCTCACCCCGCTCTCAGATGCGGCTATTTCAGTCGACATGATTGTTCAGAACGTCAGCCATGACGGCCTGACCGATTTCACTTTCACCGTCACCAAGGCCGACCTGAAACAGGCCCTGTTGATCACCAACGAGGCGGCCAAAGAGATTCAGGCCCAAGAGGTGCAGGCTGATGAAAACATCAGCAAGATCTCCATCGTCGGCCTGGGTATGCGCAGCCACGCCGGTGTTGCCACCCGGATGTTTGCTGTGCTGGCCAAGAACAACATCAATATCGGCATGATCTCCACCTCGGAAATCAAGGTTTCTGTGGTAATTGATGAAAAATACACTGAGCTGGCCGTTCGGGTTCTCCACGAAGAGTTCGGCCTGCAGGGATAGGCCTGAAACTTCTGAACGCAATGGAATGGGGGTACCGTTGTGGTATCCCCATTTTTGTTTAAGCTGATTCAGCTACTATACTTGCCTATGGCACAGAGCATGATATGCTGATACAGATGCATCATCTTGCAACACATTGGATACCGGCATGGCGACTACCCGCAAAAATCAAAAAAAGACTCCCCGCATAGCAGGGCATTCAGCTGAGCAGGCTCGTGTGGCCCGCAATGAATTTCTTACCAACATGAGCCACGAAATCCGTACCCCGATGAACGGGGTGATCGGCATGGCTCAGCTCCTGCGCACCACACCATTGGATGCCACGCAAAAAGAGTACCTTGACTGCCTTGAGACCTCTGCCAAAAGCCTGATGTATCTGATTAACGACATTATTGACCTTTCCAAGATCGAAGATGGCAGGGTTGAGTTGGAGGAGGTTGATTTCAGCCTGCGCGGCACCATCAATAACATCATCAAGACGCAGCAGGCAGACCTCCATATCAAAGGCCTGGATCTGCTCGTGGATATCCCCCATAACGCGCCTGACGCCCTCAGGGGTGATCAGCTGCACACCAAGCAGGTTATACTCAACCTGCTTGGCAATGCCATTAAATTTACGACAAAAGGGACCATTAAGATAGCAGTCAGCGTGATTGAGCAACATAACGATCAGGTCCTGCTGCAACTAAGCATCAACGACACCGGTATCGGCATTGATGCGGAAGAAATGACCAAGCTGTTTGCACCTTTTGCCCGAGGCACTGCACCGGCAAAACAGGAGCCGACAACCAAGGGACTGGGGATCTCAATCAGCAGGCGACTGGTTGAACTGATGGGCGGAAGAATCTGGGTTGAAAGCACCGTTGGAATCGGCAGCACCTTTTACCTGGCCCTGCCGTTTATCGTGGCACGGAGAACCGCTGCATCAAACATTGAAGAAGAAGGACGTGACACACTCTCATCACACTGGGAAGGGCCGGCATTACAGATTTTGCTGGCAGAAGACAATGCCATTAACCTGAAGTTTGCCGTTACCATCCTGGAGCGGATGGGGCATCAGGTAACCAGTACCAACAATGGCAAGGAAGCGCTGCAGCTTTGGAGAGAAAACAATTGGGATCTGATTCTGATGGATATTCAGATGCCACTGATGGATGGCCGCACCGCAACTATGGCAATCAGAAAAGAGGAAGAGAGCACCGGGAAGCATATACCGATTATCGCCCTGACCGCCCATGCCCTGCAGGAAGATAAAAAACAGCTCCTTAGCTCAGGATTTGACGGCTACGTCCCCAAGCCGATGGAGTTGGTGACGCTGGTTGCTGAAATGCAAAAGGTACTCAAGCCAACCTAGCCATACATGGCTTACTTACCCTTCTCCGTGCAGCACAAACACACCCCAGTAAAACGGGTTGGGATATTTTTTACGCATCTGCTCACGGGCCAGCTTCAGGGCCCGAGCATGAGATTTGCCCTGCTTGAGATACCCATACAAAAGTGTCACATATTCCACCGCCGGTTCCGAGGCCACCTCCCACAGGCTGACCACCACACTGCCCGCACCGGCAGACTGGAAGGCCCGGGCAAAATTAGCCACCCCTTCCCCCTCAACCTCTTTTCCCACCCCGGTCACACAGGCAGACAGCATCACCACTTCTGCATTCAGCTTTAAATCAAGCACCTCACTCAGGGTAAGAAAACCATCGCTTCCGCTCCGCTTGTCCCGTTGACTTAGCAAAATAAACGGCTCGTTCACCTCCTGGATCATACCCGGTAGTGAGGCATGGGTGGCAAAGTGCAGATAACGGTAGGTCCCCAGGGGGGATTGTTTTAGCATTGCCTCTGAAGCCTGCGCCCCCAGCAGGATATCCGGTGGTTGGATTGCTGTTCCCAGTAAAGCTGCAATCCTGCGCACCTCGGTCTCGGTCTCAGGCAGGGGAGGAAACAGCACCTGTTGTCCATACTGCTTCGGTACTATTGACAGGCCACGGAAGCCCTGCTGGCTTCCCGGTGTTGTCCCAAAATCAGGATTTCCAAGGGCAAACAGGGTACGGGTCGGCTGACCACCCGGCAGGGTACGTTTCAGTGCCAGCAGGCTGGCAGACTGGTAGTAGGAGACCGCATAGCGATCCCCCAGACAGCTGACCTCCTTGGCAGAGACATTGCCAGGCATAGCCAGAATCTCAAACGGCAAGGTTCCCAGGATACCATCCGGCACGATGATCAAACGATCTGCTGGACGTGCATCAGACAGACCTTCAGCCAACAACAGCCGGTACAGTTCAGCAGCCTGCTGTTGGGAAAAATCCTGCTGATGATGGTTGGTGAGTGGTTCCAGGAAGTTTTTAACCTTTTCTTCCAATACAGAGCGTTTCAGCGGTATCCGTACCACCCGCTGTACGCCACCTTTTCTGACCACAAACAGATAGCTGGCATCCTCACCCAGGGCGTAGGCAAGCAGCAGTTCACCAGCTGCCAGCGGTAGCTGTTCAGCAGCCACAGGGCTCGGATAGTTGATGGCCGCATAGACCGGATAGTCCCGTTGAAGACGGGCAGTCATCTGATCAAGCTGCCGATGCAGGATCTGACGTTGCTGCTGATACTGGCTATACATTGCTGTTCCGCCGCGCACGGCCTTGTCACGTCCCGCCTCCAGGGCAACCAGCTGCTGACGGAGCTGCTGTTCCTCCTCACGGACGGCAGCAGGAAGACCGCTTGCAGCCACAGAACTGCGCCCACTCTCGGCCACCCGCTCAATCAGTGTCCTGGCCTTGCTTGCCTCAGCAAAATAAAAGGCGGCAGCAGCACTGTTGCCGCCATAGTTCCGCAGCTCCGGTACAATCGGCTCGCCACGCAAAGCCTGCTCTGCAACGCTGGCAGTCAGGGCACGATAGGTGCGAAACCGTCCACCGCCACCCCCTGCGGTTAGGAATGTCCCTCGCTCAACCACGGAAGACCGCAACTCCTCCAACAGCTGGTAAGATTTTAGCAGGTGCCTGCTTGCTCCGGCATAGTCACCACGCCCCATCAAGGCCCGGCCGGTTTGCATCTCATGTTCGGCAACCACCTGATCCCCAGCCAAAGCAGATGGCAACTGCTGCAGTAAGAGTGACAGGGCCTGGTCAAACCGGCTGGTCTGTAGGTAGATCTCCACCAGACCGGGATGACGCAGATGAACCCCGCTTTTGTTAATCTGCAGAAGCCTGCGCTCATCCAGCAGCCGCTCTGCCGTAGTAAGATCCCCTTTGAACAGATAGGCCGCTGCAAGATTACTCAAGCCTAGCGCTATATCCAGCTTGTTACCAATGCTGCGTTTCAGGTCAAGACCTTGTCGATGCCAGTTGATAGCCTCGTCATAACGTTTGGCCTGGTAATAAACCATAGCGATATTGTTTAGGTTGGTGGCGATCTCTTTTCTAGCACCAATCTCTCGATTGATCCGCAATGACTCCTGATAGAACGACAGGGCCTTGTCCTGCTGTCCTAACGCTGCATAGACATCCCCAACATTGTTGCTTGCCACCGCCTGCATCCCTTTACGTCCCAACTTTTGAGCCAGTATCAAGGCTTGCTGATAGTTGTTTCGTGCCTGTTCGTACTGACCGGCATCTTTCAAAACAACCCCGATGTTGTTAAGGATATTTGCTTCCTGCCGTTTATCCCCCAGGCGCTTGGCAATCTTTAACGCTTCATCAAACGTTGTCAGGGCACTGGGAATTCTGCGCAGGTCAAACTCATTCAGGCCTTTACGGTTCAAGCTTGAGCAAAGATCTTCGTCCAGCCTGCTACGACGCTGAATAGCAATGGCCTCATCATACGGTCCTGCTGCCTGACTGTAATTGCCGGACATATTGTACGCCTGCCCCAAAGTTGCCAGTGCATTTGAAGTACCTGCATCATTTTTTAGCCGACGGTTAATGGCAAGCGACTCCTGCAGATCACGGATCGCCTCTGGGTAGCGCCCCAACGTTGTTTTGACGGTACCGAGATGAAAGAGCAGCAAGGCAACCTCGCTCTCCTTGCGTATCTGCCGATACAGTTTCAATGACTCCTCAAGCAACGGCAAGGCCTTCTGATGCTGCTCCAGCCCCTTGTACAGAAGTGCACCCAAATTCACGAGATCGTTAGCCAAATCTTCAGGATTGTTGCGTTGCCGGCTCAACTGCAGCGTCTGCTCGTAGTAGCCACGTGCACGTTCATTCTGATCAAGGGCATCATAGACTACCCCCAGGCCGTTCAGATTGGCCCAACGGCAGTCAATATCATTGCCGCACAGAGCAAGGGAGCGTTCAAACAGTCTGATCGCATCGGGATAACGCTTGGCTTCAGTGGCCTTGCTCCCCGCCTCCCATAGATTCTCAGCCTCGTTTTTGCCGGCAAAGACATTTGGGCATAAGATCAACAAGAGCAGTGCTGTGCTCAGCATGGTGATGATGTGACGCGACATGGCGTTACCTCCTGATGGGGAAACGGTTTCGCAACGCAGTTGCAAACGCCTGATCTGTCCGTTGAGACACCATCTCAAGCGGCGAATAGCCACGTTTCTAGGAGCAGCAAGAGCTGGCTGCGGCGCACCACATCCAGCCAACTCACCACCGGTATTAGTTTCCATTTTACCACACAACTGAACAGTGTCATGATCGTGTTGCGGATTCATCTACAACTGATATAGTTGCCAGCACAGTCAGCCACCAGAACAAAGTGAGGTCAGTCATGTTCCCTGTTC
>NZ_JAOTRZ010000162.1 GCF_030247655.1 Trichlorobacter sp. | reverse complement strand
CAAGAAGCGGATGAAAAATGTCGGCAACGTTGAGCTGCCACAGGAGGCGTTCCTGGCAATCCTCAAAGTTGACGATAAATAGGGAAGGGACATTCATGGCAGATCAGAACGAACAGCAGCAACCCGAAGAGATTCAAAAGAAGAGCCTCTGGCGTGAGTATACTGAATCCATTATTATTGCCGTGCTTCTGGCGCTGGTGATTCGTACTTTTGTGGTGCAGGCATTCAAAATACCTTCCGGTTCCATGGAAGACACCCTGCTGATTGGTGATCATCTGCTGGTCAGCAAGTTTATTTACGGCACCAAAATTCCCTTTACCGACAAGCAGGTTATCAAATTACGCGATCCAAAACGTGGTGACGTGGTGGTGTTTGAGTATCCTGAAGATCCCCGCAAGGACTTTATCAAACGGGTGATTGGCGTGCCTGGTGATGTGGTTGAAGGCAAGGACAAGAAGGTCTATGTTAACGGTAAGCTGTATGAAAATCCCCATGAAGTACACAAAGAGCTGGAGATAATCCCCAAAGAGCAGAACCCACGGGATACCTTTGGGCCGATAGTGGTACCGGAAAACTCCTATTTTGTGATGGGTGATAACCGGGATCGTTCCTATGACAGCCGCTTTTGGAAGTTTGTTCGACGTGATCAGTTGAAGGGGCTGGCATTCATCAAATATTGGTCCATTGATGGGCCATGGTACAAGTTTAATATCCGCTGGCGTAATATCGGGCGGCTGATCGACTAATAAACTGGAGGATTGGTTATATGGATACATTGGGAAACTGGAAACGCTCTGATTATTGCGGTTGTTTGACCGCCAAGGATATTGGCCGTGAAGTGGTGCTGATGGGCTGGGCACTGCGTCGTCGAGACCATGGCGGTCTGATTTTTATTGATCTGCGTGACCGTGAAGGGATCGCACAGGTTGTGTTTGACCCTGAAGTTAACTCGGCTGCCCACCAGGTGGCTGAAGGGGTACGCAGCGAGTTTGTGCTGGCTATTAAAGGCACGGTTATTCCTCGTCCCGAAGGCACCGTTAATCCCAACATGAAGACCGGTGAGGTGGAGATTCAGGTGGCTGAGTGCAAGCTGCTAAACCGCTCCAAGCCGCTGCCGTTCATGCTGGATGAGCATAGCGAAGTGAACGAAAATATCCGCCTGAAGTACCGCTATCTGGATATGCGTCGTCCCCAGTTGGCTCAGAACCTTATCTTACGCCATCAGGTTGCCCAGGCTACCCGTCAGTACCTGACAGAGAACGGTTTTCTGGAACTGGAAACACCATTCCTGACCAAGTCAACTCCTGAGGGTGCACGGGACTTTCTGGTGCCATCCCGAATTAATCAGGGGCAGTTCTATGCCCTGCCGCAATCCCCCCAGATCTTTAAACAGATCCTGATGATTTCAGGATTTGATCGCTATTTCCAGATTGTACGCTGTTTCCGCGATGAAGACCTGAGGGCCGACCGTCAGCCTGAATTCACCCAGATTGACTGCGAAATGTCCTTTATCGACCGTGAGGATATCATTACGGTTATGGAAGGGCTGATTGCGCGGGTGTTTAAGGAGGCCAAAGGGGTTGAGGTGCAGTTGCCGGTGGAGCGGATGACCTATCAGGAGGCTATCCGTCGCTTTGGTGTGGATAACCCCGATCTGCGCTTTGGGCTGGAACTGGTTGAGCTGACCGATATAGTCAAAGGCTCCGGCTTCAAGGTGTTTAACGAAGTGGCTGCAAACGGTGGCATCATCAAGGGGATCAATGCCAAGGGTTGTGCCACCTTCTCCCGTAAAGATATTGAAGAACTGACCAGCTTTGTTTCCATTTATGGTGCCAAAGGTCTGGCCTATGTCAAGGTCACTGCTGAAGGCTGGCAGTCACCGATTACCAAGTTTTTCAACGAAGCTGAAATTGCTGCCATGAATGGCGCTTTTGGTGCTGAAGAAGGTGACCTGCTGCTGTTTGTGGCAGATAAGCCCAAGGTGGTTAATGACTCGCTGGGCAAACTGCGGAATCAGTTGGCCTCGTTGTTGAAACTGACTGATTCCAGCGTGTTCCGTTTTGTCTGGATCACTGACTTCCCACTGTTTGAATGGGATGAGGATGACAAGCGTTGGTGTGCCGTGCATCACCCCTTCACCGCTCCAATGGACGAAGATGTGGACTATGTTGAGTCTGATCCCGGCCGCTGTCGCGCCAAGGCCTATGACCTGGTGCTGAACGGAAACGAGATTGGTGGCGGCTCTATCCGTATCCACCAAGAGCAGGTACAGTCCTTGATGTTCAAGATGCTGGGGCACTCAGAAGAGGATAAACGTAGTAAGTTTGGCTTCCTGCTGGATGCTTTGGAGTACGGTACGCCGCCTCATGGTGGTATTGCCTTTGGCCTGGATCGCCTGATCATGCTACTGACCGGTTCTGACTCAATCCGCGACGTTATTGCCTTTCCTAAGACCCAGAAAGGTACCTGTATGATGTCAGAAGCTCCTTCATCAGTGGATACCAAGCAGTTGCGTGAGCTGGGAATCCGTCTGGCAACACCAGCCGGAACAGCTGCTGTATAACATCTGATGCCCGTTCTATTGCGCCTCATAGTGCTGGTTCTGGTGCTCGTGACTATGGCTGGTTGTGGTAGTCATGACCCGGTCTGGCGTATGAAGGCGCAATTAACTCTTTTGCAGTTGCAGCAAGAGGACGTTGTTACATCTCATCCTGATGATTACTCACATGTTAACAGTACGTTTAATCAAGGTGAGGCCCTGTTAACTGATCAAGCAGATGAAGACGCCGCTGATCAGCAGTATAAACTTGCGTATCAAAAAGGGTTGGTGCTGAAGCAGGAGGTAGTACTTTATAAAGAGCGGTTGAAAGAAGAGGCTCGTCAAAAGGCGATTGAAGAGCGTGCCATCCGTGAAGAAGAAGCACGAAGTCGGCTTGAGGCTGAACGAAAGCGTCAGCAAGAGCTGGAGGAAGCCCAGAAGGCTTTACAGAAGAGTCAAAGAAACGATGCTGTCACAGATGTTGTATCTCATCCGGTACAACTTACGTCTTATACGGTACGTCGTGGTGAAACTTTGCCGCAGATTGCTGCCAGACCTGAACTCTACAATGATATGGCGCTTTGGCCTTTGATTTACCGGGCAAACAGAGATCAGATTCGCGATCCCTACCAACTCTGGCCTGGTCAGACTTTAAAGATTCCCCGTAACTTTAGTAGAGAAGAGGCATTGGAGGCTCGTAGGCAGGCACATCGTCGAAATCCCTAGAAAGCGCCCATAAAAAGATCCTGTTTTTAGCCGTAATAAACCTTTTCCTGTCTGTCGACAAGTTTGGTTAAATAGAATAGATGTGCCACGATTTCTCCTTGACACTCCAGATCCTTTTGCATACTGTATACACGATTTTTAGGTGCTGTAGTCTATACTGATTGTACCATGTTGCAATTAGTATATTGAATTCCATATATATCAAAAAAACAAGGAGAGAACATGACAACAGAAACAGCTAAGATTATCTGGTCCAAGATTGACGAAGCACCCGCACTGGCAACATACTCTCTACTCCCTATCGTAAATGCATTCACCAAAGCTGCCGGTGTTGTCGTTGAAACTCGCGACATCTCTGTTGCAGGTAGAATTATTGCAAACTTCCCCGACTATCTGACTCCTGAGCAGAGAATGCCTGACTATCTTGCTGAGCTGGGTGAGCTGACACAGAAGCTTGAAGCCAACATCATCAAGCTGCCAAACGTCAGTGCCTCGATTCCTCAGCTGAAGGCTGCAATCAAGGAACTGCAGGAGCAGGGCTTTAAACTTCCTGATTATCCTGAAGAGCCTAAAACTGACGCCGAGAAAGAGTTGCATGCCCGTTATGCCAAGTGTTTGGGTAGTGCAGTTAACCCGGTGCTGCGTGAAGGTAACTCTGACCGCCGTTCGGCAAAGGCTGTTAAGGAGTACGCAAAAAAATATCCACACAAGATGGGCGCATGGAAATCAGATTCCAAAACCCACGTGTCCTGGATGGAGTCAGCCGATTTTTATGCGAATGAGAAGTCAGTAACCATGGAAAAAGCTGGCAATGTCAAGTTTGAGTTTGTTGATAAGGCCGGTAACGTCACCGTACTGAAAGAGAAGCTGGCGCTGCAGGCTGGTGAGATCCTTGATGGCACGTTCATGAGTGCAAAGGCCCTGCGCAAGTTTATTCAGGAGCAGATTGATGATGCCAAGGCCAAAGGGGTGCTGTTCTCAGTTCACCTGAAAGCCACCATGATGAAGATCTCCGATCCGATTATCTTCGGGCACTTTGTCGAGGTTTTTTATAAGGATGTGTTTGAGAAGCACGCAGCAACCTTCAAGGAGCTGGGCGTTAATCCTGATCTGGGTATGGGCGATCTGTATCTGAAGATTGCCAAGCTGCCTGCAGATAAAAAAGCTGAAATCGAAGCTGATATTCAGGAAGTGTACAAAAAGCAGCCGCCTCTTGCTATGGTTGACTCTGATAAAGGGATCACCAACCTGCATGCAAGTAACGACATCATCATCGACGCCTCTATGCCTGTTGTAATTCGTGATTCCGGTGGTATGTGGGGGCCGGACGGTAAGCTTGCCGATGTCAAGTGTGTAGTGCCAGACCGGTGCTATTCACGCTGGTATCAGGTCTGCGTTGATTTCTGCAAAGAAAATGGCCAGTTCGATCCAACCACCATGGGATCAACCTCTAACGTTGGTCTGATGGCTCAGAAGGCTGAAGAGTACGGCTCACACGATAAAACCTTCAAGATTGCCGCAGACGGTACCGTACGGGTTGTTGATGAAGCAGGCAACGTGCTGATGCAGCATGACGTTGAAGCTGGCGACATCTGGCGTGGTTGCCAAGCCAAAGACCTGCCTATTCAGGATTGGGTCAAGCTGGCTGTACGTCGTGCTCGCGCCACCGGTGCACCGGCCATCTTCTGGCTGGACAAGGAGCGTGGTCACGATGCTCAGATGATTGAAAAGGTCAACAAGTATCTGAAGGATCATGATACCACTGGTCTTGACATTCAGATCATGGCACCGGTTGATGCAATGCTGTTTACCTGCAAGCGCGCAAAAGCTGGTCAAGACACCATCACTGTTACTGGTAACGCACTGCGGGATTATCTGACAGACCTGTTCCCGATTCTTGAGCTGGGTACCAGTGCCAAGATGCTTTCCATCGTGCCGCTGCTGGCTGGTGGTGGTCTGTTTGAGACCGGCGCAGGCGGTTCTGCTCCCAAGCATGTGCAGCAGTTTGTTGAAGAAGGCTATCTGCGTTGGGATTCACTGGGCGAGTTCCTGGCCCTGGCTGTTTCCCTTGAGCATCTGGCAGCAACCTTCAAGAACGAGAAAGCGCAACTTTTGGCTGATACCCTTGATCAGGCTAACACCAAGTTCCTGGATAACAACAAGAACCCGGCTCGTAAGGTTGGTCAGATCGATAACCGTGGCAGCCACTTCTACCTGGCAATGTACTGGGCAGAAGCGCTGGCAGCACAGACCAAGGATGCTGATCTGGCTGCACGTTTCACCAAGGTTGCCAAGCAGCTTCAGGAAAATGAAGAAAAGATCAATGCAGAATTGATCGGTGCCCAGGGCAAGCCACAGGATCTGGGCGGCTATTACAATACTGATCCGGTCAAGACTGAAAAGGCAATGCGTCCAAGTAGCACACTGAACGCTATTGTTGACGCTATCTAAGCTTCTGTTGAATCGGGGAGTCGGTCTTTCCGGCTCCCCTCTCATATTTAAGGCGTACTGGTTGTTGGTGTAAAAATCGAAACACATACCAAACGAGGAGGAAGAAACAATGGGACGTAAGAAGATTTCATTGATTGGTGGCGGACAGATTGGTGGCGTTCTTGCTCAACTTTGCGCACTGCGTGAACTGGGTGATGTTGTTCTGTTTGACATCGTAGAAGGTATGCCACAGGGCAAGATGCTGGACATCGCTGAGGCATCCCCGGTTGATGGTTTTGACGTGAGTCTGCAAGGTACCCAGGACTACAAAGATATCGCAGGTTCCGATGTTGTTATCGTAACTGCCGGTCTGCCCCGTAAGCCGGGCATGAGCCGTGATGACCTGATTGCAACCAACTCAAAAATCATGACTTCTGTTGCAGAAGGTATCAAGCAATATGCTTCCGACGCCTTCGTAATCATCATCTCCAACCCACTGGATGCTATGGTTACCCTGTGCCAGAAAATTACCGGTATGCCTGCAAGCCGCGTTGTAGGTCAGGCTGGCGTTCTGGACTCCGCACGCTTCAAGGCGTTCATTGCTTGGGAACTGGGTGTATCCGTTAAGGACGTTTCCGCCATGACTCTGGGCGGCCACGGCGATGACATGGTTCCCCTGGTTCGTTACGCTGCAGTAAACGGCATTCCTGTTATGGAACTGCTGGAGCAGAAGTACGGTGCAGACAAGTCTAAAGAAGTTATGGAAGCAATGGTTAACCGTACCCGTCTGGCTGGTGGCGAAGTTGTTGCCCTGCTGAAGACCGGTTCTGCTTTCTATTCACCTGCTTCTTCTGCTATCGCTATGGCTGAGTCAGTCCTGAAAGACCAGAAGCGTGTACTGCCTACCTGCTGCCTGCTGAACGGTGAGTTCGGCGTAAACGGCTACTATGTTGGTGTACCTGCAGTGTTGGGTTCAAACGGCGTAGAAAAGATTCTGCAGTTCAAGCTGGATGCCACCGAGCAGGCCATGA
>NZ_JAOTRZ010000161.1 GCF_030247655.1 Trichlorobacter sp. | reverse complement strand
TTTCAAGCCAGCCCCATTCCAGCTTGTTACCGGAGGAGCTGAACTGTTCAATGAAGCACTGCATGCCGATGTTCGCCGCCTGCTGCCACAACAGGCTGGCCTCCTGACCTTTTCCTTGCTGGTCGAGAAGCATTGCCAGGTGATGATATATGTCAATGAAGTTGGGGGCCTCATGCAGCAGTTCCCTGAGTTGCAGCTCCATCTCCGCCGGGGAGAGTTTGCCGTAATCCCTCGCGTCGAGAAGGTCATTGAATTTCATTTCTGCTTCATACGGAATCTCGGCGAATCGCCATTCCTTATTACCAACTTCTTCAAGAACTGTCCGGCCACTATCTACGGTCTTTTTCATTTTCTGATCCTTTCCCGACGTTATTCGTAAATTTGTCCCATATGTGGTTTAAAAAGCGCCTCAAAATTTACCGATATAGTATCGTACAATCTGCGCTATCCCAGCTTTTTCTTGAACTTAAACACGGCCAGAGACAGAATCAGTCCGGCAAACCCCAGCAGAAACAGGGCCTGGGGCCAGAGGGTCTCCATCCCCACATCCTTGAGGTAGATCCCCCGCAGGATGGTGACAAAGTAGCGGGCCACCACAATATGGCTGACCGCCTGGATTGGGGCCGGCATGTTCTCCAGCGGAAAGATGAAGCCGGACAGCAGAAAGGCAGGCAGCACGGTGACCAGCAACGCCAGCTGGCTGGCCAGCAGTTGACTCTTGGCAATGATGCTGATCAGCATCCCCACTGCCAGCGCCCCCACCAGAAACAGCAGCGAAAGTGCAGACAGCAGCAGCAGACTACCTTTCAGCGGTACGCTGAAGACATAGTAGCCAACGCCAACGGACAGCAGCAGATCCACCACACCGATGCAGAAGTAGGGGGCAAGTTTGCCGATGATCAACTCCCATTTGCGTACCGGCATGGTTACGATCTGTTCCATGGTGCCGGTCTCCCACTCCCGCGCCATACTGAGCGAGGTTAAGAGTGCGGCCACGATCATCATGATCACCGGAATCAGGCCGGGAAAGATAAAATTTCTTGAGACCAGGTCGCTGTTGAACCAGACCCTGGGGCGTATTTCCAACGGTATCGGCTGTGCTGCCCGCTGAGGAAAACGGCGCTGCATAGCAGCCATGCTGATCTGACGTGACCAGGTCAGCACAATCGCCTCGGCATAGCCCTGAGCGATGGTGGCGGTATTGGGGTCACTACCATCAAGAATCACCTGCAGGACCGGTTGTGTACCGGCATCAAGCCTGGCTGCAAAGTCGGTTGGTATCACCAGCGCAATCAAGGCATCACGCCGGTCAACCGCCTGCTCAAGCTGTTGGTAGGACGAGACATGCTGACGCAACGAAAAATAGCGTGACCCCTCAAAGCGACTGATCAGTTCACGACTCTGGGCTGTTTGGCTCTGATCCCAGACCGCTAATGGTACCCGATCTACATCCAGGGTTAAAGCATAGCCAAACAGGAACAGCATGATCAACGGCATCAGGATCCCCAGGGCCAGACTACGCGGGTCCCGCAGCACATGCAGAAACTCCTTGCGGCCCACAGCGATTATGCGGCGCAGAAAGAGCGGCATCAGCCAACCACCCCGTTCCTGTCCCGCTCCTCGATCAGATCAATAAAGACCTGTTCCAGGCTGGGCACCGTACCATCCGTAGCCCGTTGCTGTTTCAGTTCCTGCGGCGTTCCGATTGCCACCAGTTCACCCCGGTAGATCAGGGCCAGCCGGTCGCAGTATTCAGCCTCATCCATGTAGTGGGTGGTGACAAAGACCGTAACACCGTCGGCGGCCAGATGGTGGATCAGTTGCCAGAAACGGCGGCGATTGAGAGGATCAACCCCGGCGGTGGGCTCATCCAAAAAAATGATCGGCGGACGGTGTAACAGCGCACAGCCCAGGGCCAGCCGCTGCCGCCAGCCAGCTGACAGTTCACCGGCCTTGGAATTACGACGATCGGTCAGCCCGGCCATCTTAATCACCCAATCAGCCCGTTCAGCCAGCTCCTTTGCAGGCAATCGATAGATACCGCCGTAGAAGGCGATATTTTCCTCCACGGTCAGGTCTTCGTACAACGAAAACTTTTGGCTCATGTAGCCGATGTTTTCTTTGATCAGTTCGGCCTGGTTGTTAACATCAAAACCGGCTACGTGACCGTTACCGCCGGTGGGTTCCAAAATACCGCACAGCATCCTGATGGTGGTGGATTTACCGGCTCCGTTAGGTCCCAGAAAACCAAAGATTTCCCCTTTAGGCACAGTCAGACTAATCTTGTTGACGGCAATAAAATCGCCAAAAGTGCGGGTTAGCCCCTCCAGGGTGACAGCAGCAACAGCGGATCGCAAATCAGGCGCTGGCCTACGCTTCACCGCCGTATCCGCCCCTTCTCCCATGACAGTGATGAAGACATCCTCCAGAGAGGGCTGCTCAATAGCAGGATCCGCCAACGCCTTCAGGTTCTGCGGCGTATCACAGGCCAGCAATCTGCCGTGGTGCAGCAGACCAACCCGATGACAACGCTCTGCTTCGTCCAGGTAGGCAGTGGCCACGACAATGGTGACTCCTTCAGACAGCAGGGTATCAAGAATGCGCCAGAAATCGCGGCGGGAGACAGGATCAACGCCGTTGGTAGGTTCATCCAGAAACAACACCGTAGGGGTATGGATCAGGGCGCAGCACAGCCCCAGTTTCTGCTTCATGCCACCCGACAGTGCACCGGCCCGACGTTTGACAAACGGCTGTAAGCCACTCATCTCCAGGAGACGCTCAGCCCGCGTGATCCATTCCACCTTTGGCACGCCGAAGATATCAGCATGAAAACGGATATTTTCCATCACGGTCAGGTCGGGGTAAAGCCCAAAGCGCTGGCTCATGTAACCGATATGGGAGCGAACCGGCTCCAGGTCATGACTGGGACAGCCCAACACCATTGCCGTGCCGCTGCTGGCATCCAGCACACCGGTTAACATCCGCAGAGTAGTGGTCTTACCGGCTCCGTCAGACCCCACCAGACCGAACAGTTCACCCTTGGGAATGGTGAGGTCCAGATCATCAACGGCAGTTAGATCAGCGAAGCGTTTGGTGATGTTGGAGATTTCAATAGCATGCATAAAGCTGCGGCTTGATTACGGCGTTGCAATCAGGGCATCCACCGGCATGCCCGGCTTCAGTTCCTGCTTCGGATTGGCAATGGCAATCTTGATCCGGTAGACCAGCTTGACCCGTTCTGCCTCGGTCTGGACGTTACGGGGGGTAAATTCAGCCTCAGATGCTATAAAGCTGACCGTTCCCTGATAGGTCCGCCCTTTCCAGGTATCACTGCTGACTGAAACCAGCTGGCCCAGCTTGACCTTGCCCATCTGCGTTTCCGGCAGATAGGCCCGTACCCAGACCTCATCCATTTTGACTAATGTGATCACCGGGCTACCTGCGGCCAGTAGTTCGCCAGGCTCGGCATGTTTGGCCATGACGGTGCCACTGATCGGCGCTGCCAAAACTGCTTGAGACAAACGGGTATCGGCCAGGGAACGGGCCGCAACGGCACCTTCCAACCGCGCCTGAGCCTGCTTTATTGCGTCAGGACGGGGGCCAACCTTTACCAGCTTCAACCGTTCATCCCCCTCACGCACTGCGGCGGCGGTTGCATCCTTTGCAGCCCTGGCTGCATCTAACTCCCTGCGTGGAATCACCTCTTTTTTAAATAACACCTCAGCCCTGACCGCATCCTGAGCTGCCCGGTCCGCCTCTGCCTTAAGCCGGGCAAGGGTTGCTACGCTGGCAGCAATCTCCTCCTGACGACTGCCAGCCTTCAGATCAGCTAATGCTGCCTGGGCTGCCTGTTGATCTGCAGACCGGACGGCACGTTCATCCTTCAGTTCGTCATCCTCCAACCTGGCCACAATCTGACCGGCCGTGACCTGCTGCCCCTCATCCACCAGCCGCTCCTTCAGCCGCCCCGGCACTTTGAAGGAAACTGCCACAGTGGTGGTTTCAATTGTTCCGGTAAGTTTAAGCTCGCCGCTATTCGCCGTGTGGTTCCGTCGAGTAACAACACCTGCCACCAGTGCAACAACCGCTGCACCAAGTAGTATAAAAAATATTTTCTTGTTCATCGAAACGACTCCCTTACGCCCAACGTTGTGCTGTTACCTTAATAGCACAACAACTATCAGGCGGCTACTCCCCTGCCAGCACCAGCCCAGACCTACAGGCAAAAAAATACTCCTGAAACCGGATGGCTTCAGGAGTCGATAAAATCTATATCTGCCGTTTACTTAGTTTGCAATCGACTTAAGCGTAGGTGGAAAAACCGGAAACAGAGCTTTTGGTCGACTGTGGCATCGCTTGAGCTCCCTTTTGGATCATCTCTGCGATCTTGCTCTGTGACTCTGCATTCATCTTGATCATCGATGCTGACAGCGCCTGTTGGCTCTGAGATGACTGCATGAGAGCTGCTGCACCTGCTATTGAGCTTACGTCCATGGTTGCACCTCCTTCTCTTGTTGTTAGTATTCCACTCCACCTGAAATAATGCAAATATTTTTTGACAAGCACGGTGTAGTTACTTTGCAGGGTAAAAACTTCTGCTATACTTCCCAAACGAAAGCTGCTCGCAACAGGAGGACACTATGAAGATTGAATGGTGGTATTGGATTTTGGCTGGCTTTGTACTGATTGGACTCGAACTGGTGATACCCTCATTCACGATTATCTGGTTTGGCCTGGGGGCTCTGCTGGTTGGCATTCTGGTCGCCCTGGCCCCATCATTACCTGACTGGCTTCAGGTACTACTCTGGGTGATAGCCTCGGTTGTGTTTACTGTACTCTGGTTCAAGTATCTCAAGCCTAAAGGTGACCGTACCCATGCCGGACTTTCCAAGGAAGGTATCATCGGCGAAACCGGTATCATTATCAAAGGTACGGCCGACAGTTACGCCAAAGGCAGGATCAGATTTCGGATATCACTACTGGGTGCTGACGAATGGTCTTGTTTTGCCGAAGAACCGCTGACCATTGGCGACACCGTCATAGTAGAAGACATAGAAGGTCAGATTTTAAAAGTAAAATAAATTTAGGAGGGATTACCATGCCCGCATTATTTGTAGTTGTTGTACTCCTGATTCTGGTTGCTGCGACCATTTTTGCCGGAGTTAAAACGGTTCCGCAAGGCCAGGAATGGGTTGTTGAGCGTCTCGGCAAGTTTCATAAGGCATTAAAACCGGGTCTCAATTTCATTGTTCCCTACATCGACAATGTCTCGTACCGTGTCTCCACTAAAGGCGATGTGCTTTCAATTGGCTCACAAGAAGTCATCACCAAAGACAACGCCGTCATCATCACCAATGCTGTTGCCTTTATCAAAGTAACCGACCCGACCCGTGCGGTCTACGAAATCCAGAACTACGAATACGCCATTCAGAATCTGGTCATGACCTCATTGCGGGCCATTATTGGCCAGATGGATCTGAACAATGCCCTGTCGGAGCGTGAGCATATCAAGGCTCGTCTGCAGGAGAATATTGCCAAGGAGGTTGCCAACTGGGGTATTTATGTACAATCGGTCGAAATTCAGGATATCAAGCCTTCAGAATCGATGCAGCGCGCCATGGAGCAACAGGCCAGTGCGGATCGCTTCAAACAGGCCACCATTCTTGAGGCAGAGGGTAAGCGTGAGGCAATGATTCGTGAAGCCGATGGCAAACTTGAGGCTGCCAAACGTGAGGCAGAAGCCCAAGTACGCCTTGCACAGGCCTCGGCACGCGCAATTTCAGACATCAGCGAATCTGTCAAGGACCGTGACTTGCCGACCTTATTCCTGCTGGGTGATCGCTATATTAATGCAATACAGAAAATGGCAACCTCCCAGAATTCAAAAATGATCATGCTGCCTGCTGACCTCCCGGCTGCCATTCGCGGCATGATGGGAAAGAGTTAGATGCACCGCAGTCACGATTACTGGATGGACAAGGCAATTGCTGAAGCACAAAAAGCTGAGATAATTGCCGAGGTTCCGATCGGCTGCATAATTGTTCAGGACGGTCGAATTATTGCTCGCGCCCACAACCTACGCGAGACACAACAGGACCCTGCGGCACATGCTGAACTATTGGCAATTCGTAAGGCTGCCCGTCGTCTAGGTAACTGGCGACTGCTTGAAAGCACCCTCTATGTGACCCTCGAACCTTGCCTGATGTGCATGGGGGCCATTATTCTAGCCCGCATCCCGACGGTTGTCTTTGGCTGCTTTGATCCCAAGGCTGGCGCTGCCGGATCATTATATGACCTTTCCAGCGACCCGCGACTTAACCATAGCTGCGAACTGATCAGCAACGTCAGGCAGCAGGAATGTTCCGGCCTGCTAACCGCTTTTTTTTCTGAGTTACGCCGAAAAAAGCGTTCTAGACAAGGACAAGGTTGAGTTTTTTAGCTGCATGATGTATAGACAATGCGGCCTGAGCAATCAGGCCGTTTTTTCAGGAGAGGTGTCCGAGTGGTCGAAGGTGACAGACTCGAAATCTGTTGTACCGCAAGGTACCTAGGGTTCGAATCCCTACCTCTCCGCCATACATTTAAAGGCTTACAGAGTACTTCTGTGAGCCTTTTCTCTTTTTACACAAAAAGAGGCTATGTCAGATGACATAGCCTCTTGAATTTCATGGTGCCCGGAGCCGGAGTCGAACCAGCGACACGTGGATTTTCAGTCCACTGCTCTACCTACTGAGC
>NZ_JAOTRZ010000160.1 GCF_030247655.1 Trichlorobacter sp. | reverse complement strand
TTTTTAAGCAGTGGCGTAAGGCGGGTGCGGTTATAGGCATCAGCCAGCTTTTTGATCGCCTCTGCCTGGGTCGGGTAGGGGTGAATGGTTTTTGCAATGGCACCAAGGCCCAGGCCGTTGGTTATGGCTAGCGAGAATTCATTGATCATCTCACCGGCATGGCGGGCCACAATGGTTGCGCCCAAAATGCGGTCAGTACCCTGTTTTAGATGCACCCGGGCAAAGCCGTCGGTTTCACCATCAAGTATGGCCCGGTCAACCTCGGCAAGCGGGATGGTCAACGTAGTTACGCTGATACCCTTCGTTGTTGCATCCTGTTCATACATTCCCACATGGGCTATCTCAGGATCGGTGTAGGTACACCAGGGGATGATCAGGTCTGAGACCTTTTGACGTGCTTTAAACAGGGCGTTAGCCAGCAAAATCCGGGCCATGGCATCGGCGGTGTGGGTAAATTTATAGGCTGAACAGATGTCACCGGCTGCATAGATAGCCGGATTAGACGTCTGCAACCGATCATTGACCAGAACACCGCTCCGGTCAAAAGTAACTCCGGCGGTTTCCAGTCCCAGACCATCCGTATTGGGAGTCCGTCCAACACCCACCAGAATCGCGTCAACTTCAAGCTGCTGGGGCTTATCATCAAACTCCAGATGAACTGATTTCACGTTGCCTTGCTGCTCTATACGGATGATCTTTGTGCCAAGCCTCAGGTCTATCCCTTCCCGTATAAAGGTTTGGTGAAGAATTTCAGCAGCATCGCGGTCTTCCCTCCCAAGGATCTGTGGGCCTGCTTCCAGTATGGTTACCTGGCTGCCAAGGCGCTGAAATGCTTGGGCAAGTTCGCACCCGATTGGTCCTGCGCCAATTATAGCTAAACGTTGGGGCCGTTCTGTAAGTGAAAATACAGTTTCATTGGTCAGGTAACCAGCTTCTGCCAAGCCGGGGATCGATACGTTGGCTGCTTTGGCACCGGTGCAGATGGCTGCTTTTTTGAATCGTAACCTGGCATCGCCTACTTCTACACAGTCACGTCCAATAAACCGGCCATCACCAATAAAAACATCAACGCCCAACTCATCCCTGAATCGTTTGGCTGAATCATGTTGGCTGATAATGGAACGCAGATGCCGCATCCGTTCCATGGTAGTGGAGAAATCAACGGCCAGGCCCTCTCCACCAACTATGCCGAATGCACTGCCTGATCGGGCATCATGGGCTGCGCGGCTGGCCCGGATAACCCCCTTTGAAGGGACACAACCGAAATTCAGGCAGTCGCCCCCCATCAGATGCCGTTCAATCAGGGCGACCTTTGCACCCAGTCCTGCTGCTCCGGCAGCGCAGATCAGGCCTGCTGTGCCAGCTCCGATCACCACCAGATTGTAACGCTCGGCTGGCACTGGATTGATCCAGCCTGGCGGGTGAACGTTTTTAGCCAGTAGCCGGTTTTCCGGTGTATCAGGCAGCAGGTGAGGTGAGACAGCCATCAGGGGCTCTTGACAAACTGCATGGCTGCCGAGTTCATGCAGTAGCGCAGGCCGGTAGGTTTTGGGCCATCATTAAAGACATGGCCCAGATGGGCATTGCAGCGGCTGCAGACCACTTCGGTACGCCGCATGAACAGACTGCTATCATCATGTTCAGTTACATTTTCCGGTGCCACTGGCTGCCAGAAACTGGGCCAACCGGTACCGGAATCAAATTTATGTTCTGAACTGAACAGGTCATTGCCGCAGCCGATGCAGCGGTAGATCCCCTTGTCATGGGTATTCCATGTGGCACCGGTGAACGGTGCTTCAGTCCCTTTTTCACGGGTGACGTTGTATTGTTGCGGTGTCAGCTGCTTTTTCCATTCCTCTTCAGTCTTGATAACCTTGTCGCTCATGATGTACCCCTTGCTGGCAACGGAATAGAGTTTAATGGTTTTGACCGCTTCAGACGCTGATTTTGCGGCTGTGGAGGTAGTGCTGTTGCTGCAGGCCAGCAGCAGGGCCAACAGGAATAATCCAACCAGTAGCATCTTTCTCATGACGGCACCTCTTTCCGGTCAATGTCCGGCTGTTGCGCCCCACAGCTCATTCAGGCGTTTGTCCCGGCCGCAGTTTGAACGATAGAAACGGTATCTGAGTGGATTCTTTTTGTAATACTGACGGTGGTATTCTTCTGCAGGATAAAACCTGCTGGCAGGCACAATTTCAGTCACCACCGGTTCTTTAAACCGTTTGATCTTGTTGATATCTTCTTTGGATGCAAGGGCCAGTGTGCGTTGTTGGTCGGATATATAGAAGATTGCTGCCCGGTACTGATTGCCGATATCACAGAACTGACGATCATCCTTGGTGGGGTCTATGTTTCGCCAGAATATCTGTAGTAATTTTTCATAGCTGATTCTGGCCGGGTCATAGCTGATTTCGACCGCTTCAGTATGTCCGGTTCCCCCGGCTGAAACTTCCTGATAGGTGGGATTTGGTTTGGTGCCACCGGTATAGCCCGGCATGACTGACAGAACACCCGGCAATGTGTCAAACGGCTGTTCCATACACCAGAAACAGCCTCCGGCAAAGATCGCCCGTTCAGGTGTCGCTGCAGTTGCCGTGGTGCTGTGTAAACAGCTAATGAAGATCAGGCAGATAAGGATGCTACGGTAGATGGGTTTCCACACGACAGGCCTCCTGTGTATGTTGATCAAACAGGTAGGCATTATAGCACAAAACATCAGCGGTTTGTCGAGAGTGTGATATCTCCGTACCAGGCAGTGGCCTCGGCACCGGTATTATCAGTATCGGTCATAATGGCAATGGCGCCAGCCTCAGGCGGGTCTTCTCCGAAAACACGGCGATAATCAGCCAGGATATCCCGTTCTTCAGTGACCCATTGGCCTGCCTTGGCTTGACCTGATTCAACAGCCAGCAGCATGGCATTGGAGGTAAAGGCATTGGGCACGAAATCACCTTTGGGCAGTTTGTTAGCCCAGATGTAGTTTAAGGCCCTCATCTGCCAGAAGAATCGTCCTGGAAAGACCACATAGACCCGGGCAGCATAGTCATCACCCTGCTTGGTCTTTTCATTGCCTTGGGAAATGATTCCGTTAATCTTCCAGCTCCACTTGAGGTAGCGATAGGTAACCGGGCTGAATTTAATCTTTTTAGTGAGCCCGGATGCAGCTGCTTTAGCGTGTGCCTTTACAACAGTACGGCCATCATCCTGCACCAGCTTGTACTCTGTTGTGCCTTTAAAGCTTTTGCTTTCCCAGCCTTTGATACCTTCGATCGCAAAGCGGGAAACGGCGATTTCCTCAGATGAGGCAGGTCTTGCGGCTAAACAAAAACAACAGATTAAAATCGTAACGCAGAGGCGCAGAGATGCAGAGGTGCAGAGCAGTACCGGAATTGCCTTGAAAGCAGTAACGCAGCCAGTTTCCCTGCTGGAAAAAAACGTAACAAGAGGGTTTTCTCTGCGTCTTTGCGTCTCTGCGTAAGAGGTTTTAAAAATCATGTCAGTCTCGCAAATCTAAGTTTCAGGCGGTTCAGCCACCGCTTCAGCGATGAGACCGGTCTGGTCGTAAAGGCTTCAGTGCCGGTCAACAGATCAACAATATGGGCGGTTGGTGTGCTGTCAGACAGTGTTTCGCAACAGGCAGCACAAGACGATACCACCGTGCGTCCGGCAGCCTCAGTTGCAATAATCCTCGACTCCTGTTTGACCGTGCCGGATACGCAGCCTTCCACCATTCCACCTTGACCGCAGCAACGGGTGGTTTGACCATGGGAGGGCAACTCCTCAACCTGGTAGCCGCACTGTTTAACCAGTTGCCGTACTGCCTGTTGCTGGGACTGATCAAAACGGGCAGGGCAGGGGTCATGGATGGTAACAACACGGTTCTGGTTTTGAAAGTCTGATAACGGTGCTGAAGCTACTAATACTTCATACACACTGACAACTTCAAACTGTTTACCATACTTTCGTAAAATTTTGCTGCAGCCTGGACAGGCGGTAAGGATGCGGGTAATCCCTATGTTTGCCAGCCGGGTTGAGAGACGGTCAAAGAGAGAGGTAAATCGTTCGGTTAGTCCCAGGTCATGGGATATCTTGCCACAGCAGTCCAGCACGAGTCCTGTTGTCGGATCGATTGCCTGCAGACGTTTAAACAGTTCTCGTACAGCATCAGGTCTGGTGCCGGGCAGAGAACAGCCAGGGAAAAAGACAGCGCTGCAACCAGCAGGAATCAGGTCGCGTTGGAAGATCGGGGATGCCCCCATTTTCTCATACTTAAGCCAGGGTGCATATGTTTTCAGGTCAACCAGCCCAAGTGTTACCGCTTCCTGACGCATGTTAAGCAACATGGCTGATGGCGACAACCGTTCAGGGCAGACAGCGTCACACAGTCCGCACAGTGAACAGGCATAGGCCGATACCAGATTGCTGTCAGTTGTGCCCTGTTCCGCTATGGTTAATGGTGTGCCCTGTTGCTGCAGAAAGCTGCAGGGGCGTACACATTCACCGCAGGAGGTGCAGCTGGCGGCCATTTCTGACATGGCCGCCACTGTTGTTTCGTGCTGCATGTTCAATTTAGCGACCTTTTACAAACAGCTCTTTGTACGGCCACTCAAAGATCCCGCCTTCCAGAATCTGCATCCGCTCTTCGGAGATCCCTTTTGACTCAAGGTAGTTGTAGCTGTTTTTAGCGCCTGATTTACCACGGGGACAGACCACAATAACCGGATCTTTGGAGGTCTTGATAATTGCAAGGGCCTTGTCCAGACGGGCCTTTTCCTCATCGGTCTTGGCCGGAAACGCATTGGTTTCGATAGAGCCTGGCAGGTGCTGCTTTTCAAAATCAGCTGCAGGCTGTATATCAACCAAGATGACCGATTTCTTTTTGTCCAACAGCTCCTTCAATTCTTGAGGCTCGATGTAGTTGGCTGCCATGGCAATGCTGGCAGTGGCAATGGTGAGGACCAAAAATAGTACAATTTTCTTCAACATGGGTGATTCTCCTTTGTATTCAAAAAAGTGAATATATTTGATACCAATTTGTGTGCTTGCCTGGCAAATAGATAATCTGGTAGATATACGTTAAATTGTATTGATTAATTCAATAGGCGGTTCTATGACACTGAAACAGTTGGAAGTATTTCTGGCCGTTGCCGACAGCCGTAGTTTTTCAAAGGGTGGGGAGGCGGTCAGTCTGGCCCAGTCCACTGCCAGCCAGCATATCAGAGCCTTGGAGGATGAGCTGGCTGTGCGGCTCTTTGATCGTTCGGCAAGCCAGGTCTCTTTGACTGAGGTTGGACGGCTTTTTTATGACCATGCGGCCGGGATCTGTCGGCATTGCAGTGAAGCAACCGAAGCGATTCGTCGTTTCCAGGGGCTTGAACAGGCAATCTTGCGGGTAGGTGCCAGCACTATTCCTGCTGCTTTTCTTATCCCTGATATGCTGGGGCGTTTCAGTGCTGCCTGGCCTGGTGTGCGCCTTGAGCTTCAGCAGGGTGACACCCGTGAGGTACTGCGGTTATTGCAGGATGAGCTGGTTGAGCTGGCTGTGGTGGGTGGTCAGGTTGATGATGACAGTATAAGTATGCAGGAGGTGATGACTGAACGGATTGTGCTGGTTATTAGACCGGGACAGTTTTCCAGCAGCTCGATTGAGCTTGATCAGCTACTACAGTTGCCGCTGGTGATTCGTGAGTCTGGTTCAGGCACCCGTACAGCGGTTGATCTGGCACTTCAAAAGAATGGTATTGACCCGCGTCAACTGCGGATTGTTGCCCAGCTTGGCAGTAGCGAGGCGGTACGGCGTGCTGTACTCAGCGGGGCAGGGGCTGCCTTTGTGTCAACCCTTGCGGTGGGACATGAGTTGTCAAATGGAACGCTTAAAGAGCTGCTGGTGCCAGGTCTGGAGATCAATCGCAGCTTTAATCTTGCCTGGCGTAAGGGCAAAAGTCTGTCACCTGCTGCACTGGAATTTATGGAGAATGTGAAACAGGGCTCGTAGATCCCCTTGCTGTTTATTTGGTGACATCGTTAGCAAGTTTGAGTAGATGACTGCTGAACGAGATGGATGCGCTCCTGGCTACTGCAAGATTCAGATCAAATCCAATCCGGTTCTGGACCGGTGTCAGTGCTACCATGCCCCCTGCCTTGGTGAAGTCACGCATGTCGCTGACGGTCATGATTCCTCGATGATGGGCTTCCGCTAATAGTTTTTGCAGCCTGTACCGTTCTGATGCAGCAATAAACAATACCTGGCAGCAGTTCATTTCATTACTATCATTAATTTTTCGTATGGTTATGGACCTGTTTTTTATCTTTCTGCTCTTTACTTCGCTAAAAGTGTCATAGAGAGGGGTCTCTCCGATAATGCAAATGGCGAAGAGTTCACAGCCTGTCTGTGATGGTGATGCCCAATCGGAAAAAAGCGGCAGGTTAACCAGATAGCCGGCCTTTACCTTGTATTCTTGTGGTGTTTCTGCATGGGTACGGCTCACTGAGCTAATACAAATAATAAGCAGAAAACTTAGATAGAAGATTATGGCTCGCATTGGTTAAAACCTGTAGCCTATCTTTAGACGAAAGCTGATACCGTCCTGTGCGATACTCTGCAACTGTTCGCCGAGACTGTTAGTGTATTCTCCGGAGGCAGGAACCGCGTATTTTGTGTCAAAAAGGTTGTAAACTGAGCCTCTTGCAAAAGTGTATGCGAGAAGTTGAATGTAGTTAATTTTGCTACATAAAAGTCGACCTTCAAAGATAGCC
>NZ_JAOTRZ010000159.1 GCF_030247655.1 Trichlorobacter sp. | reverse complement strand
CCCTTGAACAACAGGTGGCTTCGGCGTTGCGCGACAAGTTCTCCAGCCTGGAGATATTTAAGGCTGAGGTAACCAATCTGAGCGGCTCCATTAAGGCTGCTGAAAAATCACTTGAAGGGATTCGTGATGTTATTTCAGGACTGCGCAGCACGGCAGCACGGCGTGCCTCAGACTATTCAAAGGATATTGACCGCGCCCTGAAAGGCGAGACCGTAACCGGCTTGAACGATACCGCGACCTTGCAGGACAAGATTCAGAACTACCGTAATGGTGTTGAAAACGACATGGAGATCAACAAGCGGGTCATGACTGCAGTTGAAGCGGTGGACAGCATTCATGTTGATCTGCGCCTGCTGGATGCCAAGGCCCGGATGGTAATGCTCAGCAGTTCTGCAGCGGAGCTGGACAGGCTGGTGGCAGAAATCAGTGTTGTTCAAGCCAGAATCAGTAAACATCTGAAGCAGGCAGAAACAGAAGTCATGTCGGTAAAAAGTGGCGGTGTGGTCAAGGATGCCATTGAGCAGATCGGCAACGGCACAGGACGGGCAGGCGCTGCAATCAGGCGGATCGCCACTGCCCAGCGCGATGTGCTGGCCAGCATGGGGCAGGTTGAGGCGACCGTAGCCAAAGTCAGACAGGTAACCATGGAGCAGGCACGCCAGAGTGAGGCCCAGGTCTCAGCCACCACCAGCGAGCAGCATACGTTTGTTGAGACGATGACCAGCACCTCCCGTAAACGGACTGCGATCATGCTGGGGGGTGCACTGGTAATCGGCATACTGGTACTGACTCTTAACTGGCTGGTGGCCAGAATTATCCACAAGCCGCTTGCTCTGTTGCAAACAACTATCGGCGAGATTGCAGAAAGTCGTGACCTGCGCCGCAGTGTTGAGGTCCAGAACCACGATGAAATCGGTCAGTCCATCAATGCCTTTAACCGTTTGATCAGCTCCTTCAGGCGAATTGTAGGTACCATAGCCGGAACCGCCGGAACCCTGGCCAACACCTCACAGGAGCTTTCAGGCACGGTAAGCCTGATCACCTGCCAGGTACAGGAACAGAGTGAGCGGGTCAGCCAGGTTGCCACGGCAGGCAGTGAGTTGCACCAGACCGTGGCAGATGTCGCGCAGCACACGGCACGCATTGCTGATTCAGCCGGAATGGCCAGGCAGACCGCCCAGGACGGTGCCGAGGTGGTGAACCGAACCATTGCAGAGGTGCAGGCCATAGCCGATTCGGTGGGGGAATCACAAACAACCATTGCCAGCCTGCATGGGAGATCTCAGCAAATCGGTGAGATACTTGCAACCATTCGTGACATTACCGACCAGACCGGCCTGCTGGCGCTGAATGCCGCCATTGAAGCGGCCCGGGCCGGAGAACACGGACTTGGCTTTGCCGTGGTGGCCAACGAGGTACGCAACCTCTCCCGCCGTGCCGAGGAAGCCACAGTCGAGATCGCCGGAAAGCTCTCCGCTATCCAGAGTGACACCAGCAGGGCCGTTGAGACAATGCAGCAGAGCCTGGCACAGGTTAATCAAGGGATTCGCTACTCTGAAAAAGCGGGCTTTGCCCTTGCCAGTATTGTTGAAAGCGTTGACGGTCTGCAGGGGATGACCCAGCAGATCGCCACTGCAACGGAAGAACTCTCTGCCACCTCCAGCCAGATCAGCGATGACATCCTTGCCATTGACAGCTCACTGCGGGAGACCCTGCAGGCCACCGGTGCAATCTCGGAAGAATCAATCCGGCTGGCAGCCATCTCACAGGAACTGCAGGCTGAGCTGAATCAGTTTCAGTATGACGAACCACCGGTTTTCACAGCAGAACCGTTACATCAGCAGCGCTACCAGCCGTCTGTTTTTAACGTACTGAACAACCTCCCTGCAGCAGCGTAGCCACAACTGAACGTTGTCCGTCAGCCTTGCTCACAGAGGAACAACCTATGCACACCGTTACGCAGCACCAGATAGCAGGCAGATTGTGGTCTTCAGAGAAAACCACACAAGCGGCAGATATCCCGGGAAGACAGGAAAAAATCCTGTTGTTCGGCATACCGATTGCGCTGACGGCCCGCAACACAACCATCGCATTTTTGCTGTTCGGCAGCATCTGGACGGTCACAGCCGGGCTCCTTAACCTGTCAACCCTGCCGCATATTGCTACCGGTATCGGCCTGCTTATCATCACCTCAACATCGCTCTATCTGCTGATCCGCCGTTTTACCAAAAACAACGCATCATCCCATGAGCTGATCATCAGGGCCTTTCATGCCTCTCCCAACGGCATTGCGGTAGTGCGGGATCATGACCGCCAGATCCTGCTGGTAAACCAGCGCTTTGCCGGTATGACCGGCTATACGGTTGCTACCATTGTGGGGCGCAGCGACAGCGACCTTAACCTTTGGGAAAACAGCGCTGAACGACTGGACCTGATCCGGCAGATCCGTAGCAACGGTGTTGTGCAGGGGCTTGAGGTCACCCTGCGGCGACAGGATGGAACACTGCTGAACGGCGCGGTTTCTGCCCACCGGATTCTGTTTGAAGGAGATTCCTGTACCATCATTTTTCTGGAGGATACCACCCTGCTGAAACAGGCGGCCCGCAAGGTGGAAGAGTTGACCCGCTATGACGCCATCACCGGGCTGCCCAACCAGAAACTGCTCAATGACCGGCTCAGCCAGCTGCTGGCCATCAGCAACCGTGAAGAACAGGCACTGTCCGTGCTGAAACTTGCCCTGGGGCGTTGTCCCGGCGCCATCAGTGCCCGGGGCAATGATGATTGCGATGAACTGCTGCGTTGTGTGGCAGACCGCCTGCAGGGGGTTTTGCGAGAAACCGACACCCTGGCAGTGCTACAAAAGGGCGAATTCGGCATCCTACTTCCAAAAACTGAGAACGAACGGGAGATCCTGCCGGTCATCACCAAACTGCTTGATGCACTCAATGAACCGCTCAACCTGCATGACGCTGAATTTAAACTCAATCTCCATATCGGTATCGCTATCTTTCCCGGTGATGGCCGCACCGGCGAGGTATTGTTGCAGCATGCCCACCTGGCACTGGCCCAGGCACAGGCCAAGTCGATTGGCGGTGAATGCGGCTTCAAGTTTTATGCAGAAGAGATGAATCAGGCGGTCAGTGAGCAGATGCAGATAGAGTCAAGCATCCTGCGGGGGATTCGGGCCGGGGAGTTTTTTGCCTGTTATCAACCACTGTTCAGCCAGGACGGTAAGAAGCTGGTCGGCATGGAGGCGTTGGCCCGCTGGCAGCACCCCACCCTGGGGCTGGTGGGACCGGACAAGTTTATTCCAGTGGCAGAAGATAACGGTGCCATTGTGCAGTTGGGAGACCGGATGCTGGAACTGGCCCTGCAAAACTGCAAAGAGTGGCGGGAGCAGGGCTATCCCCACCTGACCGTGGCGGTTAATGTCTCGACCCGCCAGCTGAAGGACCGCCAGTTTGCCGAGCGGGTCGCCCGTCAACTTCAGATGGTGGGGCTGCCACCTGAAGCACTTTGCTGCGAACTGACCGAATCGCTGTTGATGGAACACTCCAATGAAAATACCGAGCAGATCTTCAGGCTGAAGGAGCTGGGGGTTAAACTGGCCATTGATGACTTTGGCACCGGTTACTCATCCCTGACCTACCTGAAACATCTGCCGGTGGACCACCTCAAGATTGATCGTTCCTTTGTGAAGGAGCTGGACAGCAACCCCGATGACCGGGCGATTGTGGTTGCCATCATTGCCATGGCCCGCTCGCTGCACCTCAAGGTCACTGCAGAAGGTGTGGAAACCGCCCACCAGCACCAACTGTTACAGGAACTGGGCTGCGACACCATGCAGGGCTATTACTTTGGCAAACCGATGCCACGGGAAACCTTTGAGCATTTTTTACGGGAAGGCACGCCACTGCTTGTTGGCAACCCAACCGACGTCATTGCAGATCAGACCGCGAAGGAATTGCTCCCTTGCCCTCCCCTGACTGCCGCACCGGAAGAAGTTGATCGTTCACTGCAGACCGTTGCAGATATCACCCTGCATATAGAACCCCTGAGACCGGCAGACCGCTTGAATACCGCCCTGGAACGGTTTCAGACTGACAAACGGTTGCAAGTACTTCCTGTTGTAGACCAACACCGGGTAGCCGGAGTGCTGAACCGCTCCGAGTTCATTGAGGAACAGATTGTGGGGCGGATCGGCTACGCCTTTCATATCAACCATTCAAAAAAAGTTCGTGACCTGATGCAGCCGGTGCCGCTGGTGATTGATGCTGAAGCCAGCATTGAAGAAGCGGCCCAGGCACTGCACGGCAACTTTGGCACCATGCGGTTGGAGAACATCTGTGTTGCCCGGCGGGGTGACTACCGGGGCATTCTGGACGTCCGCACCCTGGTGGAGGCTATCACCGCCCTGAACCTGAAGCTGGCCAAGGGGGCCAATCCGCTGACCGGTCTGCCGGGTAACGAAAGTATTCAGCGGGAAACCACCCGACGACTGGAATCAGGCATGCCGTTTGACATCGCCTATATCGATATTGACCACTTTAAGCCCTACAACGACTTTTACGGTTTTGAGCGTGGCGACATGGTGATTCAGGTGGTGGGTGACATCCTGAAACAGTACGCCGACGACCTGTTGCAGAATCGACAATCCAGAAACTTCTGCGGGCATATCGGCGGCGATGACTTCATCATCATCACCGGTCCCGCCCATGCCGTGGCCCTGTCACGTCAGATGATTGCGGAATTTGATGCCCGACTGCCCCTGCTGCATGGCGCAAGTGACTATAGCAAAGGTTGCTACACCTCTTTTAATCGTAAAGGAGAACTGGAGACCTTTAATCTGCTTTCTCTTTCTGTAGCGACAATCAGCACCGCCAACCTTCAGATCGGTTCCTACGCACAACTCGCCTCCATGGCCAGTGAGGTCAAGAAAACCGCTAAAAAAGTCAAGGGATCATCGGTGGTAATCAAAGACACTAACGAAGCACCCCGTGTGATGCTTGGAGCACTGTCAGCAGAATCATAACCAACCATAAATTCAGGAGTTTCAAACAATGCAAAAGGGAGAAATGCTGTATCACTATCGTATTGAAGGACCGGCCCCCTACGGCAAGGGCGCCTTATTAACGGCTGAGCATGTTCTGCTGGGCAAACGCTTTCTGCTTAAATCGCTGACCAGCAAGCAACCCGGCACCGAATCATATCGGGAACGTTTTTACAACGAAGCCAAGCTGCTGGCTGGTATGGTGCATCCCAATATCCTGCAGGCCACTGACTTTTTTGAACACAATGGTGGATTCTGGCTGGTGATGGAATATTACAACGGCGCGGCCCTGGACCGGATGATTGAGCATAACGGCCCTTTTCCCCAACATTTTGCCCTGCATTTTACCATACGGCTGTTGCAAGGACTCAGGTTTGCCCACGAAAAAGGGATCGTCCACCGTGGTCTGTGTACCTCAATTATTCTGGTTGACCGTAACGGCGGACTGAAAATTTCCGATTTTGGAGTAGCTCTGCTGAAGTATGGTGAAGACCTGCAAGAGGTGGGACAAGGTGGCGATGCAGCCTTTATGAGCCCGGAGCAGATTTTAAACCCCTTTACCGTCACCCCCCAGAGCGACATCTATGCCGTCGGGATGATTCTCTACAACATGCTGGCAGGCAGCCTGCCTTTTCAGGAAGAATCTGCGGTTGATACCCTGCTGAACCAGTTTGACCGTACCATTCCTGACATCAGGGAGTTTGCGCAGGATACCCATGAAGAACTGGCTTTGATTCTCCACAAAGCCCTGGAAAAAGATCCGGCCAACCGCTACCAGAGCAGCCTTGAATTCCTGCATGCACTGGAAAAACACCGGATCGCCATGCTGCCCAGTACCCCTGCCAACGGCATTGCCGATTCATGGTTCAAACGTCGCCGGGGACTGGTGATGTCATCGCTGGTGGGAGCCCTGCTGCTGGCCAGTAGTGGCGGCTACTACTACCACTGGATCAACTCCTACGACATCATCCTGAAACTGCAGGGATCCAACACCATCGGCGCAGAACTGGCCCCCTCGCTTGCTGAAGAGTTTCTGAAAAAGAACGGGGCGATCCGCACCCGGCGGGTGCCGGGCAAGAACCATGAAGAGCTGCTGGTGGAAGGGATCATGGAAGGGCGTCGTAACCGGGCAGTAGAGATCAAGGCCCACGGTTCCACAACCGCCTTTGAGGGATTACAGGCCAATGCCTGCGATATCGGCATGTCCTCCCGCAGGGTTAAGGATGACGAAACAAAGAAGCTCTCACTGCTGGGAACTATGACCTCCCGTGCAAACGAGCATATTCTGGCCCTGGACGGGGTGGCGGTAATCGTTAACAGCGCAAACCCGGTTTCCCGACTTTCACTGGACGACACCCAATCGCTCTTTACCGGTAAGACCCCTGACTGGAAGGGATTAAGCGGCATTGCCAAGGCTGCACCGGTCCATCTCTACGCCCGTGACGATAAATCCGGCACCTTTGACACCTTCAAAAGCCTGGTGCTGCATAAGGAAAAACTGGACAAAGCAGCAAAACGGTTTGAAGACAGCGTTAAGCTCTCACGAGAGGTATCCACAGATCCCAACGGAATCGGCTTTATCGGCCTGCCCTATGTCAAGTCATCCAAGGCGGTGGCCATCAGCAGCGGCGGCCAACCGATCCTGCCTACACCCTTCACCGTTGCCACCGAGGACTACAGTCTTGCACGGCGCCTTTACCTCTACACGCCGGGA
>NZ_JAOTRZ010000158.1 GCF_030247655.1 Trichlorobacter sp. | reverse complement strand
GGCGATGATTCAGCAATCAGTCGTATAATTAATGAAGCCAAGACTCTTGCTGAATCACTATATATTTTGACAATCGAATTTCAAGAGCGGTTTTCGTTCTCGCAGGAACCATCACTTGATACGCTGTTATCTTTTGAACGTCTTGTTCAAGGACTACCTGCTCCACCAGATAACCTGAAAAGTGAGATACTTCCCCGTGTATTTAATGGGGAGGACCCGCTAGGCAAGAACAACAGAAGCCTTTTGAATGGAGTAATTAGCGCCGTGAAAAACGCACGGGAGCTTAAGGTGCATGCAGAGAATAATATTGTTCCTGACTGCGAATTGGACTACGACAATGCAGAACCTATTCTGGAAAAGTGTACGAATCAGTTATCGAAAACCGCTTTTAGTATGCCACTCCGGATTTTTGCTGAATCCGTAACCGAAGCCGGAAATGCCTTATCTCAATTCAAGAACGCTATATCAGAATACAGTTACGTTCATCAGACTATTCCCGGCTCAAATACTGAAAAGCTGGAAAAGCTTGATTCAAGGTTTACAGCGACTTTACCGCTGACCCTTGAGGAACAGCAGGGAACTCTTATTAGGGAAGGTTCGGGGCTTCTTTCGCAAGATTTAGAAAGTCTGGGGCAATCGCTTGAGCGGGTTACGGCTATTGCACGCCATAGGGGACTGGAATTTGAAAGTACTCCGGCTGAAATTGAAAATTTGGGACGTGGTGAAGGCATCGCTGAAATTCTTCCGGGTGTTATAATAGATGATGCCGTTCTCGAAAAAACAAAACAGGCTGCTAAATACTATCTATCAGATTTACCAATCGGCGAGATGGATAGACGGCAGCAGGGACTTCATGATCTGAATGATCTGATTAACAGTTTGCTATATGAAATTGCTGGATATGCTCAAAATCTGAGTTTGCCGTTTGATAGCTCACAGAAATCAATAGAATGCCTTGCGACCATTAGTAAGATATCTTCTGCAGCACCTACAGACCTTCTTGATTACCGTCATGTAGCACTTGCGCATCCGATGTCTTTGGAACTGATACCGAAGGTAGAAGAAGCCCTACAGTTAGAAATTTCACAACGACTGGCACTTTCCAACGAGTTCCATCTTGATATATTGCCGGAACTAAGCACGTTGAAGATCACCATGTTAACATTCAGACGCGGTGACAGCCTCTTCAACATATTCAATAGTGACTGGAGAGCTGCAAAGAAGCTATTTACTAGCCTATCGAAGAATAAGACAAAGTATAAGGCGTCTGAATGTGGAGAAAAAATATCAAAAATAATCGACTGGCTTGAACACAAAACGGCACTGAATTCTAACGAGGGGTTTAAAAACTTTTTTGGTCCGTTGTTCAGGGGGCTCGATACAGATATTTCCAAGATTAAACGGTTGCATAGCTGGTATCTGGAGAGCATGGCGAAGCTTCTGCAGCATCCAGGTTTAATCGATAGTATTAACTTATCTACTTTGAATTCGCAGACAATAAACCAAGCAGGGGCATTATCATCAAGGATACAGGCAATAGCAGGTGAACTTGATTCCTGTTTAACCGAAAGCAGGGAGTTTTTGGGAGAAATTGCAGGACAGATGGACTCCATTATAAGGCAGTCAGGATGGAATGAATATAGCAAGAAATCTCTTGAAATTGCAGATGCCTTTAAAAAAATAACTTCATATCTTAAAAATTACATAAAGCCCGAAGTTTCCCCGGTTCGCGCTGTTGATGTTTTGAATGCGAAGTTAGAATTGTCATCTGCTGTTTTGGATTTTGAAGCCCTGAATAATGGTATCAGGTTAATTCATGACAAGTATGAGCACTATCTTCCCGGTATATCCTAAATCCCTTGCAACAACTGGCGAGAGTATCTTTCCCAGCTTTCAAAAATTGCCAGCACAACAGATTGTTTAGCCAGCTCAATTGTTGAGCATGCGGACAGCAATTGTGATTATTCAAAAGTGAGGGCATTCTTGGTTGCAAAGCTTAATCTTGATAATGTGTTGTCAAGATTTGCTCCATGCCCGGACAAATCAGAGACTTCAAGTTGGAAAGAATACCATTTGATTGCAGCTTCCCGGATTGCCACAGCCTCAGAACTGGTAAACATGCTATTGCCTGTTGGAGTACCAGGTAAGACAGCCAAAGAGATGTTAAACGGCCTGATTTCTAAGAAAAAATCCATCGATACAATTCAGGAAATCTATAACAACAAAGCAGTTATGGGTATGTTGCAAGATCTCTTTGATGGAATGGATACTGATTTAGAGGCACTTTCGGCAACACTGGAATGGGGCGAAGACATATCAAGAAAGAGGAACATTCAGGGAACGCCACTTCTTTCATATTTATTGAGTCAAAATGCCGTTGAGAACCTTGACGATGCAAAAGAACAACTACGAAAAATTGTGGAAACACGCCATAAGGTTCTCACTAAACTTGCTGAATTAAAGGAATTTGGAGAGTTTGACGCAAAAGAATGGAACCGCTCTGAAGTTGACTTTGCTCATTTGTATTTAAAACGGATTGAGTGTGCTGCGACCAATTTGGATGCCGTTTTAATCTGGTCAAGATACATCAATCAACGCTCCGTTTGTCATGATAATGGCCTGAAAACATTTGTTAATCACGTTGAGAACAAAGTGTTACCCGTTGATACAATTGGCGACATCTTTGAATACGTCGTATATCGCTCAATCGGCAGGAAAATATACCGGCAATACCCGGAACTTGAAGGGTTTAGCGGAGAAAAACACGATAAGATACGAGCTGAATTTGTAGCCCTTGATGAGGAAATTATCAAGCTGACCGGGAAAAGCTTTGCCCATGAGATCAACAAGTCAAAGTATGTTCCGGATGGTGTGACCAGCTACAAAGTCTCTGAATTGACGGAATTGCACTTGCTGAAAAAAGAAATCAGCAAGAGGACTAAACATATTCCAATCCGTCAGTTGCTACGTCGCGCCGGTAAAGCAATTCAGGCATTGAAACCTTGTTTCATGATGGGGCCACTATCAGTTGCTCAGTACATCCAGCAGGGCGCAATTTCTTTCGATATGATTGTGATGGATGAAGCTTCACAACTCAGGCCGGAAGAATCGTTAGGAGCAATTGCAAGGGGTTCACAGTTAATCGTCGTTGGAGACCCCAAACAGCTCCCCCCTACCAATTTCTTTGACCGCCTGGCTGATGATAGCGATGACGATGATGAAAGCGAAGCTTCAGCAGTTTTTGCTGGTACAGAGAGCATCCTTGATATCTGCCAGCAACTGTTTCATCCGGTTCGAACGCTTAAATGGCATTACCGTTCTCAGCACGAATCCTTGATAGCTTTCTCGAACCACCATTTCTACAACGGAAAACTGATTATATTCCCCTCACCATTTCTCAAAAACAACCGCCTGGGACTTCGCTATCGTTACATTAAGAACGGGGTTTACAAAGACCGTCAGAACATGGCTGAAGCACAACGGGTTGTGGATGCTGCAATTGAGCACATGATGAAATTCCCGGAAGAGTCACTGGGTATTGTCACGCTCAACCAGACACAGCGCGACCTTATTGAAGATTTAATGGACAGAAAAGTACGTAATATTGATGAGGCCCAGTCATTTATTTCGAAATGGGAAGAGCAAGGATGGCCCTTTTTCGTTAAAAACCTCGAAAATGTTCAGGGAGACGAACGAGATATCATCTTCATCTCCACAACTTTCGGAAAGCCGGTAGGTGTTGATAAGGTTCGCCAGAACTTTGGACCAATAAGCCGACCGGATGGCTGGAGGCGGCTTAACGTTCTATTTACACGTGCTCGTAGAAAAATTGAGCTTTTCACATCGATGTTGCCAGAGGATATAATCATTGCGGCAGGCACTCCAGCAGGCACAAGAGCCTTGCGGGATTACCTGGATTTTGCAAAACGTGGGATACTCACTTCGACAGAAGTAACAGGCAGGGAGGAAGATAGCGATTTTGAGATTTCTGTAGGCGACATGTTACGGAATCGAGGATACGCAATTGTGCCTCAAGTTGGTGTCGCAGGCTTCTTTATTGACTTGGCTGTACGGAATCCTGATCGCCCCGGTGAATTCCTGGCAGCAGTTGAGTGCGATGGTGCCAGCTACCATTCCAGTGCTTCTGCCAGAGACCGCGACCGTATCAGGCAGAGTATCCTTGAGTCTCTTGGGTGGAGAGGCCGCATTTGGCGTATCTGGTCAACTGATTGGTTCTACAATCCAAGACGGGAATCAGAAAAACTACTTAATTTCCTTGAGGAACGAAGGGCAATATCGAAGACAGAGCAAATTGATTATGAGATGGAAGAGGCATTTGAAGAGGATGATACCGTAATAATTCAGCCTGCACCTGAAGAAGTAGCTGATATTTCAGAACCATCGCTACCGGTTGCAAACGAGGAACTTTATGTTGAAGTTGGAGACATAGTCACCTATTGCCATGTTGATAATCCTGAAGAACGTAAAATCGCGATGATTGTGGAAGGCGAGAGCAATACTCAGAAATACTTTGTCAATGAAAACAGCCCGCTTGCAAAAGCTATGCTTGATTATGCCGTAGGCGATACAGTTCCCGTTGTAGTGACGGGTGTCAATCCTAAGTTTTTTATCAAGATTTTAAAAATTCAGAGGCAAGGGCAATTGACGTTATAGTATGGCAAAGGGTAATGGAAAATTCCGCATTTCAAAAAACCGGGGATACCTCTCGGTTTCTCTCGTTATCATTGATTTACATGGGAAATCACCTGAACAATGTGAAGCAAAGTCACCCAAAAAGTAAAGACGACGACACTTGCCAAGCTACCTCTGTTGAGGCACAAAATCATTTTGGTTTGCTACTGGATACCGCATAACGAGAGCAGTTTGGCCTTCTTCGGAGAGCTCCCGGAGCCGTGTGGTCTGAGGCAACCAGAAAACAGGCACCGCACAAGCCAATCCTGCTGCTTGGGTTATATAAGGGGGCAGATTTTGAAATGTAAGTTTTTCGCAAGAACAACGTGAGGTCAGCTCCTGACATGAGACACTGAACATGGAAATCACCGATCACCATACCTGCCCCTTTTGCAACCGGAATGACACCAAGATCATCCATGCCAATGACCATGCTCTGGCCATCTATGACGGTTTTCCCGTCACCCGTGGCCATTCCCTTGTTATCCCGAAGCGGCATGTCGCCTCTTTCTTTGAAACGACCAGAGAAGAACAGACCGCGATGCTTGAGTTGCTGGCTGAAATACGTGAGCTTCTGCAGAAGGAGCATAACCCTGACGGCTTCAACATCGGTATTAACGACGGCACTGCTGCTGGCCAGACGGTAATGCACCTGCATATTCACCTGATCCCGCGCTATGCTGGTGATCAGCCAGACCCGCGCGGCGGAGTCCGCTGGATATTCCCTGATAAGGCGGCCTACTGGAACAATGGCTGATCTCAAAACCTACATAGAACAGTTTGCCAACTTGCGTCGTGCTAATGCGCGGCAGGGGTTTTACTCAGACGCGACAAGAAAAAAAGCTCCACACAAACCGATCCTGTTGCTGGCCGTGCTAGACCTGATAGCAAGTGAGGTAATCACCAATCCTGTAGTCGATGTCACCGGGGATCTGGTTGAGCTGAATGACCTGTTCAATCTGTACTGGCGCAGAGTGGTGCCGCTGGGGCAGACCAGCAGCATTGCCTTTCCGTTTTCACGTCTGCACAACGAGCCATTCTGGAAACTGATTGTCAGGCCGGGACACACTGTTTCAGATGCTGTTGTCGCCAAAACCACCACGGTCAGCTATCTGCGTACCTATGCGTTGGGTGCCCAGATTGATGAGCAACTGTTTGCCATCATGCAGACGGAGCCCGGCAGAACATCTTTGCGAAAATCGCTGCTGCAAGCCTGCTTTTCAGAAGAGGCGCAGCAGGCATTGCGTGAACAGGCTTTAGTAAATCAGGGGGCATTTGACTACGAACGATTGCTTGAGCAACAGGCTCACCAACCTCTGGTTAAAGAGGTGCTGGAATCGAACAACTACAAGCCAGCAGTCCGTGATCAGGGGTTCCGTAAGGTTGTGACCACGTCTTACGATCATCGCTGCGCCCTGTGTGGCATCAGAATTGTTACCCCGGAAGGTCATACTGTGGTGGAGGCCGCCCATATCGTCCCTTGGTGTGAGAGCCGCAATGACGATATCCGTAACGGCATGGCACTCTGCAGGCTCTGTCACTGGGGATTTGATGAAGGGATGCTGGGAGTGTCTGGTAGCTATCAAGTAATCACAGCTTCATCTATCGGACTTACACCAAACTTTGCCGGTCCGCTTCAGACATTAACCGGTCGCGCCATCATACCGCCGCAGGAGACTGCTCTCTGGCCAGCCCAGGAATATCTCAGTGAACACCGGCACAGATGGAAACTGAAATAAGAATAGGAATGTGATCACAATGAGCAAAGCAGATATCGCAGAAAAGATCCACACTTCCACCGGCCTGTCCAGAAAAGATTCCGCTGCCATGATGGAATCGGTCTTTGCCATTATGAAGGAGTCTCTGGAGGCAGGCGAGACCATCAAAGTATCAGGTTTCGGTAATTTTGAAATCAAGCAGAAGAATGCGCGCCGTGGTCGTAATCCTCGGACCGGTGAAGCCATTACCATTGCAGCCCGCAAGGTACTGACTTTTAAACCAAGCAACGTGCTGAACATTGCTATCAACAGATGACTTCACACGGTACCGCAGGCATGCCCGTTATCACCAGCAGGGGATGTCCTTTACCTTTGTGAAAAGTATTGAGAAGGATATCTACCCATTCTGCAAAGCCAATGAATGGGTGCATGGTATATCCTCACGCGTAACAGCCGTGAT
>NZ_JAOTRZ010000157.1 GCF_030247655.1 Trichlorobacter sp. | reverse complement strand
TCAAAATATCGCAACACCGGACAGACCTGTGTCTGCACCAACCGTTTGCTGGTGCAGGCTGGTGTGTATGATCTGTTTGCAGAGAAGCTGGCAACTGCTGTGGCCCAGATGCGGGTGGGTGATGGTCTAAAGGGTGATGTGCAGCAGGGACCACTGATTGATGAAGCCTCTGTGCAAAAGGTGGAAGAGCATATTAACGACGCTGTCACTAAAGGCGCCCGCGTAGCATTGGGCGGCAAGCGCCATGCACTGGGCGGCACCTTTTTCCAACCCACCATCCTGTGTGATGTAACACCGCAGATGCTGGTGGCACGGGAAGAGACCTTTGGCCCGGTGGCACCGATCTTCAGGTTTGAGACTGACGAAGAAGCGATCCAGATGGCCAATGATACCGAGTTTGGCCTGGCCTCCTATTTCTACACCCGTGACATCGGGCGGGTCTGGCGGGTGGCGGAGGCGTTGGAGTACGGCATGGTGGGAATCAACACCGGCCTGGTTTCAACGGAGATCGCCCCCTTTGGCGGCGTCAAGGAGTCAGGCATCGGCCGGGAAGGTTCCAAGTACGGGATCGAGGACTATCTGGAGATCAAGTACCTCTGCATGGGCGGGATATAAGTGAGGGCTTAGTATGAAAACCAGCACCAGTGTTGTTTCATGGGTTCAGCTTTCACACAACCAGCAGATGTCAACCGGGGGATGCTGGCAAGAACGCTGCTACCCCTTTCGCGGGGTCTTTTCTGAAAACAGGGCAGCAACAAATATTGAACGCAGAAGAATGCTTGATGATTATTGGCTGGCCCTACAGGAATTTAACCTTGACTATGATCGACCTGAAACAGAGAATGCAGGCAGACAAACAGGAGAAAAACAATGAAAGTTGCAATACCAGTAGCCGACGGAAAACTCACCAATCACTTTGGACATTGTGAAAGTTTTGCACTGCTTGATGTTGACCTGCAGCAGCGGCTTTTGTCTAATCGGCAAGATGTGCTAGCGCCACCTCATGAGCCAGGTCTTTTGCCCGGCTGGCTGGCTGACCAGGGAGTAGAAATGATCATTGCCGGAGGAATGGGACAGCGTGCTCAGGATCTGTTTATCAAGAGCGGCATCACGGTCTATGTCGGCGCCCCTGTGGCGACACCAGAAGTGCTGGTTCAAAATTTTATGTTCGGTTCTCTAGCGTTAGGTGACAACTGCTGTGATCATTAACCACTACTAAACAGAGGCCCCCATGGATGACGTAAAAAAGCTATTGGTAATTGACGATGAACCTGCCATTCGAGAAGGGGTACGCAGAATTCTGGAGTCAGAATCGTTTCAGGTGGAGACCTTTGCCAATGGCCATGCCGCCCTTGAGCGGATCAAACAGGAACCATTTGATCTGGTTGTCACTGACCTGAAGATGCCCGGTATCAGCGGCATGGAGGTGCTGAAGGCGATCAAGGAGATTCAGCCTGATCTGCCGGTGATCTTCATTACCGGCTATTCATCGGTGGATAGCGCCGTAGAGGTCATGAAACTGGGTGCGGTGGATTACATTGCCAAGCCGTTTACCCCGGAAGAGATGCTGAACACCATCAGACTGGCCCTTGAACAGCGGGTTGTGGACCTGGGCGACCTGTACCTGCTTAAGGAGTTGCGAGATGGTGAAGGCTTTGACCGTTTCGTGGGTAAGAGCCACGAGATGGTCAAGGTCTATCGCCGGATTATGCAGGTTGCCCCCACTGACAGCACCGTACTGATCACCGGCGAGTCCGGCACCGGCAAGGAGCTGGTGGCCCGTGCCATCCACAAGCACAGTCCGCGACGGGACCATCCCTTTGTGGCGGTGGATTGCACCTCGTTGGTGGAAAGCCTGCTTGAGTCAGAGCTGTTCGGTCATGTCAAAGGATCTTTTACCGGGGCGATGCATACCAAGACCGGCCTGTTCAAGGTGGCGGAAGGCGGCACCCTGTTTCTGGATGAGGTGTCCAACCTGAGTCTGACCACCCAGGCTAAACTGCTGCGGGTACTGCAGGAACGGGAGGTCACCCCGATTGGCGGCACGCAGCCAACCCCGATTAACATAAGGCTGGTGGCAGCCACCAACCGCAGCCTGCGTGAGATGGTGGCAGAAGGCACCTTTCGGGAGGACCTGTTCTTTCGCCTGAATATCATCCCGATGGACCTGCCGCCGTTGCGGGATCGTATTGGTGACATACCGCTGCTGGTTGGGCACACGGTACGCACCGTGGCTGAAGAAGTGGGTAAGGATATCAAGGGGGTAACTGCCGGGGCGATGCAGGTGCTGCAGAGTTACAGCTTCCCCGGCAATGTCCGTGAACTTGAAAACATCATTGAACGGGCCGTGGTGCTGGCTGAAGACAGCCTGATCACCCCCGATGACCTGGAACTGAACCACGCTTCCAGCCCAACAGTACTGCTGGATTTCACGGCTGTGCCACTGAGTGTGGAAGAGTTGAAAGAGACCAAACGTCACCTGCGGGAACAGGCGGTGGAAGATATTGAAAAGGCCTTTGTGGTGAACGCCCTGCAGCGTAATCGCGGCAATATCACCCGCGCTGCCGAAGAGACCGGCATGCTGCGCCCCAACTTCCAGGCCATGATGAAGAAGCTTGGCATAGCGGCCCGGGATTATGTTGAGGCCTGATCGATTCCTGGGGGCATTACGGCCACGCCGATTCTCGCTTATCCAGAAGTTGACCATCCTGACCGGCACCGTGGTTGTGCTGTTCATGACCCTGTTTGCCTGGGTTAATATCAACAACCTGCAAAAATTGCTGGTCAATAACACCATTCGGGATCTTGACAACCTGGCGTCCACCATCATCAGGATGACCCGCCATCAGATGCTGGTGGACAACCGCATCATCGTCTACCAGATGATCAATGAGGTGGCCAATCGTCCAGGAATTGAGCGGATCAGGATGATCAACCGCAACGGGATTATCGTCCACTCAACCGCCACCCACGAAGTTGGACAGCCGCTGGACACCAAGGCTGCCCAGTGCAACCTCTGCCACAAACCGGGACAGGCGCTGATCCGCCCTCCCCTGCTTGAGCGCAGCCGTTTCTTTACCCTGCCCAACGGCAAGCAGGTCATGGGGCTTGCCAGGTCTGTGCAGAACGAACAGAGCTGCTCCACAGCCGCCTGCCATGCCCACGCCGAATCCACCAAGGTGTTGGGGGTGGTTGATATCATTGTATCCCTTGATGTCCTCAAGGCTGATCTTGCCTCCTACCGTAACCGGATCATACTGCTGACCGTGCTATTGATCATCCTGCTGGGTGCTTCACTTACCTTCTTCACCCTGCATCTGGTTAATCGTCCGGTCAATGAACTGCTTCGCCACACCGCCAGGCTGGCCCAGGGACAGCTGGATTGTGAAATGACCCCCACCTCCAATGATGAACTGGGGGAGTTGATGCGTGCCTTTCAGCTAATGACCAGCAACCTCCGGCAGGCCCGCAATGATCTGGAGGAATGGGGGCGCACCCTTGAAGAAAAGGTAAAGGAGCGATCTGAACAGCTGCAGCGGATGCAGATGCAACTGGTACACACCGAAAAGTTGGCCTCGCTGGGAGAACTGGTGGCCGGCATTGCCCATGAGATAAACAATCCGCTTTCCGGCATCCTGATCTTCAGTTCTTTGGCAGCCAAGGACAAGCGGCTTGATCCGGCATTAAAGGGCGATCTTGAGACTATCAGCAGCGAAGCCCAGCGTTGTGCAGGAATTGTCAAGGGGTTGCTGGAATTTGCCCGGGACTACCAACCCAAGATGACAACCTGTGATATCAATCAGGTGGTGATTGATTCCCTGCGGCTGGTTGAATGTCAGGCGGTCTTTCAGAATGTCGCTATACTGCGGCAACTGGCTAACAATCTGCCACAGATCATGGCTGATCAAAACCAGTTGAAGCAGGTCTTTATCAATATCTTCATCAATGCCGGGCAGGCGATGCAGGATCAAAAGCGTGGCGAGCTGCAGATTATCACGACGCAATCAGCTGAACTGAAAGGCGGCGTTTTAATAAAGATTTCAGACTCAGGCTGCGGCGTGCCTACTGAACAGCTGGGCAAACTGTTTGATCCGTTCTTCACCACCAAAGGCACCGGTGGCACCGGCTTAGGGTTGTCAGTCTCCTACGGCATCATCAAGGCTCATGGTGGCACGATTAAGGCTGAAAGCGATGTCGGCATGGGGATGACCTTTATCATCAACCTGCCCTGTTGTGCCGAAGGGAACACGCCGCCGAAGGATACTACCCCAACCCTGCTCACCTGATTCTGCCAGATCTACGGCTGGAAACAGAAAGGGATGATAGTTATGGGTACCACCACATACACGTATCTCTACGGTCCAGTCCCCTCCCACCGCTTGGGGCGTTCACTGGGCATTGACCTTGTCCCTTATAAAATCTGCAGTTATGACTGCATCTACTGTCAATTAGGCAGTATCGGCAGCACCATCGTTACCCGAAAAAAGTATGCCGATAACGACAGAATACTGGAAGAACTGCAGCGTAAACTGTCCGATCACAGCCAGCCAGACTTCATCAGTCTGGCTGGCTCCGGAGAGCCAACCCTGCACAGTGGCATCGGTGAACTGATCCGCCGCATCAAGATGTTGACCACAGTGCCGCTTGCGGTGTTGACTAATGGCTCTCTGCTCTGGTTACCAGAAGTTCAGGAAGATCTTATGGCAGCTGACCTGGTGCTCCCTTCACTGGATGCCGGAGATCCGACGACTTTCCAGCAGGCCAACCGCCCCGACAGCAGTATTAGCTTTGATCAGATGGTGCAGGGGCTGATCGACTTTACCGGTCGTTTTGCCGGCGAAGTCTGGCTTGAGGTATTATTACTGGCCGGTATTAGTGATGATGAACCGTCAGTGCGCAGGATTGCAAAGCTGGTAGAGCGGATCAAACCAGCACGGGTACAACTGAATACCGTGTATCGACCTCCGGCGGAATCGTTCGCCTGCGGAGTTACACATGGGCAACTCTGCCACCTCAGTAGTCTGTTTTCAGGTTTGGTTGATTGTATCAGCGATGCTCCTGCTCCTGCTGCTGCAACAGAATCTACTGGCCTATCCCATCAGGACGAAATCATCGCCTTTGCCCGTCGTCGTCCATGCACCATCCATGACCTTTCCACCGGTCTCAACCTGCATCTGAATGATGTACTTAAACAGGTGCGACTCTTGACTGATTCCGGCAGCCTGATAGAGATCGCCGGGAAACGGGGCTACTTTGGTGTTCCACCTGCCGTCGACATACTGACCAAATCCTGCAACTAGCCATACCACTGGACGACCAATGAAAAACATTCTTGAACGGTTTAGCCCCCTTAAAGTTGCTCTATTTTATGCCTGTATTGGCGGGCTCTGGCTTCTCTTGAATCTGAGTATGCTGGTTGCCAATCTGGTTCTTGAACGGGATCTTCTGCATGCAATAGAACTACAAAGCGTTATCCTGATACTGGCAACCTCTTGGATGCTTTACTTCCTGATCGTACACACCCGCAAGGACAGTTTATCCGGCAAGTTGGAGCCACTTAACAGGCTTGTTCGAGCTTTAAAGGCCTATAGCGAATGCCACCAGTCTTTGATCAGAGCTACTGATGAGAAGCAGCTGATGAACGATATCTGCCGGATTTTTATAGAAGTTGGCGGCTATCGCATGGCCTGGGTCGGCCTGGCTGCCGATGATGAGGAACGAACCATAACCCCGGTTGCAGGCTGGGGGGAAAATCGTGAATTTGTAGAGATTTTTAAATCAACCTGTATGAACAAAGACCTGGGCAACGGGCCGATAAAAACCGCCATCAAAACCGGCAAACCGGTAGTACTCCAGCACCAGCAAAAGGATGTAACCTGTGAGGTATGCCGAATACGATGCTTGCAACAAGGGTTCTGCTCGTCAATCTTTCTACCGCTTAACAACCAGACCCAGACCTTTGCCGCGTTGATGATCTACTCCTCGGGCACCGATACCTTTGATGCCGAAGAAGTTACTCTGTTAACAAATCTAGCCAGTGACCTTTCCTACGGTATAACTGCCCTGCGTGTTGCAGAAGAGAACAAAGAAACTGAAAAGCAGCGGCAGTTACTTGCATCGGTTATCGTACAGATGCGTTCCGGGCTTTACCTTCTGGATAGCATGGGCACGATTGAATATGTAAATCCGGCTGCTGAGCAGATATCAGGCTACACGGCAGCAGAGCTTGTCGGCAGCTCCATCAGAGAGCTTTTTTCCGACAAAAGCGAGCGCCGAATATGTGAAGCGATTCAACAACAGTTGTCGGCAACCGATGATGAGCAACCGGTACGACATTTTCAGCACACACGTAAAGATGGCGCGATATTTGAGCTTGATCTGACCACCTGGACCGTAAAGGATACTGACGGAGCCATATTGAATTACGTCGCCATGGTCCGCGACATCACCCATGAGCAACAGTTGGAAAATCAGCTACGACGAGCACAGAGAATGGAGGCCATCGGCATACTGGCTGGCGGTATTGCCCATGATTTCAACAATGCGCTGGCGTCAATTATTACCTGCACAGAATTGGCTCTTGATACAACCGAAGGCAAAGGCAGCAGCCTGAAAGAACTTTTAGAGGTGGTACTTAAATCTGGTCAGCGCGGGAAGGAACTGGTTAGACAGATCCTTACCTTCAGTCGCCAGACAGAGCAGGAACGGCAGGAGGTAAAGGTTGATCTGATCGTTAAGGAATGCTTGAAAATGCTACGTGCAACCCTCACCCCATCCATTGAGATCCGCCTGCAAATCGGGCAACGCCTGGGTGTGGTATTTGCTGATCCGACCCAATTGCACCAGATAGTTATGAACCTTTGCACGAACGCCATCCATG
>NZ_JAOTRZ010000156.1 GCF_030247655.1 Trichlorobacter sp. | reverse complement strand
CCACTACCGGCGGTGATGTCAAGATCAACGGCATGAAGCTGGAGCATCTGGATGCCCTGACCTTCAAGCTGATGGATGCCGGGGTTGAGATCACCAACCGTAACGGCGTAGTGCGGGTAAAAGGTCCCAAGCGGCCCCAGGCGGTCAACATCAAGACCCGTCCCTATCCCGGTTTTGCCACTGATATGCAGGCCCAGTTCATGGCTTTGATGTGCGTGGCTGAAGGTGCCAGCGTGATTTCTGAAAATATCTTTGAAAACCGTTTCATGCATGTCTCAGAACTGCTACGCTTTGGCGCGGACATCACGGTGGAAGGGAATGCAGCCACGGTCAAAGGGGTTAAAAAACTGTCCGGCGCGCCGGTCATGGCAACTGATCTGCGGGCCTCAGCCTGTCTGGTTCTGGCTGGTCTGGCAGCAGAGGGAACCACCGAGATCCAGCGTATTTATCACCTGGACCGAGGTTATGAACAGATCGAAACCAAACTTGCCGGCCTGGGGGCTGATATCCAGCGGGTGTCTGAACCATGAATAATCAACTGACCATTGCCATCCCCAAGGGACGTATCCTGACCGAGTCGATTGAGCTGTTTGCAAAGATCGGTATCCATCTGGAGAGTATGCTGGAGGATTCCCGCAAGCTGATCTTTGAGTATCCTGATCAAAACCTGCGGGCCCTGATTGTACGGGCCACCGATGTGCCCACCTATGTAGAGTATGGCTGCGCTGATCTGGGGATTGTGGGTAAGGATACCCTGCTGGAACAGGACAAGGACCTTTACGAGCCGTTGGACCTCAAGTTCGGCTACTGCCGGATGATGGTGGCGGAGCCGGTTAACCTGACCAAGAGTGATGATCCCGGCCGCTGGTCCCATATCCGGGTGGCCACCAAGTATCCCCATGTGGCGGAGAAGTACTTTGCCTCCAAAGGGGTGCAAGCAGAGATCATCAAGCTGTACGGTTCCATTGAACTGGGGCCTCTGGTGGGGCTTTCGGAGCGGATTGTGGATCTGGTATCCACCGGGGAGACCCTGCGCCAGAACGGCTTGGTTGAGGTTGAAACCATTGCCGAGATCACCACCCGCCTGGTGGTGAACCGGGCCTCGCTCAAAACCAAGCACCAACGGATCCGCGGGATCATTGACGGGCTTGAACAGGTACTTGCCAACAAGGAGTAAGAACGTGTTGTTTCTTGATATTAATGACACTGATTTTGATACCCGTTTTGCTGCCATCCTGACCCGTGGCGAGGAGACCTCGCTGCAGGTGACTGAGGTGGTGCGGGGGATTATTAAGGATATTCGCAGCAGCGGTGACGATGCCCTGCTGGAGTATACCAATCGCTTTGATCGTCTGGGGTTGGCTGATGCCGCCGGGCTGGAGATCACTTCAGCCGAGATTGAGGCTGCAGTTGCCGCCGTGCCTGCTGATGATCTGGCTGCCCTGCAACTGGCGGTTGAGCGGGTGGCCCGTTTCCATGAAAAGCAGAAGCAACAGACCTGGCTGTCAACCGAAGAGAGCGACATCCTGCTGGGCCAGAAAGTGACCCCGCTTAACCGGGTTGGTATCTATGTGCCGGGCGGCAAGGCCAGTTATCCCAGCAGTGTGATCATGAATGCTGTACCGGCCAAGGTAGCCGGGGTGCGGGAGATCATCATGGTCTGCCCAACGCCGGGTAATGAGATTAATCCGGCTGTTCTTGCCGCAGCAAAACTTGCTGGTGTGGATCGAATCTTCAGGGTGGGCGGGGCTCAGGCCGTGGCAGCCCTGGCCTATGGTACTGCCAGTGTCCCCAAGGTGGATAAAATCACTGGGCCGGGTAATATCTATGTGGCCACTGCCAAACAGCTGGTCTTTGGTCAGGTGGGAATCGATATGATCGCTGGTCCCAGCGAGATTCTGGTGATCAATGATGGTTCCGGCAATCCGGCCCATATTGCGGCTGACCTGTTGTCCCAGGCTGAGCATGATGAGTTGGCCTCATCAATCCTGATTACCACAAACCGTGGTTTTGGTGAAAAAGTTGTGGCTGAGGTGGAGCGCCAGTTGGCGCAGCTTTCCCGCGAGTCCATTGCACGGGCTTCATGGGATAAGTTTGGTGCCGTGATCGTGGCAGGTTCTGTTGAAGATGCAGCCGTTTTTTCCAACCGGATTGCGCCGGAACACCTTGAACTTGCCGTGGCTGATCCGTTTGGCCTGCTGCCCTTGATCGAGAATGCCGGTGCCATTTTCATGGGTCACTGGACCCCGGAGGCAGCCGGTGATTATCTGGCCGGTCCTAACCACACCCTGCCAACTGGCGGTACAGCCCGTTTCTTCTCGCCGCTGTCGGTGGATGACTTTGTCAAGAAATCCTCCATCATCAGCTTCTCTGAGCAGGGACTGAAGCGGCTGGGTAACCGGATTGTACAGATTGCCGGTCTGGAAGGGCTGGAGGCCCATGCGCGGTCGGTCCGTTTGCGGTTGGAAAATCATGGTTAACGGACCTTTATGAATAATACTGCAATAAACGAGATTCAAATCAGTCTCTATCGTTGGTTCATGCGCAGAACTACGTCATCTGCTGTTCGCAAAATTGGCGAAATACCTATAAGTGTCGGCTCCGACATAGGTGCAGTGCGTAACGAGAATCAAGATCGTGTTGCAGTATTAAAAATGCCCTCATTTATTGTTGCAGTACTGTGTGATGGCATGGGTGGAATGTCTGACGGCACGGCATGCGCCGCAAAAGCCGCTGCAAGCTTTCTGGCCACTTGTGTCGCATATCAAAATACTCATGCAGTAATGAGATTGCAGCTTGCTGCGCAAATAGCTAACGACTCAGTCTTCTCACAGCACAGAGGTCAAGGAGGCGCGACTCTGTCAGCCATCCTATTCGATCATTCTGGAATTTTTGGTGTTAATGTCGGAGATAGCAGGATATATGCGATTGGCGAAGGGAAGCTGGAGCAGCTGAGCACAGATGATACTATGAATGGGGTGCTGCAAAGAGCCGACAATAATCCTCATCCTCGGAATGAGCTGATCCAGTTTATTGGTATGGGAGGCGGTATTGAGCCGCACATATTTTCTATTCGTGAGTCCTATGATTGCATGATGTTGACCAGCGACGGCGTTCATTATATCGACAAACAGGTCATGAAGTCGATTGTTCAGCATGCAAAAGAATCGGCCTTGGCCGTCAGGAGGCTGATCGAAGTCGCCAAATGGTGCGGCGGTCGGGATAATGCTAGCCTCGCAATTGCCTCTCCATCTGTCCTACAGGCTCAGTTATTCGATGAAACGGGTGTTGTCCAGATATGGGATCCGTTTGGTGAACTGCAGATCATAAACGCTGAAATAAGTGGCAACGTACAGGCTGAGCCCAGACAATCGCTGGATAAAAAAACGGTGGTTCAAAAGGTAGTAGAGCAGATAGCTCACCCGGATAAGCTGCTGAAAAAGAAACGTCCTACCAAAAAGAAAACAGCCGAAAAAGTTGTCCCGAAAGTTGCCGATGCCAATACCGATACCGTTGATACTGAAAGCGAACAGCCGCCCCTGAAGATTTTCTTCAAGGGCAATATGGATAAGGACGACAAGCATGTCTGAACTGCCGCAACGTTATATACCGCTTGGCGGCTCGGACAGCGGCGGCTTCAGCACGGTTATCTATTGTACCGACACCCACCTTGACAGAAAGGTGGCTATTAAATTTATTCAGGATGAGGCAGAGCAGAAACTTATCCTGAAAGAGTTGAGCGCCCTATTGAAGATGCGCTCCAAGCATGTGGTGCAGGTATATGATATAGTCACTGACGAAAAAGATGCCCTAGGCATTGTGGAAGAATATATCGAGGGTGATTCTTTATGGGATAGCGATTGTCCCGCTCAGTCACAGGAAGCCTACCTGAAGACGCTTTGGCAGGTCGCCGCAGGTATTGCCGACATGCATGAGGCGGGGGTGATTCATCGTGATATCAAGCCTAACAACATGAAGCTCGATCCGGAAGGGGTTGTGAAGATTTTTGATTTCGGGCTGGCCAAACAATGCGGAATAGATGCGCATACCAAAGGGTTCAAGGGCACTCTTGGTTTTGCTGCACCAGAGCTGTTCAATGATGCTACAATCGCCATTTCACCGGCTATCGATACCTATGCCTTTGGTGCCACAGCTCTTTTTCTCGCGTGTAAAAATTTGCCGGCAAAGATGAAGATGATGCCACCGTTGCCAATTACGGATGATAAATTTTCCGGGCTACCGGTTGAAATCCACACGGAATTGAAAAGCCTGTTGAATGCATGTCTTTCCTATAAACCCAAGGAAAGGCCGTCAATGGTCACTGTGCGTGACGAACTGGCCCGACATTTGTTGGGGTGGAAGCATCAAGCTCTTGCAGTATATCAAGGTAAATCATACCTACTAAATGTTAGGAACCCTTCGGTCGAGTTGAATGCTACCGGTGTTGGCAAGGTCGAGATTCTCTACACTGGTCTGAAGTTCATCGTCAGCGTTGCCGTTGGTGAGGTGTTCATCAACAATAGTCCTGCTATACCCGGTGAGGAAATCCCCGGCTCTTGCGTAGTGGCGTTGGGGGCGGCGCATCACGGCAGCAGTCGCGTTTACATCACCTTTGATATCGCAAATCCGGAGGTGGTGTTATGAGTGGGCCGCATAGTGCAGGTGATCTCATCGGCGGGCGTTATGAGATTCTTGGCGATGCTGGAGAAGGCGGTATGCAGTACGTCTATGCTGCTAAAGATCATGTTCTCAAGCGCCAGGTTGCCCTTAAAACACCGAAGAACGATTCTGCCAGAAAACGTTTTCAGCGAAGCGCCATAGTTTCAGCACGAGTTACCCATCCTAATGTAGCAAAAACGCTTGATTACGTTGATGACGGGCAGCGACAGTATCTTGTTGAAGAATTGATTGCAGGTACTGATTTGGATAAAGCTCTTCTGGTACGGACGCCGCACCTCGACCCTTATCTGGCAGCTAGGATTTTTCATCACTTAGCAAAAGGATTGGCGGCCTCACATCATGCCGGTGTTGTGCACCGTGATCTCAAGCCGTCAAATGTCATGGTTACCGGTGGATATCAGTTGGACGCTATCAAGATTACCGATTTTGGTATTGCCAAAATGGCGGACGAAGAGATTGCGGAAGCCGTTGAAGGGGGCGGTGAATCGATTTCTGCGTCACGCACTGTGGTAGGTGCGCTCCCCTACATGGCACCCGAGGCCATTGAAACTCCGCGTGAGGTTGGCAAGTCTGCTGATGTCTGGTCAATAGGTGCGATGATGTACGAACTGCTGACCGGAAATGTGCCATATGGTAAAGGCTTGCAGGCTGTTACCAAAATAATTGCAGCAGCACCGCCTGAGTTTCCCGGCTTCATGACCGCTAATCCTCAGTTTGCCACGCTCTCCAAACAGTTAATTCAGATTGTACTACAATGTCTGCAAAAGGATCCAGCGACCCGCCCAACGGCGGATACACTGGTTGAACAGTGCGGTATGCTCTGTTACCCCGTGGAGCCTAGGTTTTTGGGGTATGTTCGAGAAATACGGCATAGGGCGTGGGGGTTTGTCGTAGTGGATGATGAAGATGTCTTTTTCCACTTTGATTGTGTTTATGGTGACAAACCCGTTCTTGGTGATAATGTCATGTTGTCAAAATTCCGTGGGGGCGGTGCTTGGCGAGCATTGCCGGTGGTGAAGATGCAATAAGATGACTATTTGATGTGATAAATCCTTTCGGTGCGTCGCTCCCGAAAGGAAGAGGTAGCTATTTATGAAGGCTGAAGAGTTTGATAAAAAATTTGACGATAACGAGGAGATTGCCGGCCATCTTGATCTTTCCAGGGCTCGTCGACCAGAGCAGGAACAAAAACGGGTAAACGTTGACTTTCCAATCTGGGTGATTCAGCAGTTGGACAAGGAAGCGAAACGTTTGGGGGGTCCTCGCCAGTCAGTTATCAAGGTTTGGGTTGCCGAACGGCTTAGAAAGGCAGCTTAGGCCTGTATTTGCAGAAACAGAACAAATAGATTGAGAACAGATTCTTGCTTGAACGCCACTCTTTTGCGTGCTATTCCAGAGAACATTATGAAAACCATTTTTCTCCGTCCCTCCATCGCATCCATGGCAGGCTATGTGCCCGGCTTTCAGCCACCGGACATCGCTTCCTGGATCAAGCTGAATACCAATGAAAATCCCTATCCACCATCGCCAAAGGTGAAAGAGGCAATTCTGGCAGAGCTGGGTGATGATGCCGCCAGCTTGCGGACTTACCCCAGCGCCTCCAGCGAGAAGCTGCGCCAGGCTGCGTCAGAATTGTACGGTTTTGATACCTCCTGGATCATCATGGCCAATGGCTCGGATGAAGTCTTGAATAACCTGATCAGGGCCTGTGCCGGGGAGGGGGAGGAGATCGCCTATGTGCATCCTTCCTACTCCTATTACGCCACCCTGGCTGAGATCCAGGGTGCGAAGGTGCGTACCTTTGGCCTGACCGACGACTTCAGGATTGCCGGTTTTCCTGAGCGTTACAGCGGCAAGCTGTTCTTTCTGACTACCCCCAACTCACCGCTGGGGGTTGCCTTTCCCTTGGATTATGTGGAAGAGCTGGCAACCCGTTGTGATGGCCTGCTGGTGGTGGATGAGGCCTACGCCGACTTCAATGATTGCAATGCGCTTGATCTGGTACGACGTTATCCCAATGTGGTGGTAACCCGTACCCTGTCCAAGAGCTATGCCCTGGCTGGTATGCGGCTTGGTCTGGCCATTGCCCGGCCTGAGATTGTTGTTGCGCTGGATAAAATTCGTGACCACTATAACCTGGATCGTCTGGCCCAGGCCGCCTGTGTTGCAGCCCTGCAGGATCAGGAGTACTTCGGAAAACGACGTGATCAGGTGGTGGCAACCCGGAACTATTTCGTAACAGAGTTGCAATCTCTGGGA
>NZ_JAOTRZ010000155.1 GCF_030247655.1 Trichlorobacter sp. | reverse complement strand
ACAGGGTATGGAAGATCACGCAGTCTCCATCCACCGTCGGCTTGTTTTACTGAAAGGTATCCACCAGATTGAACTGGCGGTTGAATCATACCGGAAGCTGTTTGGTAAACTACCGACAGATATACATGAGCTGGTGAAACTTGGTACACTTGCCGCTATTCCCAAAGAACCAAATGGTGGAAATTTTTATGTTGATTTATCTGGAAGGGTTAAATCAACAAGAGACCTTAATTGAGGTTCCGTGTGGGGGTATTTGCGTCCAAGCTCTCGTACTTAGTTCCGAAAGTATCTGAACCGTTGCATCTGCCTGCCCCAGCTTTGCAATCGGATAACTGTTGGTAACAGCAACAACGTTAAGTCCTGCCCCTTTTGCGGATTGAATCCCTGCCGGCGTGTCTTCGATGGCAAATATGCTGCTTTTAGGGTTCAGTTGTTCCGGGAAGCTGTGTAGCAACAGCTCTTTGGCCTTCAGGTAGCTGGCGGGGTGGGGCTTGCTTTGGGGGACATCATCTGCCGTGACAATATGGGTAAAGTTCTGCTTAATACCCAGTTGTTCCAGGATAGGCATAATGTCTGACCGGAGTGCGCCGCTGCTGATGGCAAGTGGTATCTGTTTGTCTGACAAGTCTTTGATGAGCTCAACGACGCCGGGGTAGGGGACTACTCCCCGCGCAACTACCTGTTCAAATAGTGAGGCCTTTTGGTTGATAAGGGTTTGCAAGGTGTCGTTGCCAAGCTCTTTGCCTGCTGTACGGAATGCTTCACGGAAGGCATCCCGGTCATCAAATCCCATGTAGGTGTCTGTATATTCCTGCCATGAGTACCCCATGCCGAGTGGTTCCAGTATCTGTTGAAATACCTGGTAGTGGATCGGTTCCGTGTCAACAATAACCCCGTCAAAATCAAAAATAACCGCATCTGGATACATGGCTTGTTTTCCTTGGATAAGAATAAAGGGCAGGATTTTGGCTCCTGCCCTTTGATCTAGCATATTCTGCGGTGATTCGGAATGGTTATTTCCTGAATTTGGGAAGTGGTGAAACAATGCCAGCGGCGATATCAATAGCTTTTGTCGGGTTGCCCTGGCTATCTGTGCCGTTGGCTATTTTAGCCCGGATCCGTGCGTTTACTCGTGCCAGGTCAATACCGGTGGCGGTAACTACCTCGGCCAGAACTTCTTCTGTGGCGATGAGGTGATAGGCCATATTTTCAGTCTTTTGTACCAGTACATCAAGGGTTTCGCCAAGTGTTCCAACCAGGCTGGACAACGTTGACAGGTTTTCAACAACAAGCTGCTCACTTGAAAGAACGGTGGACTTTACAGCCGCTGCTGGTTTTCTGGTGGCCTTTGCGGCTGTCTTTTGCGGTACTTTTTTTGCCGGAGCTTTTGGTGCTGCCTTTTTAACTGACTTGGTTGTTGCCATGGTGGTAATGTCTCCTTTCGTGATGGTCGTTCATAGGAAAAAGTCAAAGATCATAGTTTATAGAGTAGCACGGACCTTGAGCTGGTCAAGTGCCTGAGTGAAAAAAATGGTATGGCTTTTACACGTTTTACGGTTGACGATTCGGGATTATGGATTATTATTGCAAGGCTTACTGTTTGGTAGGGCGTGGATTCAGCCGTCTATTGGGCAATTATCTTACATGAGGAGGAACAGAGTATGGCTTTGCGGGTTGCAATTAACGGTTTCGGACGTATCGGCAGGATGGTTCTCAGAGCGGCCTGCAAGGATAAGAATATTGAGTTTGTAGCTATCAATGACCTGACTTCTGCTGCTACGTTGGCTCACCTCTTTAAGTATGATTCTGTTCACGGAACATTCCCCGGTAAGGTTGAGGCCAAAGACGATCAGTTGATTATTAACGGCAAGGCAATTAAGATCTTCGCCATTAAGAATCCTGAAGAACTGCCCTGGAAAAAAGAAAAAATTGATATTGTTCTTGAATGTACCGGTATCTTTACTGACCGTTCCAAGGCAGAGCTTCATTTGAAGGCCGGTGCAAAGAAGGTGATTATCTCTGCGCCAGCTACGAATGAGGATATTACGATTGTTATGGGGGTCAATCATCATCTGTATGACCCCAAGAAGCACAACATTATTTCTAATGCTTCATGCACCACCAACTGTTTGGCGCCAGTGGCCAAGGTGCTGCACGAGACCTTTGGTATTGAGAAGGGACTGGTTACTACGGTTCATTCCTACACCAATGACCAGAATATTCTGGATCTTCCTCATAAGGACCTGCGGCGCGCCCGTGCTGCTGCCATGTCCATGATTCCTACCACAACCGGTGCTGCCAAGGCTGTTTCGCTGGTGCTTCCTGAGCTTAAAGGGAAGCTGGATGGTATGGCTATCCGGGTGCCAACCCCAAATGTTTCGGTGGTTGACCTGGTGGTTACCCTGAAGAAAAAGACCGATGCAGCCAAGGTTAACACGGCACTTAAGAAGGCTGCTAAAGGTGCCCTTAAAGGGGTGCTTGGCTATGAAGAGGCTCCCCTTGTTTCCATCGATTATAATGGCAATCAACTTTCTTCAATTGTTGATGCCTCATGCACCAAGGTGCAGGATGGTAATCTGGTAAAAGTTCTCTCGTGGTACGATAATGAGTGTGGCTTCTCCAACCGTGTGGTTGACTTGATGGAGTTGATTGATAGCAAAAAGTAAGCAGGTACCAAACATTGTCTGGAGGGGGATCTTTTGTCCCCCTCTTTTTTTATCAGATTACAATTTAGTCAGGAGGGTGGTTGTATGCCGATTCGCTATATTGATCAACTAAAGGACCTGAAGGGTAAGAAGGTGTTTATTCGGGTCGATTTTAACGTGCCTCAGGATGATAAGGGTAACATAACCGAAGATACCCGTATTGCAGGTGCTGTTCCAACCATTAAGTATGCGGTTGAGCAGGGGGCAAAAGTGGTGCTTGCCTCCCATCTGGGGCGCCCCAAGGGAGAGAAGAAGCCAAAATATACCATGGCCCCTGCTGCCAAGCGGCTTGCTCAGTTACTGGGTAAAAAGGTTGTTCAAGCGCCTGATTGTTTTGGTCCTGATGTTGACAAGCTGATTGATGCCATGAAGCCGGGTGATGTGGTGATGCTGGAAAATGTTCGCTTCTATCCGGGAGAAGAAAAGAATGATCCCGGGTTCGCCCGGCAATTGGTTAATGGGTGCGAAATCTATGTCAACGACGCCTTTGCCGTGTCACACCGTGCCCATGCCTCGGTTGAGGCGATTACCAAGCTGGTGCCGACTATTGTGGCCGGCTTCTTGATGAAAAATGAGATGACATTTTTTGACAAGGCGATGAGTAATCCTGTCCGTCCGTTGGTCGCTATCCTTGGTGGTGCAAAAGTCTCCGGCAAGCTGGAGGTGTTGGAGAAGCTGGTTAATAAGGTTGATAAAATTGTGATCGGTGGCGGCATGGCCTTTACCTTCCTTAAGGCGATGGGCTACGGCGTCGGCAAATCACTGGTTGAGGATGAGCTGATTCCCACTGCCAAAAAGATCATGGATAAAGCCAGGAAAAAGGGCGTTACCTTTTATCTGCCGGTTGACTGTGTGGTTGCCAACGCCTTTGAGGCAAATGCAACCAATTTTGTGACACCTGTGCAGGAGATCCCGGAAGGCTGGATGGCGCTGGATATCGGTCCAGCATCTGCCACACTGTTTGCTGAGACCTTGCGCGATGCCAAGACCGTCATCTGGAATGGTCCGATGGGGGTCTTTGAGATGGATGCCTTCTGTCGTGGCACCTTTGCGGTTGCTGAGGCGGTGGGTAACTGCTATGCCACGACGGTGATCGGTGGTGGTGATACAGACGCAGCGGTCAACAAGGCAGGTGTTGCTGCCAAAGTCAGCTACATCTCCACTGGTGGCGGCGCTTTTCTGGAACTGCTTGAAGGTAAGATTCTGCCAGGGGTAAAAGCCCTTGATGTGAAAAAATAGGGGGGCACCATGCGTACACCGCTTATTGCTGGAAACTGGAAGCTGTTCAAGACGCTGGCTGAAGCTAAATCTCTGGTTGATGAACTTGCTCCCCTGATCAGTAAGGTGCAGGGGGTAGAGGTTGTTGTTGCACCGGTGTTTACTGCCATTAGCACGGTTGCTGCAGCTGCAGAAAAAACATTGATCAGGGTGGCGGCGCAAGACTGTTACTGGGAAGAAGAAGGTGCCTTCACCGGCGAGGTCTCGCCCAAACTCTTGAAAGATGCTGGTTGTAGCCATGTTATTATCGGCCACTCTGAACGTCGGCAGTATTTTGGTGAAACAGATGAAACCGTTAATCGTAAGACCAAAGCAGCTTTAAAAGCCGGTTTGGTTGTGCTGCTGTGTGTTGGCGAAACCCTTGCCGAACGGGAATCCAATGCCACATTTAGCGTCATCAAGACTCAGGTTAGTGGTGGTCTCGCTGGTATTCCTGCAGCTGATTTGGCACAAGTTGTTATTGCCTATGAGCCGGTCTGGGCGATAGGTACCGGTCAAACTGCCAGTGATGAGCAGGCCCAGGAGGTGCATGCCTTTATACGTTCACTGGTTGCAGAACTCTATAGCTCATTAGAGGCCGATGCGCTGCGTATTCTGTATGGTGGAAGTGTGAAGCCTGAGAATGTCAAAGGACTGATGTCGCAAGCAGATATTGACGGCGCATTGGTTGGTGGCGCAAGCCTGAAAGCTGAATCATTTGCAGGGATTGTTCGCTTTCAAGGCTGATTTCATGCTTTACATCCACGTCAGCGCTGTGGTATGAATTCAGCTTCATTTTTGAGAGGATAACGAACTTTTATGACAACCTTTATTACAATTCTGCATGTGCTGATCAGTCTGTTTATTATCGGGATGGTTCTGCTCCAATCTGGCAAAGGCGCTGAAATGGGCGCTTCATTTGGAGGAGGAGGTGGTAGTCAGTCTGTATTTGGAGCCGGTGGCGGAGGAAACTTTATGACCAAGTTAACCACTGCGGCAGCCATTATCTTTATGCTTACGTCACTGACTCTGGCATATTTTTCCGGTCATATGCCTGCGTCTTCAATTATGTCTGGCAAGCAAGCCCAGAAGCCTGCCCCTGTTGCACCTGCGGCGCCGGCTCCTGTCGTCCCCGCTGCTCCTGCTAAGTAGGTTTTAGGTTGCATTATTGCTCATTGTCTGATAAATAGTACAACTCTTGTGCCGAAGTGGTGGAATTGGTAGACACACCATCTTGAGGGGGTGGCGGGCGATAGCCTGTACGAGTTCGAGTCTCGTCTTCGGCACCAACTAACATTCTAAGGCTCCTTCTCTTTGTGGAAGGGGCCTTTTCTGCTTTACATTCCAACAGTTGTTCATTATTCTTCCAAATTCCATTCGTATCATCAAAAGTCAGTGAGAGTTCATGGATATCAGTAAGATTCGCAACTTTTCAATTATTGCCCATATCGACCACGGCAAGTCCACCCTGGCAGACCGTTTGCTGGAATATACCGGTGCCCTGACTGCCCGGGAGATGCAGAGCCAGTTTCTGGACAAAATGGATCTTGAGCGTGAGCGCGGGATTACCATCAAGGCTCAGACGGTGCGTCTTAATTACACGGCAGATGACGGGAATACCTATATCCTCAATCTGATTGATACCCCAGGGCATGTGGACTTTACCTATGAGGTGTCCCGTTCTCTTGCTGCCTGTGAAGGTGGTTTGCTGGTGGTTGATGCTTCGCAGGGGGTTGAAGCGCAGACCCTGGCGAACGTGTATCTTGCACTGGATAACGACTTGGAAGTTTTTCCCGTGCTGAACAAGATTGACCTACCGGCAGCTGAGCCGGAGAGGGTCAAGCATGAGATTGAAGAGATTATCGGAATTGATGCCCATGATGCGGTGATGGCTTCTGCCAAAGAGGGAATCGGTACCCGAGAAATTCTTGAACAGATCGTTAAGAAGATTCCGGCTCCGCAGGGTGATGCCGCTGCTCCATTAAAGGCACTGTTGTTTGATTCCTGGTATGACCAGTATCAGGGCGTTATTATTCTGGTGCGACTGTTTGAAGGCACCCTGAAAAAAGGTGATAAAATTCAGCTCATGTCAACCAATAAGGCCTATGAGGCGCTTAAGGTTGGTGTGTTCGCTCCGGTAATGGTTGAGGTGCCGGAATTAACATCTGGCGAAGTTGGTTTTGTGATTGCCGGTATCAAGGATGTGGCAGATGCCAAGGTTGGTGATACTGTCACGCTGTTACACCGGCAATGTACTGAGATGCTGGGAGGGTTCAAAGAAGTAAAGCCGATGGTGTTTTCCGGTCTGTATCCGATTGACACTGCCCAGTATGAGCAGTTGCGTGATGCCCTTGCCAAGTTAAAACTGAATGACTCCTCGTTCTCCTTTGAGCCGGAGACCTCGGTTGCCCTTGGATTCGGTTTTCGCTGTGGCTTTCTGGGGCTGTTGCACATGGAAATCATTCAGGAACGTCTTGAACGTGAGTTCGGGCTTGATCTGATCACCACGGCGCCGACGGTTGTCTATCGGGTGCATAAGATGAGTGGTGAAGTGTACTCGATTCAGAGTGCCAACCAGATGCCGGAACTGCAAAGTACTGAATACCTGGAAGAGCCGTTTATCTTGGCTCATATCCATGTACCCAATGATTTTGTCGGTGGCGTACTGGCCCTTTGCGAGGATAAGCGTGGTGTTCAGCGTGAGATCAAGTATCTGACCCCAACCCGCGTCATGATCATCTATGAATTGCCATTGAACGAAATCGTGCTTGATTTTTATGATCGGCTTAAGTCGATTACCAAAGGCTATGCCTCTCTGGATTATGAACACCTGGAATACCGGCGTAGTGACTTGGTACGGTTGAATGTCTTGATCAATGGTGAAGTGGTTGATGCCCTGTCACTGATCCTGCATCGGGATAAAGCCTATTTCCGTGGTCGTGATCTGGTTTCCAAGATGAAGGAATTGATTTCACGGCAGATGTTTGAGGTGGCGATTCAGGCTGCTATCGGTAGCAAGATTATCGCCCGTGAAACCGTCAAGGCGATGCGCAAGGACGTGCTTGCCAAGTGTTATAG
>NZ_JAOTRZ010000154.1 GCF_030247655.1 Trichlorobacter sp. | reverse complement strand
GTCGAGACAGAGACCGGCATGCCGGTCAACATCAGGCCGGCCAGGATGGCAAATACAATACCGGCATGTCCCATTGTTGAGAGAGCAAACAGCATGACTGCAATAGCGCCAAGCCAGGTGGCAGCTTTTTTCTTGGTTAAAACTTCAAGTCCGATAGCTGCTGAACTCATTTGACACCTCCCTGGGGGGCTTCATCCTCGAATTTGTGTTCCTCATACTCTTCGAGGGCCTCAGTCGAATCAAGAATCTCTTCTTCAATGCCGTCAACATGGCCGTGGTCATGGTGAGGCAGCTCACCGGTACGGAAGAAGGTCCAGCCGACCTGCAGGAAGCGGAAGCACATCAGGAACGAACCAAGTGGAATGGCAGAATAGATGATCCAGGTGGGCCACTCCAGATCCGGGGTGATCGGACCTTCATACAGATCCTCAGGTATCGCCATGCCAAACTTGTTGAAAACAGCGTAATGCATGCCGTTTTCCCAGACAAAAAGAGTGCCCAGAGAACCGATAATACCGGTGAACAGGGCGCCGCCGAAGATCCCCAGCAAGACGCATTTGACCCGCCACGATTCCGGAAGGCGGGTTACCAGGACATCCACCCCGACATGGATGCCGGTGCGGACACCATAGGCTGCGCCAAACTTGGCCATCCAGACAAACATGTAAATACACAGTTCCTGTGCCCAACCAAGGTTAACGCCCAGCAGCCAGTCCTGCAGGCCGGGTATTGGCAGGCCGGCAGCATAGCGGTGCAGCACAGCAACAAAGATAATAATGGTTGCGGCGCCAATGAGAAAGGTGATGATCCATTCCTCAAGGTGGTCAAGGTATTTCATCATGTGAATTTCTCCTGGGATCTATCGCAAAAAAAGCCGCTGCGTTGTCCGCAGCGGCTGGTGCTGATCAGGTAAAATTATGGTTTGTATCCGGTGGCCTTGTAGACTTCCTGTACGGTTGCAGCACCAATACGGCCGATGTTGTCTTTGTGGGCCTTGTCCATTGCCTTTTTCCAGGCAGCACGCTCAGCCGGAGTCAGGGTAATGATCTGGGATTTGCCGGATTTTTTAACTGCTGCCATGGCATCGTCGTTATCTTTCTTGGCAACACCGTTGGCAAAAACAGTGGCATCCTTCATGGCGCCTTCCAGGATGGTACGGATATCGGCAGGCAGGCCCATCCAGAACTTCTTGTTTACCAGCACGGCATAGCCCAGGTAACCATGGTTGGACATGGTGACGTACTTCTGTACTTCATGCATCTTCTGGGTATAGAGGTTGGAAGGGGGGTTTTCGGTGCCGTCAACAACGCCGGTCTGCAGGGCCTGATAGACGTCCGAGAAGGCCATAACCTGCGGAATGGCGCCTACGGAACGCATCTGGGAATCCAGTACCTTGGAAGACTGAATCCGCATCTTCTGGCCTTTCATGTCTGCCACATTTTTAAGTGGTTTGTTGGCAGACATCACCTTGAAGCCATTATCCCAGTAGGCCAGACCGATCAGCCCTCTGGTCTCAAGGCTCTTGAGCAGTTTTGCGCCAACCGGGCCCTGTGTAACAGCATGCAGCTCCTTGTAATCATCAAAGATAAACGGCAGGTCAAACAGTTCAAACTCTTTCAGACCCAGTGGAGCAAATTTGGCAAGTGACGGGGCCAGCATCTGGACTGAGCCCATCTGCAGTGCTTCCATCTCTTCCTTGTCCTTGTAAAGCTGGCTGTTGGGGTAGACCTCTACCTTGACCCGGCCTTTGGTCCGCTCTTCAGCAAGCTTCTTGAAATATTCTGCTCCTTGACCTTTGGGGGTGTTGGTGGCTACCACGTGGCTGAATTTGATGACAATGGGTGCGGCCTGTGCGGTCAGCGGAAGGGCAAAAGCCAGTGTGACGACTGCTGCAAGAATCTTCTTGAACATGTGTGTGCCTCCTTGTGGGGTGTATGCTTCAAATGCAGGATTAAGTATAACGCAATTTTTTGTTTTATCTAGCAACGGTAGTGCCAAATAGTTACGAATCGGTTAACAGCCTGTTTGGGTTGATTATTCTGTTTACGTTGTAGCGGAATGAAGTTTTATTCAGGAGTGGAACTGGCGGTTTTTCGCCATCTGAGTGTGGCGGTTTTTCGCCAGTCAGGCCTGGCGGTCTGCGTATGAGCGGCTGAGCAGTTCTGTGCAGCCAAAGGCAGCCAGAAGCAGCAGGCAGATCATGGCTGCCACGCCGGTCCAGGCATAGCTGACCCAGAAATAGCCGCCCAGGGTGCCGGAGATACTGGAGCCCAGATAGTAGGAAAAGAGGTACAGCGAGGATGCCTGGGCACGGTAGCTGGTTGCCCTGCGGCTGACCCAGCCTGAGGCGATGCTATGAACCCCGAAGAAGCCGCAGGTAAACAGGGCTATTCCTGTAACAATGCTGACCAGAGAATCAGCCAGGGTAAACAGCGCACCACATGCCATGGCTGTAATGGTGGCTCTGATCACAAATCTGCGACCAAAGCGCTGCATCAGGCGGCCCATCATGGCCGAGCTGAGTGAACCGAGAAAATAGACCAGAAAAATCAGGCTGATAATCGACTGGCTTAAGGAAAATGGTTTAAGCAGCAGGCGAAAGCCGATGTAGTTGTAGAGGCTTATAAAGCAGCCCATGCAGAGGAATGCCACCCCAAACAGGCAGAGCATGCCGGGATCCTTCAAATGGTGCAGCAGTGAAGGGAACAGGGTGCGCAGATCAAGACTGCGTTTCTGGAAGCGGGATGACCTGGGCAGCAGTTTGATAAACCAGAACGCCAGCAGCAGACTGACACAGCCGATGATGCCAATGGCGGTGCGCCAGGGCATATAATCAGCCATGATGGCAGTAATCACCCGACCAGACATGCCGCCCACCGCATTGCCGCTGATATAGAGTCCCATGGCAGAGGCGATTGCCGAACTATCCATCTCTTCCCCCAGATAGGCCATGGCAACCGAAGGTACACCGGCCAACACTGCGCCCTGGGCAAAGCGGATCAGGAGCAGGGAGGGCAGGGTGGTGGAAAAGGCAGTGGCAATGGCCAGCAATGAGGTCAGGATCAAGGCCGCTACCATGATCGGTTTGCGGCCAATTGCATCGGAGGTTAAGCCGGAAAAGAGCATGCCGATTGCCAGGGTGGCGGTGCTGATGGAGAGCGGCAGGCTGCTGATGGCAGGGGAGATATTGAATTCACGGGTAAACAGCGGCAGCAGGGGCTGAATATCATACAGGGTAACAAAGGTGATGAAGCCGGCACAAAACAGGGCCAGATTGGCCTGGCGGTACCGGGATGAACCGATGGTGATGGCTTCTTGCCCCTTGCCCTCTGCTCCTTGCATTTATAGCCCGTATTTCTCCATCTTGTAGCGCAGGGTACCCCGGGGGATCTTCAGCATTAAAGCTGCCTTGACCACGTTTCCTTCAGCTCGCTCCAGTGCCGATGCAACCAGTTGCTTTTCATAGTTTGCTACACTTATTTCAAGCCCTTGCAGTAGATTGTCTTCGGTGATGATTGAACTTTGCCGGGTGGTGTGCTGGTGGAGTTCAGGTGGCAGATGGCCTGGTTCAAGGTGTGGGCCGTGGGCCATGATGCAGATCCGCTCAATGATGTTGCGCAGCTCGCGGATATTGCCGGGCCAGGGGTAGCTGAGAAGCATCTGTTCTGCAGAAGGTTCAATCCCTTTGAATGATTTGCCAAAGGCCTGACTGAAGTGGGAGAGGAAATACTTGGCCAGAAGCAGGATATCGTTACCTCTTGCACGTAAAGGGGGGAGGTGCAACGGTACCACGTTCAGGCGGTAAAACAGGTCTTCCCGGAAGGTGCCGATCTGCATCCGTTGGCGCAGATCCCGGTTGGTGGCGGCAATCACCCGCAGATCAACCGGCAGGTCTTTGGTACCGCCCACCCGGCGGACCGTGCGTTCTTGCAGTACCCGCAGCAACTTGGCCTGCAGACTGGCGTACATGTCGCCGATCTCATCCAGGAAGATGGTGCCGTTGTGGGCCTCTTCAAACAGTCCGATCTTGCGGGAAGCGGCTCCGGTAAAGGCCCCTTTTTCATGGCCAAACAGCTCGCTTTCCATCAATTCAGTGGGGATGGAGGCACAGTTGACCGCCACAAAGGGGTGTTCCTTGCGATCTGACAGGGAATGGATCGCACGGGCCACCAGTTCTTTGCCGGTGCCTGATTCACCGGTTACCAGCACAGTGGCGGTCGGTATTCTGGCCACCTCCCGCACCTGATCCAGCACCTGCCGGAAACAGGGACTTTCCCCCAGCAGCGGCACATCAAGCCCCAGAGCACCGGAGCGTCGCAGTCCGCGGACCTCCCGCTTCAGTTCCTGGGTCTGCAGGGCCAGCTTGACGATTACCCGCAGGGCATCAGCCTTGAACGGCTTCTTCATATAATCAAACGCCCCAAGCTTAAGGGCATCTACCGCTGTTTCAACTGAACCATAGCCGGTGATGATAATCACCAGCAGATCAGGGTTTATCTCTTTTAAGGCCCCCAACAGATCAAGGCCGTTTTCGGTTCCCAGGTTCAGATCCAGCAGGGCCAGATCGATTTCGTCATCAGCAACCCGCCCCAAGGCCTCTGCCCCATTGGCCGCCTCAAGCACACGATAGCCATCTTCATTCAGGATGCGCTGGACATTTTCCCGAATAAAGGATTCATCATCAATTATGAGAATGGTTTCTCTAAGCATTCAGGCGGTTTGGGTGTTACCGGTTTTTTCAGGGCCGTTCAAAACATCCTGGACAGCAGTCAGTAGTTCTTCACAGGTCACCGGTTTTGACAAGACCTTATGGACCGGCATTTTTTGAGCAATGGCCAGGAGGGGTTGCTGGGCCAGGTTAGGGGAACCGCCGGAAATGGCAATTATTTTTAAAGGCTGGTTATTACGGGAACAGGACATGATTACCTCAAATCCATCAGATTCAGGCATGACAATGTCGGTTATCACCAGATCAGTCTGTACTTCTGTAAGGGTTTTCCGTGCCTGGATGCCATTTCCTGCTTCCAGAACTTCGTGGCCACCGATCTGCAGGAAGCCCTTCAGGACTGCCCGTACCTGAGGATCATCGTCAATTAACAGTATCTTTGCCATAGAGAAAACCTGGCTCCCTGATTAGTTGTTCTGTTGATTTGGCAGTAAGCAGGTGGAAATATCAGGTAGAAACACCGAAAAACAGCTGCCAAGCCCTTCAGTTGACTCAGCCAGGACAAAGCCGCCATGTTGTTTGATCGTGCCATAGACCATTGAAAGCCCCAGACCAGTACCTTTGCCCACCACTTTTGTGGTGAAAAACGGCTCGAATATTTTCTGACGGATCTCCTCCGGTATGCCCTGACCGGTGTCACGAACCATAAGAACAGCGTAGCTCCCCGGGGGATAGCCTTTGATAGACTCATTGCTGTTTTCATCAATAACCTGTTCAGCTGTTGCAATGGTAATGGTGCCGCCGGTTGGCATGGCATCACGGGCATTAGTGATCAGGTTGAACAGCACCTGCTGCAGCAATATCTCATCAGCAGTAATAACCAGTGCTGTTTCTGCCAGTTCAAGCTGTAAGGTTATGTTTTTTAAAAGCAACTTCCGGGCCAAAAGTTGCGAGTCTCTGACCATCTGATTCAATTCAAAGGGAATTGGATGCAGGGGCTGCTTGCGACTGAAGGCCAGCATGCTGCGGGTAAGGGCTGTCCCTCGCTCAACAGCCTTCAAAATTTCCTGTAACTGTGGTTGTTCAGGATTTTGTTGCTTCTGGTCATACTGAAGAATCTGGGTGTTGCCGGAGATGATCTGCAGGATGTTGTTAAAGTCGTGGGCAATACCACCGGCCAGCTGTCCCACCGCCTCCATCTTCTGTGCATGGCGTAACTGATCTTCAAGCAGGCGGCGTTCAGAGATATCAACAAAGGTGCAGACCATACCGATTGTAACGCCATCTTCCTGAATTGGATGGACGCTGTAGGATACCGGAAAACAACTGCCATCCTGGCGCCAGAATACTTCATTGGTAACCAGTATCGGTGCTGATCCAGTAGTGCTTACCATCTGATGAGCCCTGCATTCTGATACAGGGTAGGGGCTGCCATCGGCATGGCTATGGTGCATCAGGCGGTGCATCTCTTTTCCCAACAGTTGTTCCGGGTACGCATAGCCCAACAGGTTGGCGCAGGAACGGTTGGCCAGGATGCAGTGACCTGCTTCATCAGTGCCATAAATCCCCTCAATGGTTGAATCAAGCAGTAGCTTGATACTGCGTAGATTTTCCCGGTTCAAATGTTCAACAATCATATCATGACGTTGGCGTGCAGCACGAAACCAGGCAATGGGTGCGGCAAGTATCAGTGCCAGCAGTGTAACCGCTGAAATGGTCATGATATGGTGTTGTTCAAGGGCGATGGTTAATGGAGACTGTTCAGTTTGGGATTGAATCTTGCCGTATTTGTAGAGCAGATCCAGGTGGCTCTTGCGTTCGATCAGGAAAATTGCCCCGCCCGCCAGCAGGGTAAACAGGGCAAGTGGCAGAAAACGCCCCAGAAACAGGGTGAACATGGATTTTTGACCAGGTATGTTGTTGAATGGTTGTTTCACGCTATCCCTTGGTGTCAGAAAGATTATGCAGGCTGGCTATACCAGTAATTACAGATATTGTCATGTTGAAACAGTTTTCTGATCGGCCTGCAGCAGGGGTAGCCGTATCATGAAGCTGGTGCCGTGAACCGGCTCTGAGCTTACATTAATGGCACCGCCATGCTCTTCAATGATCTGTCTGGTAATGGAGAGCCCAAGCCCGGTACCGGCCCCTTTACGGGTAAAGAACGGCTCAAAGATCAATGGCAGATCCTGGTTGGGAATGCCGTGACCGGAATCGCTTACGGTGATCAGGGAATCATGTGCATCATGGTTGATGGTTATGCAGATGGTTCCTCCAAGGGGCAGTGCCTCCAGGGCGTTTTTCAATAGATTGAGCAGGGCCTGGCGGATCTTTTCAGCATCAATCAGGCAGGCTGGCAACGGGGTCCGTTCAAGGG
>NZ_JAOTRZ010000153.1 GCF_030247655.1 Trichlorobacter sp. | reverse complement strand
ACTTTAATCACCATTTAAAGCTGAGGCTGCCGTACACAAACCGGCCAGGTTCGTTCACTATTGCCGGATTAGCTCCGGTGCCGCCCACCACATCCCACTCATAAGAGTTGGCAGAGGTGTAGATTTTGTCAAAGAGGTTGTCTACCCCGACATTGAGGGTAACAAAGCGATACCGGTAGCCCAGCCGCAGGTTAAAGACATCCCAGGCCCCCAGTGATTTTTCACCGGCGTAGTTGTCAATCTCTGTTGCGGCGTTGGAGTGTACCCACTCGAAGGTGCCGAACAGACCGGTGTCTTTCTGTCCAAAGGGCTCGGCATTGTTGTAGTTAAGGGCCATGCGGGTCTTGAGCGGAGCGATCTGCCCCAGATTGTCACTGTAATTATTGGCCGGGCGTGTTTTTTTACGTCCCTGCTGCCAGGCCGCACCAGCATCCAGTGAAAAATCAACCGGTAGTTGAACTGATCCTTTAATATCCCCGCCCCACAGGTAAGCATCAATATTAGTGTAACTCTGCACCCCGCCGCTTACCTGCTGGTAGATAAAATCGGTCAGTTCTGAATAGAAGCCCTTCACCTGTAGCTTCCACTGTTTGTGATCAAACTTAACCCCGACGTCCAGTTCGGTGTTGGCAGTCGGTTTCAGGTTAGGATTGCCGTAAAAGGTTGAACTACCCTGAAGATAACGCTCGGTGCCGGTGGGGGTGCGGTAGCTGCGCCCTACCCCGCCAAACAGCGTGATCTGATCGGTTGGATAGTATTTAAGTGATAGCTGACCACCCACCAGGGTATCGGTCTTGCGGTTCGTGCTGGTAACTGTTTTGGTAAATTGCAGGTTTTCGTGGGCCTCCTGGGTCAGACTGTCCACCCTGATGCCTGCCCCAACAGTCACACGCTCAAACTGTTTTTCCGCCTGCAGGTAACCACCCAGGTTCAGACTGCGGACCGACGGGATCAGGCTGTCGTTGACCTTGACACCATTCAGGCTGTTATAGGTATCTGCCCACCAGTCTTCATAGAGCGTATCCAGGCCGTAGGTAAAGGTTGCAAATCCGGCATCGGTGATATTCTGGACCCCGCCGCCGGTTATCACTCGAGAAGCGATATTGTTTTTAGGTGCGGCAACCGTGCGCAGCCCCTGGTACGGATTATGCTCAACATCGTTTCGGTAGAACGAAAGAGACAATTTTTTCGACCAGGAGCCAAGATTACGGACCTCCCAACTTGCCTTGCTCATCTGGGTAATCTCTTTTTCAATATCAAAGGCAACTCTGGGGGTGAGAATATCGTTGGCCTTGCCGTAGGTATGCTCAAGCAGAATGGTCTGGTTTGCAGTAGGTGTAATCTGTAGCTTACTCCACAGATCATCTTTCTGAAATGCTTTGGATTGCTGACCGCTCAGACTGTACGGAGCTGCCATTCCCTGGCGTACCTGCCAGAGCCGCTTGCCACTGCCATCCTGATACTGACCTGATTCTGAATAGTTGAAGCCCAGCAGCCCCTGCACCTTGTCACCGCCGCCGGTAACACTGAAACCGCCGCTGTAGTAATCAAAACTGCCTGCCTTGCCCAACAATTCACCACTGAATGCCTGTTGCGGCTTTCTGGTGATAACGTCCACATACCCGCCCAGATAACCGGGCCGGGTCACATCAAACGGCCCCTGCTGAATCTGAATATCCTGCACCGTCAGCATATTGATATGCGATAGTGACGGGTCTTTACGGCTGCCACAGGCCCCTTCCAGAGTACCACCGTCCAGCATGACTTTCAGGTTTTCCTGTCCAAAGCCGCGCATGGATACCTCGTTGCCGTAGCCACTTTTACGGATCATCTGCACTTCCACCAGTTCATCAGAAAGTATCTCGGCCAGATCCACAACCTTGTGAGTACGCAAGGTCCGCTCTTCAATCTTCTGTTTGTCCTCTGATTCCGGCGAAGCTGTCACCACAATGGTCTCAAGGCGCAACAGGCCCTTGTCCCCCTCAACTGCATGAACTGTGGTTGAAGCAAGTAAGGCGGCCGCAATAACAGGCAGTTGCATCTGATAATAGCTCATGGCTCTTCCCTCTCCCTGCAAGTTTGTGTACAGTGACACCATATCCATGAAATAATACTAATGCAAATGTGCTTGCATTAGCACGGTTCGCATGACAAGGTCAATCTGTTACTGCAAATTGATTTGCAAAGTCATCAGGAAGATACCATGAAAAGAAAAACATCGCAGCGGGAGGCTATTCAGGAGGTTTTCAGGCAGCAGAATCGTCCACTGGGGATTGAGGACATTCTTGCCCAGGGACGTGCTATGGTTGCGTCATTGAATCAGGCAACGGTGTACCGTAACCTGAAGGCATTGGTAGAAAAAGGATGGCTGAGTCAGATCAACCATCCGTCACTTGGAACTGTGTATGAACGTACCGGCATGGAGCATCACCATCATTTCCACTGCCACTCCTGCAACCACCTGTTTTGCCTTTCAGGATGTCCGGTTTCAGCAGACCGGATTGCCCCCGAAGGGTTTGTGGTTGAGGAACATGAACTGTTTCTAAGTGGGATCTGTCCCACTTGTAATGCTGAACAGGTTTTGCCGGAAATCAAGAACAGTTAATCAGGACGGCACTCCTGCAGTACCAGCTGCTCACCCCACCCTGCAACCATCTGCTTCAACTTCTCAATGCGCCCCTCCTGCAATAAAAATGGATCAACAGTGGTGCGAAACTGATGGACCACAGCACTTTCCAGCAACAACATCGCGCTTTGTTCTGCAGCCGTGCCGCTACCGGTAAGGCCAGTAATCTTATCGTAACAATCAAAGGGGGCTTTCAGGTCCATCCCCACCCAATCCAGGTGGGGCAGACAGGCGGCCAGCCGATCAGGAAACGATCCACCGGTATGTAGCCCGGTCAGAAACCCCAACTGCCGCACCGCAACAAGGGCATCCGGCAATGAAGGCTGCAGAGTTGGTTCACCGCCGCTGAACACCACCGCATCCAGCAGCCCCTGACGTTGTTCCAACAGCACCAGAACCTCTTCCCAGGCAATCTCACCCCGTTGTCCGGTTGTTAGCAGATGCTGGTTGTGGCAGTAGCTGCAGCGCCAGGAACAACCTTGACAAAAGATCACTGCCGCCAGCTTGCCAGGGTAGTCAATGGTGGTAAAGGGAGTTAGTCCGCCGATGTTGAGCATGGTTGTTCCTTGAAAAACTGTTGCTCGGCATACTCTGATTTCTTACCGGTTTTAAAGCATCATCTCTCAAGCACAATTCCGGCCGGCCGGAATTGTTGCATAACTACCTAATTTCAAACAAGACGCATCACAAAATGCCCTGTTTTTTTTGTAACTGGCAGCAACCACCCCCTCCAAGCTTTGCTCCCTCCCTGAGAAGGGAGGGCCGGGGTGGGTTGATTTTAGATGTTAAGCCGTACTAGCGTGACTCACAAAAAAATTTCCGCTCGGCATACTCAGACTTTTTGCCGGTGTTAAACGATGCCACTGGACGGTGGTAGCCCATTACGCGGGTCCAGACCTCGCAGGGTTGGCGTTGTTCCTGGGGGATTGTAGTTTGTTGTTGTTTGCTGTTCATGGTGATTTCCTTTCTGCTTATGTGGGTTGAATAAAATCAGCTCACCGCAGAGGGCACAGAGGAACGCAGAGGAGTGCAATGAAATAACATAAAATTATCGTGTTGTTTCATCACAAAACCGTTTATTACCCTTTCGTTTTTACTCTGTGATCCTCTGCGACCTCTGTGGTAAAGCTGTTATTAATAAGCTTGTTTCCGCGCCAACTCTTCATCACACAACGGGCAGAACTGGTGTTCGCCACTTAAATAGCCATGTTTCGGGCAGATGGAAAAGGTTGGGGTGATGGTGATGTACGGCAACCGGAACCGCTCCAGCGATCGCCTGACCAGCTGCTTGCAGGCATCCACACTGGAGACCTGCTCCCCCAGATAGAGGTGCAGCACCGTGCCACCGGTGTACTTGCGCTGTAGTTCTTCCTGACGCTGTAGCGCCTCAAACGGGTCATCGGTAAAGCCGACTGGAAGCTGGGATGAGTTGGTGTAGTACGGTGCTTCTGTACTGCCTGCCTGAATGATCACTGGGAACCGTTTTTTGTCCTCCCGTGCAAAGCGATAGGTGGTGCCTTCTGCCGGCGTGGCCTCCAGGTTGTACATATGGCCGGTCTGTTCCTGAAACTCCACCATCCGCTGCCGCAGGTGATCCATCAGCCGAACCGCCAGCCCATGCCCGGTTGGCGTGGTAATATCATCGGCATCGCCCGTAAAGTTACGGATCATCTCGTTGATGCCATTGACCCCGATGGTGGAGAAGTGGTTACGCAGGGTGCCCAGATAGCGTTTGGTGTAGGGAAACAGGCCGTTATCCATGTGGCGCTGAATCTCCTTGCGCTTGATCTCCAGACTGGTGCGGCTGATCTCCAGCAGCTGGTCAAGCCGGTTTAGCAGGCCAGCCTCATCCCCCTGGTGCTGATACCCCAGGCGGGCGCAGTTGATGGTAACCACCCCCAATGAACCGGTCTGCTCGGCTGAGCCGAACAGGCCGTTGCCTCGCTTCAGCAGCTCCCGCAGATCCAGCTGCAGGCGGCAGCACATAGAGCGGACCATGTTGGGGGTCAGCTCTGAGTTGATGAAATTCTGGAAGTATGGCAGGCCGTAGCGGGCGGTCATGGTAAACAGCAGCTCAGCGTTCTCGCTCTCCCAGGGGAAGTCCGGGGTGATGTTGTAGGTGGGGATCGGAAAGGTAAAAACCCGTCCCTTGGCATCGCCAGCGGTCATGACTTCAATATAGACCTTGTTGATCAGGTCCATTTCAGCCTGCAGATCACCGTAGGTAAACGGCATCTCCTCACCGGCAATCACCGGCACCTGCTGTTTGAGATCATCCGGGCAGGTCCAATCAAAGGTCAGGTTGGTAAAGGGGGTCTGGGTGCCCCAGCGGGACGGCACATTCAGGTTAAAGATCAGTTCCTGCATCTGCTGCCTGACATCGTCATAGGTAAGCCGGTCTTTACGCAGGTACGGTGCAAGATAGGTATCAAAGGAGCTAAAGGCCTGGGCCCCGGCCCATTCATTCTGCAGGGTTCCCAGAAAGTTAACAATCTGCCCCACCGCGCTGGAAAGATGTTTGGGCGGTCCAGCCTCCACCTTGCCAGGCACACCGTTAAACCCCTCGGTCAGCAACATCCGTAACGACCAGCCGGCACAGTAACCGGCCAGCATGTCCAGATCATGGATATGGACACTGCCATCACGGTGCGCCTCCCCGACTTCCGGCGGATAGACCTGACTCAGCCAGTAGTTGGCAATCACCTTGCCGGACAGGTTCAGGATCAAACCGCCCAGGGAATAGCCCTGATTAGCATTGGCGCTGACCCGCCAGTCGCTCTGGTCCAGATATTCGTTAACCGAGGCGGTTACATCCACCACGGTCTTGCGATCCTGACGCAGGCGGCTACGTTGTTCACGGTAAACCGCATAAGCCCGCAGGGTACCGAAATGATTAGCCGATATCAGGGCCTGCTCTACCACATCCTGAATCTGTTCGATGGTGGGTGGTTCCAGAGGGAAACGATGACGCAGCACCTTCAGCACCTGACTGGTGATCAGATTTGCCTCATCATCGCCAAACTCTGCAGTGGCCTTGCCTGCCCGCTGGATGGCGGACTGGATGCGGGATGCTTCAAACGGGACGCGGCGGCCATCGCGTTTGAGGACGGAAACGGGTGCTGAAGCGGTCTGTGTTATCATGGTCTGACTCCTTTAATCCGAAAAAGCAGTTCACCGCAGAGGACTCAGAGGCTCGCAGAGTAACAACAGAAAATCTCTCAAGCTACCCGTTACCCAAACAGGTTAAGGTCTTTTGATTTTCCTCTGTGTCCTTTGCGTCCTCTGCGGTAAAAGCCGTTTCAATTTTTTTGGGAGTCCGGGGAGAGTAGATCTAAACGAAGAAAGTCCGCAGCTGCCTTACGCAGCATGCGGACTTTCCGAATTTAAAGTCGCCTGATCTTGTGCCAACTCCCAGTCCCCGGAGAGTTACCTACATATTAAGATCAAGGCAGGTCTTCTGACTTGCGAGTCATCCTCCAGGCACCTTCCCAACTTTGTCAGTCAGTGGTTGTTACCCTTTGTCGTCGCTTACAGCGGCGGGTCCGTGGAGGATTTACACCTCACTTCCCTATCAAGCCCTTGCGGGCACCGTTGATCGTGTATTTTGCTTCCGCCAACAAACAACGGAATATGTAGTGGCCAATTTCTATCACAACACAATATATAGAGTCAAGTCCCCAGTTTCTATTTCATCAACAGCAGGCTTAACGCCATCACCAGCATACCGCCCACCAGCCCAAACAGGCTGTCATGCCCCTTGCCATAGGCCCGGCTGGTGGGCAGCAGTTCATCCAGACTGATGTAGACCATGATCCCGGCAACACCGCCAAAAAGCACGCCCAACACCTGAGACGGTATGGCACCGGTATTGCCGCCGGTAAACAGCAGTAGTGCAAGATAGGCAAGAACGGCTCCAACCGGTTCAGCCATGCCGCTTAAGACCGAGTAGATAAAGGCTTTTTTCCGGTCACCGGTGGCATAAAAGATCGGCACTGAGACAGAGATACCTTCCGGGATATTATGCAGGGCCACGGCAATGGCGATCGCCACCCCGAGTTTAGGATCCTGCAGGGCTGCCAGAAAGGTGGCCAGACCTTCGGGAAAGTTGTGGATACCTATGGCCAGGGCAGTAAACAGACCCATCCGCATCAGTTTGGTATGTTGCTGGTTATGCTGGTGATCACCCAGAACATGACGGTTGACATCAGTAAAATCAGGTAACGGGGCAGCAGGATTATGCAGTGGTGCAATCTCTTCTTCTGAATGGGTTTCATGAGGGTTTTCAGCTGCAGGCACCAGATTATCAATCAGGCCGATCAGCAGCATACCACCAAAAAAAGCGGCGGCATTTACCCAATGTCCCCAATAATTCCCATAGACCTTGACCAGAGCATCAGTGCCTTTGACAAAGATCTCCACAAAGGAGACGTACAGCATCACTCCGGCTGAAAAACCGGTTGCAACAGATAAAAAACGGTAGTTGGTCCGCTTGGCA
>NZ_JAOTRZ010000152.1 GCF_030247655.1 Trichlorobacter sp. | reverse complement strand
AGCAAGACCTTTACCGTGGCCAATGTCATCGCCCGCACCGGCCGGCCAGCCCTGGTGCTGGCACCTAACAAGACCCTGGCTGCCCAGCTCTACGGTGAGTTCAAGGAACTGTTCCCGGACAACGCCGTGGAATATTTCGTTTCCTACTACGATTACTACCAGCCTGAAGCCTACCTGCCCAACACCGACACCTTTATTGAGAAGGACTCATCAATTAACGATGAGATCGACAAGCTGCGCCACTCCGCCACCATGTCGCTGCTGACCCGCTCAGACGTGATCATCGTGGCCTCGGTCTCCTGCATCTATGGTATCGGCTCGCCCGATGCCTATCAGGCCATGCATATCTTCTTTCATCAGGGAGACGACTATGGCCGCGATACCCTGCTGAAGAAGCTGGTTGAGATACAGTACCAACGTAATGACACCGACTTCCACCGTGGCACCTTCCGGGTGCGGGGTGATGTGATCGAGATCTTTCCGGCCTACGACAGTGAACGGGCGCTGCGGATTGAGTTCTTTGGTGATGAGGTGGAAGCGATCTCCCAGATCGATCCGCTGCGGGGCGTGGCGCTGCAGAAGCTGTCCAAATGTTCGATTTTTCCGGCCTCCCACTATGTCTCCAGCAAAGAAAATCTTGAACGGGCGGTGGCGCAGATCCGGCTTGACCTTGAAGAGCGGATTCGCCACTTCAGGGAGCAGAACAAGCTGTTGGAGGCACAACGGATTGAGCAGCGCACCTATTATGATATTGAGATGATGGAGGAGATGGGATTCTGCCAGGGGATCGAGAACTACTCCCGCTACCTGGATGATCGGCAACCTGGTGAAGCGCCGTTTACCTTGATTGATTATTTTCCCAAAGATTTTCTGCTGTTCGTGGATGAATCCCACATAACCAACTCCCAGGTGGGCGGTATGTACCGTGGTGACCGCAGCCGCAAAGAGACCCTGGTGGAGTATGGCTTCCGTCTGCCTGCCGCACTGGACAACCGCCCCCTCAACTTTCAGGAGTATGAAGCCCGGATCAACCAGGTCGTGCATGTCTCTGCCACACCGGCTGATTATGAGCTGCAGCAGGCAGGCGGCCTGTTTGTGGAACAGGTCATCCGTCCCACCGGTCTGGTTGATCCGCCGATTGAGATCCGACCGGCGACAGGAAAGGACGGGGCAGCAGGTCAAGTAGACGATCTGCTGCATGAGGTACGCCTGACGGTCGCTAAAGGCGATCGCGTCCTGGTCACCACCCTGACCAAACGGATGGCCGAGGAGCTGACCAACTACTACCAGGAGCTGGGGCTGCGGGTGCGCTATCTGCACTCTGACATTGACACCATCGAACGGATGCAGATCCTGCGTTCTCTTCGTCTGGGTGAATTTGACGTGCTGGTGGGGATTAACCTGCTACGGGAAGGGCTGGATCTGCCAGAGGTTTCGCTGGTGGCAATTCTTGACGCTGACAAGGAAGGCTTCCTGCGTTCGGCCCGCTCCCTGATCCAGACCTGCGGTCGGGCTGCCAGAAATGTCGATGGCAGGGTCTTGATGTATGCTGACCAGACCACCCGCTCCATGCAGGCCTGCCTTGACGAAACCGAGCGCCGCCGCACTAAACAGCTGGCCTACAATGTTGAGCACGGCATCACCCCGGAGACGGTCAAGAAGGGGATGCGCAGCATACTGGAATCAATCGCTGAAAAGGATTATGTCACCCCACCGGTGGTGGCGGATATTCAGGAAACCTACGGTATTGAACTAAGGGAAATTCCAAAGCTGATCAAGAAGATGCGTAAAGAGATGCTTGCTGCTGCAAAAGAGCTGGACTTTGAGAAGGCGGCAGAACTGCGGGACCGGATCAAGCAGTTGGAGGATGCGGAGCTGAAGCTGGGGTAAAACTGCTGAAAAGAAGTAGCCCGCGGATGATGCAGATTGAGCGGATGTACGCAGATTTAAACCTATAAAAAACAGTTCCCGCAACGAAGCAACTCAACAAAAACAATATCTTGCACAAACATAGCCTCTCGCCAAACGGGTAAAACTTGAATATTCCTGTAACTTGTTTGGTTTTCGTTGCGAGCGTTGCGGCTTTGCGTGAGTAACTGCCGTTTAAAGCTTTAACCAGCTTTTTAAAAAATCCGCGTAAATCTGCCAAAATCAGATTTGATCCGCGTGCTATTGACTTTAGGGTTAATTCTCCGTTGCAGCCTTAAACTCTTCCAGCTGCACCTTCAGCTTCTCCAGACCCGCCGGAACCGCGGTGATATCACCGGTCTTGGCATCAGCCTCAATGGCGGCGGCGGTTTCCCGCATCTGCATGGCACCAATATTGGCTGACGAACCTTTAATGGCGTGAGAGGTAGTCCGCACCTTGTCTGGCTCGGCTGCTGCAATCGCCTCTTCCAGGGCCGCCATGTTTGGTTCAACCCCTTTAAAGAACAGCCCCAGAAAACGGGGGATCAGCGCTTCGGCGCCGCCCAGCCGTTCCAGCAGGTCTGCCTTGGCATAAACCGGAATTTCATCTTCAACGGCAGGTGCGGGTGTAGGCGGAGGCGTTGCAACGGTCTCCAGCTCAGGTCCTGCAGTGGCGGCGCTACAGTAGCGTTGCAGCATCTCCAGCATCTGAGCCGGTTTAACCGGCTTGGACAGATAATCATCCATGCCAGCAGCCAGACATTTGTCACGATCATCCTTACCGGCGTAGGCGGTCATGGCAACAATCGGTGTCCGGCCAGTGCCACGTTCCTGCTCCAGTCTTCTGATACCGGCAGCGGCTTGCAGCCCATCCATTTCAGGCATCTGCACATCCATCAGCACGATATCAAACCGCCCGGCGGCATAGGCATTCAACGCCTCCTGCCCATTGGTCGCCTCGGTTATACGATGGTCGGAACGTTCCAGTACCGCCTTGGCAAGCTCCCGGTTCACCTCAACGTCATCAGCCAGCAGCACGGCCAAACCTTTGAGCGGCTCAAGCGACTGGCTAACCGCAACACCCTCTCCTTCAATGGCCACATCCTCACCAACCGAAACCAAACGGGCGGTAAAGATGAAGCAACTACCCTTGCCCGGCTCACTTTCAACCCAAATCCTGCCTCCCATTAGCTCTGCCAGCCGACGACAGATAGTCAGCCCCAGACCGGTGCCACCAAATTTTTTGGTGGTGGTAACATCGGCCTGTTCAAAGGTCTCGAAGATGCGGGACTGTGCTTCAGCAGGAATACCTATCCCTTGATCGGCCACACAGAACCGAACCACCAGACCGGCATCCTCTGCCTGTTCAAGCTGTGCCGATACCGTGATAACACCCTGTTCGCTGAACTTCATCGCGTTACCCACCAGGTTGATCAGAATCTGACGCAGCTTATAGATATCACCACCGAGGCGGTCCGGCACGGCACCATCCACCTGGATAACCAGCCGCAACCCCTTCTGTTCCGCCTTTAAGCCTAGTGAGTACAACCCCTGCTCAAGGCTTTTACGCAACAGGAACGGCGCGCAGCAGAGTTCCAGCTTTCCTGCCTCAATCTTGGAAAAATCAAGAATATCATTGATTATAACCATTAAGTTTTCAGCAGAATCCCGAATTGCCAGCAGCTGTTTGCGCTGCTGCTCCGGTGAGAAACCACCTTCCAGCAACAACTCCGTCATCCCCATCACGCCGTTCATCGGGGTACGGATTTCATGGGACATATTTGCCAAAAACTCGCTCTTGGCCTGACTGGCCGCCTCAGCCTTTTCACGAGCCACTGCCAGCTCACGGGTACGCTCTTCTACCCGCTGTTCCAGAGTGGCCATATGTTCCTTCAGCAAGCCACGCAGGGTGGTGCTTTCCAGGGCATAAGCAGCTGAGTTTAAAAGAATGGAAAGGGCGTTCAGGGTGGGGGCATCAATGCTGGCAGATTCGCCGGGCATCAGACCGACAAACATGCCGTGGATGCGGGAACGGGTAGTAATACTCTGCAACAGCAGGGTACCACCCCGCTGAGACGGGATCATGACGGCCTGGTTGCGATTCAGGGCCCAGGCAAACGCACCATCAACAATGGCGGCATCAGCTGCATCCTGCAGTTTTGTACTACAAGGAGTGCTGTCGCAGGAGGTCAGCTCAAAGCTGCCATCATCCATCGCCTCCAAAATACCGGCCCGATAAAAGGGAATTAAACGTTGAACCTGGGCCAGGGTCGCCTGAAAGATATCCTGCAGCCCTTCAGCGCGGGCTAGATCCGCCTGAAAATCACCACTACTGGCCAACATCTCAAAGATGTCAATGTAGCGCCGGTTTGACTCTTCAAGATAACTAACCCGCTCCTGCAGGAAACCGCTATCGGTTATGGCCTCATCCTGCCGCGTCATTTATGTCTCCGAAAGAATGGCAAAGGTCTCTTCTATCTGCGGTTCAGCCTGCTTCAATACAGCCCCCAGTTGGTGGGGCGTCATCCCCAGCCTGTCCCAGGCGGCGCCGTCAAGGGGTGGGACAAACCGTTCACAGCTCTGGCCCAATTCAAAGGCCTGGCAAATGATATCGGCGATATGAATCAATGAGGTTTCAAGCGGAAACTGTTCTGCCCTGGATGGTCGATGGTGGAAGGCAACCGGATCAGCAATATTGGCTGGAATCTTCCAGTCCTTCAGCAGTGCTCCGCCTGCCTCAGCATGATCAAACCCGACCCGCTTCAACTCAACATCAAAATAGAGCAGCTCTTCTGCCCGGGTCTCTTCAATCATCTCCCGCACCAGATCCCCCAGCACGGTGGCCATAATCAACTGGCCGATATCGTGCAGCATGCCGGCCACAAAGAACCGCTCAACATTGGCCTCACGCCGCCAGGTTGCCAGGGCACGGGCAATGATGCCACAAGCAATGGAATGGCGCCAGAAGGTGGCCATACTCATCAACTCTTCAGGAATCCCCTTAAAGATACCCATCACCGAGGCAGCCAGGGCGAGATCCCGTAACTGCTGGGTACCGATGATGGTAACCGCCTTGCTGATGGAATCCACTTTGCCAAAGTAGCCGAACATCGGACTGTTAGCCAATCGTAGCAGACGGGCGGTCAGGCCCTGATCCTCAGTAATGATTTTACCGATGTCATCGATGGAGGTACGGGGATGGTTGATCGCCTCGTTGAGCCGATCATAGAACAGCGGCAGGGAATAGACGGTACTGGTACGGTCAATCAGCCATTGCACGGTATAGGTGGGGGCATCAGCAAAGGCCATGGAGTACCTTTCTGATGGCGGCCAACCGCAGCAGCTCCCGCAGGGCAGGGTGCTCAGTACCGGAATGCCTGAAGTGCGGCAGCAGAGCCTCTTCAGCAGCCATCACCGCAGCCGGATCAAGCTCAGCCGGCATCTGTGGTTCGTTATCAACATAGTCGATGCCGGCAATATCAACCTCGGCGACTCCCCAGGTACGGAAGATCGTCAAATGTTTCTGATTCAGCTCGGCACCGGCCCCCAAAAGCATACGGCCGTTACGGTCAAGTACGTCGCTTGCCAGTACCATTCCGATCTCAAGATTATCAAGCGCCACCAGTCCCATGCTTTTAGCCTGTTCCGTTCTCTAAAGTCATATTAGAATAGCATGTTCACCACGCAACTCAAGGCTTTGTGCAATTTTAATTTTTTGACCGTTGTCATGCAACTATCGCCAAAAGCAGGTAGAATGAGATCCATGCACAAAGAACCAACGGCACAACAGGCCAAAGACATCAAAGTTATTGCCAGATTTACGGAAGTCTGGTGTGCGGGACAGCTCCATAGCAACCAGCAGCAAATAACCGTGTACCCGGGGATGCAACCGTTGACGCTCTGCCCTGAATGCGCAGCGTTTTTAGAATATGCCGCAAAAAAACGGTTACATTGCCCGCTTGAAGCAGAAAAACCGACCTGCCGACGCTGCCGGATTCATTGCTATGCCCCGCAGCAACGCACCTTGGTCAAACAGATCATGGCCTGGTCAGGTAAGCGGATGATTCTCAGGGGCAGACTGGATTATCTCTGGCACTATTTCTTTTAGATCCTCTTCTGTGCTACATACTTCCCATGAAAAAACCTCTCATTGCCATCACCATGGGCGACCCTTGCGGGGTCGGTCCTGAAGTCATTGTTGCTGCCCTTACCGATCCGGCCATCCGGGCCGTCTGCAGCCCGTTGGTGCTGGGCGACCAGAGGGCCATGGGGCGAGCGCTGACCAGCTGCAACAGCTCGCTAAAACTTGTCGTTGTTTCCTCCACTGCCGAGGCAGCTGATCTGCCGGATGACGTCATTCCCCTGCTGCAACTGTCCAGCCTGGCTGAGACTGATATCGCCTATGGCAAGCCTTCAGAGCTGGCTGGCGATGCAGTCTACCGCTATATCCGCCGCGCAGCCGAGCTGTGCCTGACCGGCGAGGTGGCAGCCATGGCCACCGCGCCAATCAGTAAAGAGGCAATGCATAAGGCAGGGCACCACTATCCCGGCCATACCGAGCTGTTGGCAGAGTTATGCCGCTGCGACCAGTTTGTGATGATGCTGGCCGGTGATGTCCTGCGGGTGGCACTAGTCACGATCCATGAGGCGATAGGCCATGTCCCCTCTCTGATCAGCACGGAACAGGTGTTGAAGACCATCCGGGTGACAGCCACGGGAGTGGCACCGCTCTGTGGTAACGGTTCTCCGCGAATCGCCGTGCTGGCATTGAATCCCCACTGTGGCGAAGGCGGCATGTTCGGCACTGAAGAGCAAGAATCGATTATCCCGGCTATTACGGCAGCAAAGTCCGAGGGGCTGGATGTTGCAGGCCCGTTCTCCGCTGACACCTTCTTTCATTTTGCCGTACAGGAACCTGCCCCCTATGATGCGGTGGTGGCCATGTACCACGACCAGGGGCTGATCCCGCTCAAGATGCGACACTTTGACGATGGCATCAATATTACCCTGGGCCTGCCAATCATCCGTACCTCGGTTGACCACGGCACTGCCTATAATCTGGCTGGCACCGGCACCGCTTCGCCAACCAGCATGAAAGCCTCCATCAGGATTGCAGCAAAACTGGCAGCAGCCCGATGAAGCTGCCCGACCTGATCCCCGGCAAACTGATCAAGCGCTACAAGCGTTTTCTGGCTGATATTGAGCTTGAGGATGGTTCCGTGC
>NZ_JAOTRZ010000151.1 GCF_030247655.1 Trichlorobacter sp. | reverse complement strand
GATTTGTATTCTGCACCCGAACCGGTGAGCCTACGAACTTCAGTAACGTGACCAACCGGATCTGGTACCCGACACTCAGGCTACTTGGCCTGAAAAAACGCCGTCCTTACCAGACCAGGCACACCACAGCTACCCTGTGGCTCGCTTCAGGTGAAAATCCGGAGTGGATTGCACGGCAGATGGGCCATTCAACCACCAAGATGCTGTTTACCATCTACTCGCGGTATGTTCCAAACATTACGCGGCAAGATGGGTCTGCGTTCAACAGTCTGATCACCGCTGGCCGGGAAAGCGAGGTTTGATATGATCGCAAGCTTGGAATACCGGCCAAATGCACCGGTTGAAGCTACACTGAGGATTCACAACCCGACCATCAGAACAGCACGTAATAACAAGCGTTATCTGGCCTGTACACTGCGGGATCGTTCAGGTCACATTCCTGCCTATGCCTGGCTTGATCGCTATGACGGTGACCAACTGGAGGATAAAACGCTGGTAACTGTTTACGGCAGTATGCGGCATTTTGCAGATCGCTGGCATGTAGATATATCTGCAGCCACACGGGCAGAAAACAGTTCAGGCGATCCATTACAACACCTCCCTGGAGACTACTGCCCTATTGCAGGGGGCATACAGAGGCTGGAAGCCATTTTGAATCAGCTCAAAATCATGCCTCTCCGTGAATTTATACTGAACGTGTTACGAAACGATAGTATGGCGTTACCGTTTATATCTTTACCTGCCAGTCAGAAACATCATCACTCTTACGCCGGTGGACTTTTAGAGCACAGCCTTGAATGTGCAGAATTTGTCATACGTGCAACAGGGTGCATGCATGAGCAGGATGAACTGGCAGCATGTGCCGCACTCCTGCACGATATTGGCAAGACCAAGACACTTAACAGAACCAGTAGAAGCTTGATTGGAGCTTTGCTGGGTCACGACCTGCTGACATTGGAGCTACTAGCACAACCGCTTGCACAGTTGGACCATGTATGGCCGGATGGCGCAACAGCCCTTCGCTACCTGCTCAGCTGGAAACTTCAATCTTATGGTGGAAAAAGGCCTTTGATGACAGTCGCGGAAGTAGTTCAGGCAGCAGACAGGATAAGTAGCGGCTTGAATAATGAATCAGTTCTGTTTGGCGCGTCTCCAGCATGGAAAAAATTGGTATCCGATGAAGCTGGCAGGAAGTTTTGGAGACCGGAAAAATTGACAGCAGATGCAGCTTAGTAGTAGTGAAAACAGCTGCCGTTGGTTACAGATATTGACCGGCGGCAGCTGTGACAAAAATGTTACTACTCATTCAGAACTATTTCATTGGAGGCATCTGTGACCAAAGCAGACATCGTTGAGAAGATTCAGACCACTACAGGTATTTCAAAGAAGGATGCCTCGGGTATGATGGAGGCGGTCTTTTCCATCTTGAAGGGATCTCTGGAATCTGGAGAAACCATTAAAATATCCGGCTTTGGCAGCTTTACCGTCAGCCAAAAATCTGCACGTAAAGGACGTAACCCGCAAACCGGTGAAGCCATGACCATTGAAGCACGCAAGGTGCTCACCTTCAAGCCAAGTACCGTGCTGCGTCAGGCAATCAACGGTGAGGTTGCATAACCATAGATATTTCAGACGATCAGTTCATTCATTGATATACTCAAGACCGATTGCCAGCAGATAGATGGCATAACGGAATCCATAGAGTGTCTCTGCAATAACCTGCTTATTTTTCCTTTTGATGGTACGATCTGTACGAGCCACCATGAAGGCCACAGAGCATTCATGGGTACGGCGATATTTGACGTGACGCTTGCCGGAAGTTAGCAGGTGATCTTCAGCAATGCCAAGCTTCTTTAAAATCAGCTTTTGATTCTCCAGTTCAGATTGCCGAGCCGGTACTGATTTTGCGAACATGGAAATATAGACCATGGAGTCCGGAATCCCTATAAGCTTTAGAAACTCCTTATATGTAATGGTCCCTGCAACATCAGTAAATCGCACATACCCCTGGTTTGAGCTGTATCGTTCAACAAAAATTTTGCATCCATCTCGTACGACCTCAAGCTCCTGGGCAGTCAGCACAGATATTTTTTTCAGTATCTTGGCCACCAAGGCCTTGTCGGCTGAATTATCAGGTGGCACAGGAAAGGTATTAACAGTACCTTTCTTCATTTCCTGCTTTCGTTGCCAAGCCGACAAATGACGGGGAGTGCCTTCTTTTGTTGTCAGGTTCCTGATAACAGTTGCCGCTTCACACCACGCCTTGGAAGAGGCTATTGAAGTTCGTAAACGATCTGCAATCTGCTCGCAAGACATTCCCTGCACCTGATATAATTTGAGGACATGCTGAACAATCTTCCAATCCGGCAAAATTTTTTCTGACTCTTCTTCCTGTGGCGGCAATGGCTCTATGGTTTTAGTAGCTGGCAACTGCGGATCTGGAAACAGCTTTGATGCATGCCGCGCCATTCGCTCACGATATATTTCCATTTTCCAGTCACCACATGCACTTTCAGCCTTGGTTCTAAAGACCATGACCCGCTTCAGACCTGTTAATTCCATGACGGCTTCTGCAGAAAGTGATGGCTGTACAGCTGGCTGCCGGACCATAACTCCCAACAACAGATCTGACAGGTGAAAATATGATTGCAGAGTGGTAACTGGGTCTGCATGCCCAAGTAAGGTTGAAACACCATACAAGAACTGCCGTCCCTGATTCATATTGCCGAAGAGGCCCCGCACTAACTCCTGAGGGGTGATATGGAACAGGCACAGCTGTCGCAGATGCTCAGGAAGCTCGTCTGGCTGCAAATTGACACTCAGCATAACCAGCAACAGACGATTGGCGAAACTATGGCGCAAGTGGTGATAACGTAGTCCAGGATCACCACTAACCTGTCTCAACACAACGTGTATTTCCAGAAACACTTCATTATCGCCTAAGATCTGTTTGATGCCGGGCAAGCCGAAGAGAGGGGCATCAAGGCAATGCCCCCCCCCCTCTTCAGCTATGCGAATCTGTTTCCAGTGCAGTAGTTCCTGTAACTCATCAGGCTCTAGCAAGAGATGGAGAGGCAATCGGCGTGCTGAGTCAGCGGTTTTAAGCCTATTCAAATAACTAGTACGCACCATGATTTCGGGAAATGTTTCTCCCATCACGTCGCCGATACGTATGGCTAATGCTTCATGCCTTCTGAGGCCACAGCGGTACCCCAGGATAGCTATCAGGCACCTAACCGACTGAATTCTACTGCGCTTTGACAGTTCCCAACCAAGTGAATACAGTGCTGCACGGAACATACGTGGACTCATGATATTGGCATCAACACCAAGCTCAGGCGGCCCTTTTCGGCCGACCATACCGCCCATATCAATTTCCGGAGCGCCATAACTACGCACCAAAAAACGGTGAAACTGGGTCAGTCGAAACGATGTTGTATGCCTCTGTGACTGTTTCTTCACCGCCTTGATTGCATCGTCATACAGGTCTCGCAACTCGGCTGAATCGTAGAGCGAAATATCATCTTTTTCTGCACAGGCAAGCAGTTCTTGATCTATTGCGCTCAGATAGGTGGCAATAGCACTTGGCTGCAATGGATTTTTAAGTTTACGCCCTTCAAGCGTAGACTCAGTTCTACCAAGCATCTCCAGGGTCCATTGGGTGAGCATTTGCAGAACAGGCACCATTTTTTCAGCAGCATCTTCAAAAAAAGAGATAATTTTTTTTCTGGTTGGTTCACAAGTGTCTCGCCCTCTCCTGGCCTTCCCCAGTATACTGACGAGCTTTTTCCTGAGCTGTTCCTGGCGATTATAATCAATCAATTCTGACGCCTGAACCAGTTGGTTGTGCCCAGGAGCCTCCATCTCCTCAATCTCAGCACCTTCAGTTTGTTGCAGAACTGCTTTATCATGTAACAGGCGCGTCCATACTGGAGATGACAGTGAAACGGAGACCGTTTTGCCTGTTGCAAAACTAACGAGAAAATTTGGAATCCTTAAGGCAAGGTAGCAGCTTGCCCCATCATAGAGTTCGGATATGGTTAGATGCTTCTGTTCACCGCTCAGATCATGCAAAGCAGCTTTGACGCAGGTTAGTGCATCAAGATTATGGCATAAAGGCACCAGGTCAGCATAACGGGTATGCAAGCGGATGATCAGAGCCTGTGTAAGTGGGTCTGGAAACCAGCGCCGGTCGATATTTTTCCGTTTTTCAGGCTGATCTGCATACTTTGGATAAATATATGGTCGTTGAAGATCTATCCACATCAGCCCACCCTGTATTCGTATCTGTCCGTTCAGACCACGTAATAAAGGAGTTAACCAGTTTTTGTTTAGTAAGCCGCCGTAAAGAATTGCTGATAACAGGATGATGCCCAAATGCTTAGAAGGGTTATTATTTGCAGGGAGCCCCAGATAGTTTTTAAGGGCGATATGAAGCGGCTCAAATGCATTAAGGCATCTAAATGAAAGGGGGGTAAAACGCGCCGGCTCTCTCGGCGCTGCGACCGGCATTCCAGGCACCACAACCTTTGCCCAGCCCAACTGTTCTTTACCGGCTTCAAGACCTTTAATAAAAAAACGGATACAGAAAAGATACTCAAATGTGCTGAGCGAACTCTTTATCTGCTTGAGAAACTGGTCTCCGTTGCGTGCATTAAATACTGCGTTTACATTACCGTAGTAGATATCCGGATGTTTTTTTAAAAGATACTTTAAGACTTTTTCTCTCAGTCGAAGCTGTTGCACGACAGAGGTATCCTTAGCATTTTTCTCTAAATAGGTTTTATCCCAGATGGGTGCAGGGACTTTATTCATCACCAGTAATCCTGCATGCCGGTTATCGGCATCCAACCATCCTCTTCCAGCATCGGTATCAGATAAGAGGCAATTGTTTCAGCGTACTGTATTGGTGGAAGTGCAGAAAAACTGCCCCAGGGTTCTTCTCCTCGCTCCCAATGTCCCATAAAAGCAGCAACCAATTCAGGGGGGCAACCTTTTTCAGTCAAATGAGAACGCAGGTAGTGGCGACTTGCATTCGATGGCAGATCATACTGCAGATTTTTTCTGATTTCTCGCCAGATGTCTATCGGTTTCAACACGCATGAACCGCCATCCATTCTTAAAAAGAAGAATAGAGGAATTTTGTCATTTGGGCGCGGGTGGCCAAGCAAATGACATAAGGCATTAAACGCATCGAGGTCTAGGTATTCTAACTTTGGCATAAGACACTCGAGATGCTTCAGGTAGGCATAATACTGCTGAATACAAACTGGTGGCAGCCAGACAATCCTTGAGTTGTAATAATCAATACCATCCTTATCAGAAATGACTGCAAAGCCCGTTGTATCATCAATCTGCGATGGAGGGAGTAACGGACTTCTCACAGCACGAAACCCAGTTGAAAAGGCAAACATAATTGCTGTATATCGCATAATATTATTATGCAGGCGCAAAAGCTTATTTCTGTCGCACGCCATACTTTGAATGTGCCTTATTCGCTCCTGAAGCCGGCGTATCATTTTCCTGACAGCTTTCTTTTTAGGACGATAGAAAGTTCCTGCCATGCCCCTCCATGACCCTGCATAGTTGTTATTATCTTGAATATCATTAAGGCTTAAAACTTTACCTCGTGCAGCCAACTCCTGTCCTACCCCACTCATTAATTTTCGGCAAGAAGTGTAGTAGATCGCCTGCAAGCGTTTTACCGGCAAGGCTGTATAGTGTAGAGGTGGCATACCTAGGAAATCACTCCTACCAGTAAGCAGCATAGCAGTTGTGAGATCTGCACCATCAGTTCCAGCAAGATAGTTGTGGAGAAAATACTCAATTCTTTTAAGTGTTAATCGAGTTTTATGCTGTTCATTGATGAGTGTAATGACTTTCTGCAGAGCCTGCTCATAATAATAAGGTGACTTAAGAAACAGGCTTCTCTCGCTTTCGCCCCTTCCCCTTACCTCAGTAATATATGTATCAATGATTTGCTCAAGACCGGTGCCAGATTTTATAAAATAGAATTCACGCCTGAATTCTGCAGAGCTGTAGAACCTATTTCCAAGTGTCATGTCCATTGGCAGTTGGGGGGGTGACACCACCCAAACACCTGATTTATAGCCATAAAACCGATATCCTGGTGGCTCAACTTGAGCATATGCCGCATCACTAAGTTTTATTGATGGCAGATCTTTTAGTGGCACAGAACGCAAAAACAAAGTTACAGCAACAGCTGCCAGCTCACGCTGATCAATCTCCCCTAATCCTCTGATATTTGGATTATACTGGTAAACACCAGATGCCAGTTGCTCAATCGTCTCAATGAAACAGCTAATTTCGTACAGTGACAGCATTTCCCACCTAAATGGAAGACGTTGATTATGCATGGCAATACTGGACAGATAGTGACGTTTTTTACGATTATGCTGCTCGGATGGCAATTTATCATCCAGAGGGGAACTAATTTGATAATAATCTAGCCCACCGGTGGTCTCGGGGGCATCAAGTCCGCATGCTGACTCTGCAGTAAGCTGCCACATTTCAACATCATCTATTTTACCAGTCAGTTCAGGATCAACAGCATCGTTTATAGTGTGTCTTATGGTACGTAATTTTCTTGTGTGTCCTGATTTCAGATAGGTAGGTGCACTTTTGCCTGACAGAGCATAGTCAAGTAAATTATAGATACATTTTAAAGTGTTTCCAGATCGTTGTATGCCCTTCAGATATTCCCCATGCGCATTTGACAACTGTTGAGGAAGGTTATTGTGAATATCGATTTTGGTCGGCAATAGTAGTTTTCGCGCAAGACGACATGAGTCATCCAGCGCCTCCAGATACTCTTTCGGATCACGCCAATGTGATGCGTGTTCTTTTCGGTGCCTGAGTATACCAGACGCAACTACTAAGTAAGCCTCCAATAGCAGATGCCGCGGGGATTCATCCCCCTCCAGACATGACATCCCCAAGCAGGTGTAAATGTAATTATGGGTAAATAAACCGTGAAACGGTTTTTTGTTAAGAAGCTTGGTGTTGGCGGGAGGGTATTCTTTTTCAATTATATCTTTACTACTAACAATAGCTGCGGCCACCAGCTCACATTCATCAATTTCTTCTTTAGATAAAAATTCTCCGACATTCTCTATTTCACAGATATATTT
>NZ_JAOTRZ010000150.1 GCF_030247655.1 Trichlorobacter sp. | reverse complement strand
ATTTATCTGAGTATGCCATTTTACTTAACTCTATGTACCACAAAAAGAGACAACCTCAACAAAGCAACACAAAAAGAGTTAATTAGTCCATTAACGCTTGAAGCACACCACTCTTTCATCTATGATTCCAATGTTATTCAAGGAGGATGCAGCAGATGAACATAGAACAGATGAAGGTTGTCTTGAAAGAACTGCTGACCAAAACCGATCTAACCCCCTGCGTGGTGGGACATCGCGGCGTGGGCAAGACAGCCGGAATTATACAGGTTTGCCGGGAAATTGGCTGGTGTTATGCACCGCTGCGCCTGGGACAGATGGAAGTAGGAGATCTGGTTGGTATCCCGTTTCGCGAAGGTAACGTCATGCACTGGTCCCGCCCTTCCTGGTGGCCTGAAGATGATGCCCCGTCAACCCTGGTCCACTGTGATGAACTGAATCGGGCACAACAGGAGGATACCCTTCAGGCAATCTTTCAATTTGTGGAACCACCTGCAGAGGGATTGCAACGTGCCCTGCATACCCATAGCCTCTCCCCCCACCATAAGGTCGTGGTCACCATCAACCCGCCGGACGGCACCTATCAGGTTGCCACCCTTGACCGGGCCCTGATCGACCGGATGGTGATGCTGTATGTCGAGAGCGACTATCAGTGCTGGGCACGCTATGCAGCATCACGCGAGCTGAACAGTGAGGTACGCGGCTTTTTGTCCGGCAACAGTGGTCTTTTAGCAAAACAGGGCGCACCGATGGATATGCAGGTGGAGCCGACGGAACGGGGCTGGGAAATGGTCAGCACCCTGCGCCAGCACTGCCACTTCCCCGGAGACCTAGCCATGGAGGTCTATGCCGGCATCATTGGCAAAGAGGCAGCCATCACCTTTATGCGCTGGCTGACAAACCGTGAGGGGCGCCCTCTGACCGCTACTGAAATACTGAATGACTGGAATGAGGTCATCTCTGCCAAGGCCGCTGCACAACGTGACGACCTGCAGGCCGCTACTATTAACGATCTGCTTACCACCCTGCAGCTTGCCCCCCAGCTTGCGCCGGACCAGGAAATCAACCTGGTGGCCTATATTGACCTGCTGCCACGGGATCTGCGCTTTGGCTTTGTTAAATCGCTGCTGAGAATTCCGACAGTAGCCCTAGCTATCAGCCAGGACAAATACGACCATGTTATCTACGAGGCGATTCGCACCATCGGTGCTGAGGCAACAGGAACAAACTGACTGTCTGATTGGGAGAAACATGCTATGAGCTGGTTTATCTTTAGTGGGGGGCTGATTATCGGTCTAATGCTGCACCCCTTTGCGCGGATGCTCAAGTCTGATGGCATCAACTACGTGCTTGACCTGATCGGACAGATTGTCACCGCACCGTTCAGCGCCCTTGTTGAGTATTTCCAGAAAAGGGCAGATCTCAACAAGGCCGGTCGCGGGGTAGAGCTGCCTAACGCCAGCAAGATTGACCCCCGTGAACAACAGATCAGTGACTCTGCCCAGACCATCCGCAGTATCCTGCTTTCACTGGCAACCGCAATCCATCGTACCGACCGGGCGGCCAGCGACTCCTCCCAGGCCCTGTGGGAGGTACGTGCCGGAATCGAACAGGCTGACCTGCCGGATGAGCTGGCTGCAGCCCATGCCCTACTGATTGCCGAGATTGACCGGGTCATTGCCAGCAACAGCGAGCTGAAAGGCGAGCTGGCAAGCTCTCAGGCTATTCTGGCAACCCAGCGGGAACAGATTGAGGCGCTCAAGACCGCTGTACGGATTGACGGACTGACCCAACTGGCCAACCGGGCCTATTTTGATGAAAAGCTGCTGGAGATGATCTCCCTGCATCAGCGCTACAAAGAACCGTTTGCCCTGATGATGATTGACGTTGATTACTTTAAGGCTATCAACGACAGCCATGGCCATCAGGCTGGTGACCGGATACTGAAGGGGGTCTCCTTTAAGATCAAGGCGACCCTGCGGGAGAGCGATTTTCTGGCCCGCTTTGGCGGTGACGAATTTGCCCTGGTGCTGATCAAGGCCAGCCTGCAACCGGCAACTGTACTTGCTGAAAAGATCTGTACCAATGTCCGCGAAAGCAGATTTATTCTGGATGGGACCGAGTTTAAGGTGACGCTTTCAATTGGTGTGGCAGAGGTACATGCCAATGACACGCCGGAAACCCTGCTTGAACGGGCTGACAAGGCGCTTTATCTAGTGAAGGAACGGGGACGTGACGGTGTGGAGGCGAAGAAGTACGAAGAGGTTAGCCCTGCAGAAGACGTTTGATGGCTTCTGATGCCATAAAAAGCCCAAAGGCAGCAGGCAGGTAGGAGATCGTACCCAAAGGGCGCCGTTCTCCTTCTGCCTCCGGCTCCCCAAGTCGCTCCAGGCTGCACGGCTCATCAGAATAAACCACCGTCACACCGCTGGCGATACCTCCACGGCGCAGCTCTTTGCGCAGCTTGCGGGCCAGCCGACAGCCCTGGCTGTCGGCAATATCGCTAATCTTGATCCGGGTTGGATCAAGCTTGCCTGCCGCACCCATGCTGGAGATCACCGGGATTTGACGTTCAAGACAGTTCTGCAGCAATGCCAGTTTGGCACTCAAGGTATCAATCGCATCCAGCACCAGATCATAGCCCGGCACCAGCAGAACAGGAACATTGTCAGGTGTAATCAACTCTTGCAACGGGGTTACCCGCAGACCAGGGTTAATCTGCAGCAACCGCTCTGCCATCACCTCCACCTTGGCTCTACCAAGTGTGGTTGTCAGGGCGTGTAACTGGCGATTGATATTGCTGGTCTGAACCGTATCGCTATCAATCAGGGTCAGAGTGCCGACGCCAGCCCGGACTAACGCCTCCACCGCATAGCTCCCTACCCCACCAACACCGGCAACCAGCACCCTCGCTGCTGCCAGACGCTGCAATCCGGCATCACCGATCAGCAGGGCGGTGCGGGAAAAGCTCCCGTTCATTGTGTAACCAGTTCCCGGTAGATCTCCTCAAACTGGTCCACCATTGCCTCCTGCGTAAACATCTGCAGGGCACGCTGGCGTCCAGCCTGTCCCATTTGGCTGCGCAGCACAGCGTCACCCAGCAACAGCGCAAGACGCTCAGCCAGAGCTGTCGCATCTCCAGGCGCTACCAACAGACCGGTAACACCATCCTGCACCGCCTCATCAATCCCAGGCGCATTACTGCCGATGGTCGGTTTTTCCAGCAACGCTGCCTCCACCAACACCAGCCCCAGCCCTTCTTTAGCGATGGAGGGCAGCACAACAACATCCGCAGCCTGCATAACAGACATCACATCCCGCCTGAACCCCAGCTGACGCACACGGTCTGCTATCCCCAGCTCAACCGCCTGTTGCTGTAACTGCTCCGCCATCTCACCTTCACCAGCCAACAGACAGACCAGATCAGGAAAACGGTCACGCAGCAGAGCGACGGCCTGCAACAGAAAGATCTGCCCTTTCTTGGATGAGAGGTGAGCCACGCAGGCCACCACCGGCTGATCCGGTGCAAGACCAAGCATCTGACGGGCCTCAGCACAAGACAACACACCATCCAGCCGATTAGCCGGAATGCCGTTGTAGACCACCCTAACCTTTGCCGGATCAGCCCCCTGCGCCACCACATACTGTTTCACACCGCCTGAGCAGGTGGCTGCCAGCGCGCTGAATCGATAGTAAAACCAGGTATTCAGGGCATGAACATGGCCTAACGTCGGAATACCAGCCAGACGCCCGGCCAGACCGCCCCACAGGCTTGCAGAAGAGAGGTGGGTATGAATGACATCAGTCCCGAACTGACGGGCAATCCGGGCGAGAGTGAACGGCGCAACCAGATTCAATTTGCCTGATATATTCGGAGTCTGCACTGCAAGCCCCAGTTTACGGGCCTCATCAGGCAGCCCGCCATCAGGCTTGCAGAGTAAAAGCACCCGATGGCCCCGCTGCTGCAGATCAGCACACAACGAGAGGCAGACCCGCTCTGCGCCGGAAAAACGGCGTTGGGTAATGACCTGCAGGATGGATAGCGGCTTCATGGTGTATCCTTCTTCCCCTGCATAAGCAAACGCTCTGCAGCTTCAAAAAGGGCTGTGGGCGTAATGTTTCTACGGCAGTCTTCATCCTGATCACACTGTTTTCGCATGCAAACCGTACAGGGAAGTGATGATTGTATAATGGCATGCTGTATGCCATAGGGGCCATTACGCAAACCATCGGTACAACGATAGAATGAAACGGTGGCAGTTCCCACTGCCGCGGCCAGATGAACCGGACCAGTATCGCCACCTATCGCCAGATTGCAGCGTTTTAGAACCGCAGCAAACTGCTTCAGAGACAGACGCGGCAGCAGACAGGTGCGACTACCCAGCTTCGCAGCCAGCTGTTCAGCCCGTTGCCTTTCCTCGTCAGTCCCCCAGGAAAGCACTATGGTTGCTGATGCATAACGACCAAGCAACTCCTGTCCCAACTGAAGCCAACCTTCATCAAACCAGAGCTTGGTCTGCCAGGTCGTACCTGTATGAAACAGCACCACCGGGCTACCGACGGCTGCCAGTACGTTTCCAGCGAAACAGTCGTCATCAGCAGAGGTTGCTATATCACTATGCATTGGTAGTCCATCAGGCCGAAGTGCGAACGGCGCACTGACAATCCGCAGATAGCGCTGCACAGCGTTGCGATCAATGGGCAGAAACGAAACCTGTTCCGTAGTAAAAAAACTGTTCAGCTTTTCCTGCAGATGTTCACGGTCAAAACCGATCTTACGTCGGGAGCGTGCCAGCCAGCAGACCATCCCACTCTTACTATTGCCCTGCAGATCAAAAACCAGATCATACTGATACTGTCGCAGTTGCGTAATAAAGGCCATTACTTCATGCCTTGTTTTGCCGGCAAAGACAGCCTTTTTCCAGCGCCTGAAGGCAACCGGCAGCAGACGATCGACCAGCGGATTGCCGGAGACCAGATCACTGAATGCCTCATCCACTACCCAGTCAATGAACGCTCCAGGGGCCGCCTGCCGAAGATATGAGAGTACCGGCAGGGCATGGATAATATCCCCAAGGGAAGAGGTTTTGATGATCAGGATTCGCATAAGACTCGCTAGAAGATTACTTGGTCAACTGTATCAGACGGGCATAAAAATCATACTTGCTTCGTATTTTACTGCTTTTTATTAGGCTGCTCAGCACCAGGTATTTGTAGTACTTAAACCGCAAACGAAACCGGTCAAGCAATGCCAGCAGAACCGTATGGGGTGCGCCATAGCACTTCTCAAGGTAAATCCGGCGACTTTCCTGAAACAGCCTGCCGCCTTCGGCAGAGGTGGATTGTCCCCCAAGGTGCGTAATAGAAGCTTGAGGCAGGACAAAGCAGGGGATTCCCCGTTGCCAGTAACGGTGAGCCAGCTCACTGTCCTCGTAATAAAAGAAAAAATCCTCATCAAACAGGCTGTCCGCAAACAGATCCCGACGAATCATGAAGAAAGCCCCCAGCACTCCAGGGACCGCAAACGGGGCAGTAGCTTTCTCCACACGCAATTTCCAGCTTTTACTTCTGATCTTACTGATGGTCTGGGAATACAGCGCCCAAATACTGGGCAAGAACAAAAAACCCTGCACACGATGATCACTCCCCATAATCACCGGAGATGCCACTCCTGCCTCAGGCCTGGCCTCAAAGAACGACCACAGTGCAAACAGCGCCTCCTGATTCAAGATCAGGTCAGTATTCATGATGCAGGCGTAACGACTGTCGACAGCCTGCAAGCCGCGATTCATGCCACGACCATAACCCAGATTTTCATTGGTTTGAATGTAGAGCAGCCCATCCCAGAGTTCCTGCGCCAACATCGCCTGGGAACCATCAGTTGAATTATTGTCTACCACCACCAAACGGTAAGAAAATGGCAGTCTAACTGCTTTGAAAAAGCGGATCAGCTCCTCTACAAGGGCACAGGTATTGTAATTGACAGTTACAAAAGCGACATCAAGCTGCATGGTGGGCACCATTGAAATCCGTTTTAGTTGCCAGCACCTGTGCTGCCTCTCTGCAAACAGCATCGGCTGTCAATTCCATCATGCAGGGATTTTCCGTTTCACCATAGCAGTGGGGCCTGATACAGGGATAGTGCTCACAGCCTGCCTGGAGCGTTACCATCCGACCACTGCGAATCGTGCCTCTATAGCCAAACGCAACCGGTTTATGCAGGGAGTGTTCATTATCCCAGGGATGCCAGCGCCAAAGCTCCGTAGGACCATACAACGCCACCATCGGCACACCGGTTGAGGCTGCAATATGAGTTATTGCTGTATCCAGACCGATATACAGGGCAGCACCCTTTAGCAGGCAGGCCATCTGGTTAAGGGAAAGTGTACCGGGCACCAGCAATGGTTTGACGCTGCAGCCCGCTGCTGCTGTCTGCAAAAGGGTAATTTCCTCTGGATCCGGAGATGAAGTCCAGACCGGCTGCAAGCCATGAGCACGGGCCAAACGATCACTCACCTCACAAAAACGGCTTATCTCCCAATACTTGTAGCGCCAACGGGCAAAGGGATGGATCACCAGATACCCCGGAGGGTTCACACGTGCCCCCAAAAGATCCGTTATCTGGTCAGCATCGGTGGACTGCCAAAACAGCTGCACATGCACCTTCTTGCTTGTAATTCCCAGCACCTCGGCAACCTGAGAGCACAAACCGGCTATATGAGCTGTTTCATCAAAATCAATAAGATGGCTAAACAAGATTGAGCGCAAAAAGCGTGAAATCGGTTTATCTGACTGTGCATACCCTACGCGATAGCGCTTACTGGCAACTGCAGCTGCCATTGCGCCACGATCTCCGGTATTCATGGTTATCGCAAGATCATACTTCCTGAACAGTCCAAACAGGTAGCTACTGCCAAGCCCAGACGATGACTTCTTCCACTTTTCCGAATAAATAACCTTTCGGACACGAGGATCTTTCTCCAAAAATTCGCCGGTACCGCGATTAGCCAGAAAGTCAATTGCTGCTTGCGGAAAAGTATCTTAAGAATTTGTATCAAAGGGGTGGTGAGAATAACATCACCAATCAGACGCGTGTTAACGATAAGGATCGAATCAGGCATGGTTATCATACTTGTCAACTCCATCAATCAACAACCTGAATAGATC
>NZ_JAOTRZ010000149.1 GCF_030247655.1 Trichlorobacter sp. | reverse complement strand
GTATAACCTCTACTTCTTTACCGGCAACGGCATGGATACTAACGGCGAAGAGGAAATGGTTGCCCTGTCTGAACCACGGGCCGAGGCTGCACCGGAAGAGGCCACGCCTGCTGAAAAAGAAAAGCCGAAACCGGCCAGAGACAGTTTCGGCAACCAACCTTTTGCTACCTTAAAAAACCTCGACCTGTTCGGAAATTAGCTGGTGTAGAACGTGAAGACTACAAAGAACGGGCAAAATCACGCAAGGCGGACGGTAGCGGTAAATTCATCCCAGGGAACACAATATTTGCCCGTCTCGGTCTTTTCTACCAAACCTGCAGTTTCCAAGGTTTTAACATCACTGAATACATTTTTGTAGTGTCGGTGCAGGTGTTTTGCCAGCGCATTGATGCTCACGCAGCCAACCTTGTGAAGTTCCTGAAGAAGCTGCAGACGCTTGGGAGTGCAAAATCGGTAGAATGTTTCCATATCGGGAAAGGATACCCTTTCAACCGGTTTTTCAGGCATAATTCCTTGGTCAATCTTTTTTGCCTGTGAAATCAAGTCGGCAAAGAATGCCTCTTCACTCTCAATCTTTACCTTAAAATCCCTGTTCATGTGATACCTCCTTTAGAACGGGCCTGCTTGATAGCCTCATAGAAATCTTTTGCCAGCTTTTCCACTGATGCAAACTGATATGGCTCCTCAACCTCGGCAATATGACGATGATCGCCCTTACCGCGTTCATTGTCGTATCTGATGTAGTCAGAACCATCAGCTGTCTGATAATGCAGCCGGTATTTGTATGGATGTGGCGACCCAGGCAATGGTTCAGATAACAACCAGACAACCACCTGAATAATATCGCCATTTGGTAAGTCACGCCTATAGCTCAAAATAGGTTGGGCATTCCCCACATCATTCCCGCCTTTCCGTTATGGTATTTTATGCCATATCGTGAATAGGTCGTCAAGTCATAGCAGCTATCCATTGCTCGCTGTGGTCAACCCGCAGTGCTATGCTGCTTTCCCCGGAACGACCACCAGATCAGCAGCAGACCGGCCAGGCCAAAGGTCAGGTAGTCGGTGGGCATGCCCAGCAGCCACTGTTTGTGCCAAGGAATGAAGCTCGGCTCAAATTTGCTGATACCGTAGCAAGGATTCATCATAAACCAGACAAAATCTTCAATGACCCAGAACAGCATCAGGCTCCCCATGCAACGGGCCTCCAGTCGCCAGGTGAAACGCCAGAACAGCAGCAAAGGGAAGTGAAACAGCAGCAGCATGAAGGAAAAGACCCAGGCATGATAGCCGGTCATGGGGCGGCCACCCCAGAAGATATCAAGCAACGGGTGTGATTCGATCCGCCAGGTGGGCAGGGCGCAGGCCCAGCCGTTGCCACCTTCGATCTGGATCTCGGTCATGCCGAAGAAAAAGCCGATCAGGGCAACACCACAGAGCAGCATCAGCAGATGGGGCCAGCGCGTATCCCTGTTCATAGCTGTTGCGCTTCACCCAAGACCGTTGCCAGAACCTTGCGGGCAGCATCTGGTCGGCCCTGACGCTGCGCCTTGTCGCTCAGTTCTGCCAGCCGCTCGGGATGCTGCAGCAGGTGCTGCACACGCCAGACCAGCGCCCCGGCATCACAGGCCTTGAGGGCAGCGCCGTTTTCCAGCAAGAAATCGGCATTGCGCTCTTCCTGGCCTGGTATGGGAGAGACCACAATCATCGGTAATCCCACTGCCAGGCATTCTGAAGTGGTCAGACCACCCGGCTTGGTAATGGCCAGGTCGCTGGCTGCCATGACCCGTTCAATTACATTGGTAAAGCCCAACGGGATCAGACGGCCAGGATGACGCATTGCCACCAGCTTCAGGTTGGTTAAAAGCGTATCGTTGCGTCCGGCCAAGGCCACAATCTGGAAATCACCCGGGACTTGCAACAGGCGCTCGGCAAGCTGCTCTATGCCGCCCACCCCCATGCCACCGGACATCATCAACAGCGTGGTGCGCTTGGGATCAAGACCAAATTCAGCGGCACAGGTTGCACGATCATAGTTCCGTTCAAAGACAGGCATGATCGGGATACCGGTAACATGGATCGTTTCAGCAGGAATCCCCCGCTCGGCCATCCGCCCGGCAAGTTCCTCATTGGCGGCAAAATAGCCGCTCATCTGTTGCTGCACCCAGAGCGCGTGCAGATCGAAATCAGTTACCTGGACCCAGACCGGAACGTTGAGTTTACCGTTACGGATCTTGCGGGCCAGCAGCTCTGCAGGCAAAAAGTGGGTACAGATAATATGGTCCGGCTCCAGTTCCCTCAGCAACTTGCCCAGACTGGCGGTGCTTAACCGCTCAATGGCGCGACGCAGGCGGTTCAGGCCGGAGTTGGGTTTGTCGTGGTCGCTTTTGTCGTACAGGTAGCCCCAGAGCGCCGGATGGCTTTCCACCACCTTCAGGTATGAATCGGCATAGACCTTTCTAAACAGCTGCGGCACATGGTCCATCAGATCAATATGCACTGCATCAACCAACGGATAGCACTGCTTGGTTGCCGCCACCAATGCCTGTGCTGCCCGCACATGGCCTGCTCCGGCAGAGACACTGAAGATAACCAGTTTTTTCCGTTTCTGTTCCTGGTTACTCATTGCTTCGTCCCCGGGGTTGTGCCTTGCACACTGTAGCTACGGATAAATGATTTAAAATTGACCCAGACATCATTAAACCCGAAGGCCTGCATCTCAGTCTCCACATCCTTGAGGCTCCAGCCCTGATGTGATAGCCGGTAGGCCGCCACCACAATACCGGTACGGTCCTGTCCGTGCCGACAATGCACGTAGACCGGTTGATTGTCTGGATCAGCCATCAACGCCACCACCTGATCCACTTTTTGACGCAGCCCCTTGCGGGTCATCTCAATCGGCACGGCAATCGCCTTCATCCCGGCAGCTTCAACCTGGGATTTTTCACTTTCCGAGGTCCGCAGATCGATCACGGTCTTGATCCCCATCTGCTGCAGGGTTGCATAGCCTGACGGGCCCGGCTGTTCGCCCCGATAGATGCCGGGGGCCACCCTCCCAGCATTACCCAGGCCAGGCAGATTGTAGAGGTGCTCAGAAGAACGAATTATAACCGGTTGACTGGCAGCAGGTTTTACGGTTGACGCAGGAGCATTTGCCCAGGCAATACCGGCCAGGATGGTCAGGCAGCATGAGACAACAATCAAGAAGCGGCAGGTTGGTAGCAGCATGGTTTCACACCTCTTTTCATGTATCATTATAGCTGTTACAGGTACCATGCCAATATAGCACCAAACAACTTAATGCATAGTTATTGAGACGTTATATGCGATGTGAGGATAAAGAATGGTGGAGACAACTGGAGGGCGTTGTACTTTGCATGTCTATGGCTATAGCATTAAATGTACGCAGTATCGTAACTGATACTATCAGGCTGGCGAGGTTGTGGTGCGGTGCTTTTTGAACCAGGGATCATTTTTTGCTTTATCCACCAATGAAAATACCAGCAGAATGCTGAGAACAAGGGCTACAAGTGCACCAATCCGCTGCCTGCGGGAACCGAGCGCCAGCGGAAACACCGCGCAGGTGACCGCCAGAAAGGCCAGACAGAAACTGGCAGTTGGTACCGGTATGAAGAGGGCTGTTACCAGCAACAGCCATGCCATCCAGAAACCGCCGCTTGTTGCAGCATCACGAAGATTACCGACCTTCATCGTGGCCTCTCCATCCTTCAGCTACGCTGTGGCCGGGACAACGGACCACCCGGTTACGACCTTCATGTTTGGCCCGGTACATCGCCTTATCAGCACGCTCCAATAGGTCAAAGGCCGAATCAATTTCAGGTAACAGGCAGGCACTGCCAATACTGATGGTAACGCGTATCTCTGTCAATGTGCCGTCTGACATGAACTGCAGGGGGGTGCTTTCAACTGTTTTCCGCAGCCGTTCCGCAAGACGGTATGACTCTGCTTCCGGGGTATGGGGCAACAGGATCACAAACTCTTCACCGCCAAAACGGGCCACCATATCAGTTTGCCTCAACACCTCGACAAAGAGCCGGGCGACATGCTTTAAAACCAGATCACCAACCTGATGTCCCCAGGTATCATTTACCTGCTTAAAATGGTCAATATCCACCAGCAGCACCGCCAGGAGAAGATTGTAGCGCAGGCAGCGCAGAACCTCTTCCTGCAGACGACGATCAAGATGGCGACGGTTAAAGATACCGGTTAACGGATCAGTAATGCTCTCCTGCTCCAGTACAAAGACCCGCTTCAGCTCACAGGTGGTCCGGTAGGCAAGCACACAGACCAGCAGTACAAATATGGCACCAAAGAAGAAGATGATCGGTACCAGCATCTCTGAACTGCTGTACTGGGTGCCTAATTTCATCAGATAGAAGCTGAAGTAACCGCAGATAAACAGGACAATCAGGCCACCCAGAATTTTCCACCAGTTGCGGGTACGCCCTTTAGGCAGCTCTTTGGCAAGTTTGCGCACAAAAAAGAGCGCTATCAGGAGCAGCAAGGCCGCTAAAAACAGCAATATATTCATTATATCAATAATATACAATGAAAGAAGCTGGTCTATTCTGGATCCGAAAGAAAGAGAAAACATGGCTTAACGCTCCAGAATAAAGGTCACCGGCCCATCATTAATCAGAGAGACCTGCATATCTGCCTGAAAGATACCGGTCTGCACCGGCACGTTCTGACGCTTCAATGCAGCGACAAAATAATCATACAGCCGCTTGCCTTCCTCTGCAGGTGCTGCTGTATCAAAGGAAGGACGACGTCCCTTATCGCAGTTACCGACCAGGGTAAACTGGGAAACCGCCAGCACTGCTCCGCCTATATCTATCAATGAGCGGTTCATTTTACCTGTCTCATCTTCAAATATCCGTAGCCCGACGATCTTCTCAGCCAGCCAGTCTGCCGGGGCCTCGGTATCACCTTTTTTAACCCCCAGCAGCACCATAATGCCCTGAGCAATCTGCCCCACCACCTGACCATCCACCGTAACCGATGCGGAACTGACCCGCTGAATCACCGCTTTCATGGTTTCCTCTTGAACGGCGCCAGCAGACACAGCTGATCCGGCGTCAGGGCTGGGGCGTACAGGAACCCCTGGGCTTCATGACAACCCCATTCCCGTAATGCATCAGCGTGGTGCGTATGCTCAACCCCTTCACCAATAATAGAGAGCCCGAGCGTTTTGCCAAGACTGACCACTGCCTGAGCCACCTGGGCAGCCCGCGAGGTGGAACCGATCTCCTGCACAAAGGATTTATCAATTTTTAGCCGGTCAATCGGCAGGCGGTGCAGATAGGAGAGTGATGAGAAGCCGGTGCCAAAATCATCAATGGCAATGGAAACACCCAGATCACGTAACTGCTGCAAGACTTCAATTGCACGGTCAGCATCCTGCAGGATGTAGCCTTCGGTAATCTCAAGTTCCAGGCAGTTGGCAGGCAGACCGGTGCTATCCAGCGTCCGGCGCACCAGTGAGGTGATGTCACCGCGCTGAATCTGCAGCGCAGACAGATTAACCGCCACACGTGGTATTGCAGTGCCCTGCTGCCGCCATTGCTGCATTTGGCGGCAGGCATCATCCAGAATCCACTCGCCCATGGACTGGATCAGGCCGCTCTCTTCAGCTATGGGGATAAATTTTTCCGGTGCCACCAGCCCAAACTCAGGACTTGACCAGCGGGCCAATGCCTCAACACCCAACATGTTGCCAGAAGTAAGGCAGACCTGGGGCTGATAGTTCAGGCGCAGCTCGCCCCGCTCAATCGCCTTGCGCAGACGCTGCTCCAGTAAGGTTCGCTCCTGCACTGACGAGGTCTGTTCATGGGAATAGAAACGATACCCCCCCCGTCCGGCGGTTTTGGCGCGATACATGGCGGTATCTGCATTGCGCAACAGTCTGACCTCATCCTCGCCATCCCGTGGATAGAGACAGATACCGATACTGGCCGAGAGAAAGAACTCATGCTGTTCACATTCAAGCGGTACTGCCAGCATATCCAGAATTGACTGGGCAACTTCGGCTGCTTCCTGTTGTTGTTCAACCTTTTCCATCAGGACGCAGAACTCATCACCACCTAACCGGGCAATCAGGTTGTGATCTTTCAAGACAAGGGTCAGGCGGGCAGCCACTGAGCGCAGGACACTGTCACCTACCTGGTGGCCGTAGCTATCATTGATATTTTTAAAATGGTCCAGGTCGAAAAACAGCAGTGCAAGGGCATGCTGATGCTGTTGGGCAGCCGCAATGGCCTGGCTGCAACGCAGGTCAAACAGCAAACGGTTAGGCAGTCCGGTCAGCGGATCGTGCTGAGCCTGAAAAGACAGTTCCTGCTGCACCTGCTGCAGCTCATCAAACTGTGAACGCAGGCTGCCGGACATCTCGTTAAAGACCTGTGCAAGATGCGCAACTTCATCATTCCCCGAAATCTCAACCGTGGCGTCCATATCCCCTTCGCCCATCCGCCGGGTGGCCTGCTCCAGTGCATTCAGACGACGGGTCAGCAATGAGCCCAGCCCCAAGCCGATCAAGGCACTCAGGATCACCCCTGCCACAGCAAGGGGGATTCCGCGCAACAGCAAGGCCCGCACATTCTGCTCCATCTCTATGCGGGAAAAATGGACGGATATTGATCCCAACTGTTCGGCGGCATTGGCTATTTCATTTGTTTTACAGACCGTATTCCTGCCATGGGCATACACCGGAGCCGAACCACCCAGATCAGCAGGGACCGTGCTGGCCACCACAATACCGGACTGATTCAACAGGACTATCCGCTTGATATGGGGGGCCGTACTGAAGGGGGCAATAAATAGTTGGAAGTCAGTCGGTTCAGCAGTCAGCAACGCCTTACGCCCTAACTGGGATACCAGCCCCATAAAGACATCCTCACGGGTCTGCAGCTGCTTCAGGTCAGAATCACGGTAAGCGGTAAAGGTAAACCATAACAGCGGGGTAAAAACCGCGATCTGGAGGATGAAAACCACCAGGGCAATCCGGTATTTAAGAGAGATGGTTATCAATGGCTTCCCAGCCGTTTCAGTATCCGCCGGGCTGCCTCGTAATCTCTGTCGTTAACCACCTTGAAATAGTTACCCGTAGTTGCATTGCCTGTTTCAATAAACAGCTGACGCAGGTGGGGATCAACCTGGGCAAGTGAGCTGGTAAGCAGTGTTTTTTTGATGATTTCCCGGTCTGCGGCTGGAATTCGGCTGTGCGCCGCAAACAGGGTGTGGGGGATGGAGATGGAATGTCCGATCCGTTTGAGCGGCAAACCAAACTG
>NZ_JAOTRZ010000148.1 GCF_030247655.1 Trichlorobacter sp. | reverse complement strand
ACCTATGCTGCTGCTCGCAAGTGCGCTCACCAGCGACATACTCCGGCGGGGCAACGGTGGTGACGCCGCCACATAGAAAAGCGTAGCACTATCAGCAAAGATTTTACCTGCGCACAGCTGTAATGAAGCTGTCAAGATCGTTTAAATATCGGTGCAAACCTGCTACCATGCCTCAGATTTCCAAGAATGGAGTTGCAGATGTCACAACCGGTTGTTGCCCTGAAGATTGATGTTGATACCTATATCGGCACCCGAGACGGCGTGCCGGTACTGCTTGATCTGTTGGCCCGCCACACAGCCCGCGGCACTTTTTACTTCTGCCTGGGGCCAGACCACACCGGCCGGGCCCTGCGCCGCATTTTCACCCACAGGGGATTTCTGCAGAAGGCACTGCGTTCCGGCGCACCTTCGGCCTACGGCCTCAAGACTATGTTGTACGGCGTACTGCTGCCGGGACCGGTTATTTACCAAAAATGTAGCGAGATTATGCGTCAGACGGAACAACAGGGACACGAGGTGGGTATCCATGCCTGGGATCATACCAACTGGCATGATTTTCTGCTCAGGGGTGATCTAGGCTTTGTCAAATCAGAACTGGGTCAGGCTGCCAAAGGGTTCAAACAGGTTTTTAACCAACTGACTTCCACCACGGCAGCGCCGGGCTGGACAGTATCACCCGATTCCCTATTACTACAGGATCAGATGGAGCTGTCCTACTGCAGTGACAGCCGGGGTAGCTACCCCTTTTATCCGGTAATGGACGGTCAACGATTCAACACCCTGCAGATTCCCACGACCCTCGCTACGGCCGATGAGCTGCTGGGCCGCGATGGCCTGACCCCGGATGACCTGCCTGACTACTATCTGCAGCAGTTAAAACCTGGCCTGAATGTCCTGACCATCCATACTGAACTGGAGGGTGGGGTGATCCGCAACTCCTTTGGTCGACTGCTGGAACTGTTCCAGCAAAACCGGATCCCCTGCATCAGCCTGGCTGAGGCCAGGGCACAGATCAGCGATGCACCGGACTGCCTGCTTGCTATGGGGATGATTGAAGGCCGCTCCTTGCCGGTGGCGTTGCAAGGCGATGAGGTGGCGGCATGACAACGCCCCGCTACTTCCGGGTGGAGCGCAGCCAGCACGCCTACCTGACCTTTATTGTGGAATCCTACGAAGGGATCTGTACCGTCAGCACAGTGGATAATGCCAAAGGGATCATCCGGGTCTTGCCGTCTGAAGGACAGGAACAGGATCTGGAGGGATTGCTTGCTGCGTTGCGGGAAGAGATTAGAATGGAGGAGATCGTTGATTATTGAAACAAAAAACAGCAGAACAACAGAATGCCAGACAACTATTTTTTACCACAGAGGGCACAGAGGGGCGCAGAGGAAAAACAGACAACACACTAAAATCAAACCTGATTCCAACCTCACAGTATTCTGTTTTTCTGGTCTTGCCCGTCTTTCTCCGCATCCCTCTGCGTCCTCTGCGGTAAATCGTCTTTTCAAGGTTTTATCCGCGATAATCCGTCCGATCCGCGTCATCCGCGTGCTATCCGCTTTTTGCCTTTGTACTATCGCGTTTCAGACAAGCAGCGCCTCTGCCGAGGTTATCCCCGGCATCGACATCCTGGCCCGCCATAACTTTGATCTGCTGCAAGGTAAGCGGGTCGGTTTGATCACCAACAATACCGGACGTGCTCTAAACGGCAACAGCAGTATTGACCTGCTGGCTCAAGCCCCCGGTCTCAAACTGACAGCGCTGTTTTCACCGGAACATGGCATCCGGGGCGATTCCGATGTCAAACTATCATCCGCAACCGACAAGCGCACCGGCCTGCCGATCTACTCGCTCTATGGCAAGAGCTGCCGTCCCACAGCGGAGATGATGACCGGTATTCAGGTGTTGCTCTTTGATATCCAGGATATCGGTGCCCGTTTCTACACCTATATCGGCACCCTGCACCATGCCCTGCTGGCAGCCAAACAGCAGGGGATTCCTTTGGTAGTGCTGGATCGTCCCAACCCGCTGGGGGGGGTAGTGGTTGAAGGGGCCGTGCCTGATGCCGGCGAAATCTCCCGTAGAATTGCTGCGGACAAAACCGGCTGCCGCTCCCTGACCGTGACCCATCCGATCCCGACCCGCCACGGCCTGACGGTTGGCGAACTGGCCCGGCTGATCAACGCCGAGGCAGGCATCAATGCAAATCTGCGGGTGGTGGCAATGGAGGGTTGGAAACGGGAGTTACTCTGGCAGGACACCAATCTTCTCTGGATCAACCCTTCTCCCAACATGAAAGACCCAATTGCAGCCCTGCTGTATCCCGGTTTTGGACCGTTGGAGGCCACCAATCTCTCGGTGGCGCGGGGTACCGAAAAACCGTTCCATAAGTACGGCGCACCATGGCTTGATCCAACAGCAGTCCTGAAAAACCTGCCGAACCTGCCTGGTCTGAAATTCAGCACCACCAGCTTCACCCCCACCGCAATCGGCCACCCCTACCAGGGTAAACTGTGCAACGGGATAGAGGTCACCATCACCGACCTGAAGTCCGCCAATCTGCCGCTGGCCGGGCTCTGGCTGGTTCGGGCCATCCAGCAGGCACACCCGAAACAGTATCATGTTGCCGGTGGTTTTTATGGCATGCTGGGCGATAATCAGGCCTGGAAGCTGTTGCGCGACGGTGTTGCGCCGGAGCAGGTCACGGCCCGTTGGCTCGGGGGGATTGAGGCGTTCAAGAAACTGCGGGCAAACTATCTGCTCTATTGACCCTGACACCATGCCGATGGTATCGTTAAACGAAATATGCATCGTTGGAGGATATTGTGGAATCAGTCAAACTATCATCAAAATATCAAGTTGTTATACCAAGGGCTATTCGAGATTCACTGCATCTGCTGCCGGGACAGATGATGCAGGTTCTGGCTTTTGGCAATCGGATTGAGCTGATGCCTGCCAGAACAATCAACGAAATGCGTGGTTTTCTGAAAGGGATTGATACCGCGGTCAGCCGCGAAGGTGATCGGCTATGAATGTTGTCGATTCATCCGGTTGGCTTGAGTTTTTTGCCGATGGCCCCAATGCCGAACAGTTTGCCCGACCACTCAACGACCTTGAACAGTTGATCGTTCCGTCCATCTCCGTTTTTGAGGTTTTCAGGGTAGTTTGTCGTCAGCGGGGCGAGGAACAGGCACTTCAAGCTGCAGCCTTGATGCAGCACGGCAAGATAATTGAACTTTCAAGTTCACTCGCCCTGTATGCAGCTAAACTGAGCATCGAGTTAAAACTGCCGATGGCGGACAGCATCATCCTGGCAACAGCCCGACTTAACGAGGCCACGCTATGGACACAAGACAATGACTTTGAGGGGATCGACGGCGTGCGTTACTTCCCGAAAGGCTAAAAATCAACCAGCCAGTGCTCCCCCTCTTTTCTGACAGCCAGATTGGCAGGCGGCAGCTTTTTCACCCGCGCAATCAGTTCATCAGCCCGCTTGCCAGCAAGTGGAGTAGCCTGAAAACCAACCTCTTTATGCAGGATATTGACCGGCAACAGCACTGCGGACCGTTTGTCACCATCAAAACGTAGCCTTACCAGCAGGGTTCGGTCAGCAATCCGGCTCTTGTGGGCAAAGGCAAAATTTCCCAGACTGTAGAAGATAATCCCCCGTTTGTACGTTTCAACCCCTTGCAGGATATGGGGATGATGGCCGATCACCGTATCCGCTCCGGCATCAATCATCATCCGGGCCAGACGGGGCTGATACTCACGCAATTGAGTCTTCCCTTCTTCTCCCCAATGGACCGTCACGATCACAATGGAAGCCTGTTTGCGGGCTGCCGCAATATCCTCTTTAACCATCTTTTCCATAAGCGGTGCCGTACCGGCTCGTTTTTCACTGGCCCAGAACTCCAGCGGCAGGGTCAGGGAATAACCCAGCAGAGCCACCTTGGTACCGCGAATATCGTAGACCTGTGACCTGCGGGAAGCTGCCAGGTTTTCACCAGCGCCCACATGGCCGATACCGGCCTTATCCAACTGTTGCAGGGTGTCATACAGACCAACAGCCCCGTAATCCATGCTGTGGTTATTGGCCAGGGTCACGGTGGTGATACCGGCTTTCTTGAGGGCAGTTATTGCAGACGGTTTGACCCGAAAGCGATATTTCTTATCGGTAAACTCTTTACCACGGCCTGTCAGGGGGGCCTCAAGGTTAACCAGGGTGATATCCCCCTTTTTCAGCTCTGACGAAATTCGTGCAAAGGGATGATAATAGCCATCCTGCGCCATCTGCTGTTCCCAGCGCCCCCCCAGCATCACATCACCGGCAGCCTGGATCACCACCCCCCCGGCATAGACCGGAAGAATGGTAAGCAGCAGTAAAAGAAGAGAGCAAGGCAGCGCCTTGAGTCGGGATTGAAAGCCTGTTTTGCGTTGACGGTAGCGGTTCATAAGTGCTAGATAGTACACCTTCATCCTGTAAGAACCAAAGGAATTTCCCATGCTTGACACTAAATTTATTCGCGACAACCTTGATCAGGCCGAAGCCGCCCTTGCCACCCGTGGCGGTAACATTTCTTTATCAGGCTTTCGAGAGCTGGACATCAAACGCCGCAGCCTGCTGACTGAGAGCGAAACCCTCAAGGCGCTGAAGAACAGCGCCTCCGAAGAGATTGCCAAGGTTAAGGACAAAAGCACGGTCAAAGACAAGATTGCTGAGATGAAAGAGGTCTCTGCCAAAATCAAGGGTTTTGATGATGAGCTGAAGACGGTTGACGAAGAGTTTAGCATTCTGCTGATGACCATCCCCAATCTACCGCATCCCACGACGCCAGTGGGTAAATCAGAAGATGAAAATGTGGTTGTGCGTAGCTGGGGCAGCCTGCCCAAGATGGCATTTGAACCAAAGCCGCACTGGGACCTGGCAGAAGATCTGGATATTCTTGATTTTGAACGTGCTGCCAAGATCACCGGCGCCCGTTTTTGTCTCTCCAAAGGGGCCGGTGCCCGGTTGGAGCGCGCCCTGATCAGCTTTATGCTTGATCTGCACACCACGCAACATGGCTATACCGAGGTGCTGCCCCCCTTTATGGTTAACCGGGCCAGCATGACCGGTACCGGCCAACTGCCCAAATTCGAAGAAGACCTGTTCCGTTTGGTGGACCCTGAATATTTCCTAATCCCCACTGCGGAAGTGCCCGTCACCAACATCCATCGTGACGAGATACTGAAAAAAACTGACCTGCCGATCAGTTACACCGCCCACACCCCCTGTTTCCGGCGAGAAGCCGGCTCCTACGGCAAGGACACCCGTGGCCTGATCCGTCAGCATCAGTTTAATAAGGTGGAACTGGTCAAGTTTGTTCACCCGGACGAGTCCCAGGCAGAACTGGAAAAATTGACCGGTCATGCTGAAAAGGTACTGCAACTGCTTGAGCTGCCCTACCGGGTGATGGCACTCTGCTCCGGTGACATCGGCTTCTCCGCCTGCAAAACCTATGATCTTGAGGTCTGGTTGCCCAGCCAGAACACCTACCGCGAGATCTCATCCTGCAGTAGCTTTGGAGATTTCCAGGCCCGTCGGGCCGGCATCCGCTTCCGGGAAGATGAAAAGAGCAAACCGGAATTTGTCCACACCCTGAACGGCTCCGGTCTGGCGGTGGGCCGTACCCTGGTGGCTATTCTGGAGAACTGCCAGCAGGCCGATGGCTCAATTGTCATCCCGGCCGTATTACGGCCGTATATGGGCGGCATGGAAAAAATCACCAAATAGGGGCTTGAGCTTCTGCCCCAAAGTATGCTAGAAAGTCTTTCCCTTGGAGGGGTTGCCGAGTGGTTTAAGGCACCGGTCTTGAAAACCGGCGACGGGCAACCGTCCGTGAGTTCGAATCTCACCCCCTCCGCCATTAAATAATCCCGACTAGTCCAAACTAGTCCACAAAGCCCTGAGAAATCGGGGCTTTTCATTTGCACTTGTCCTATGCAGTCCTCACTGGCATGCTCAAATCCATAACTTTTGGCGGTATTTTTTACAGCATATATTCCAATAATTTTCTCAATCGGCAGATGTTCCCACCATAACTCCGGCACCATTGGGCAAATCAAGTGGCAGTCTTTTGATGTCAGTTAGCCCTGCACCAGCCATGATAGCAGCAATCTCTTGCTGAGAGTAAGCCTGACCAGACTGTGTACCGACAAGCATGTTCAATGAAAACAGGGCCGGAAAGAGTGGCGCGGTCTTGTCATCATGCAGGATAAACTCCTGAATCAGCAAAAGCCCGCCGGGGTTTAGTGCCTTTACCGCCTTGTCAACAATTGCCGAGCTGTTTGCAGGGCTTTCACTATGCAGAAGATGAGAAATCCAGACCACGTCAAAGCCGGTACCAAGATCATCACTCAGGATATCTCCCGCACTGAATGCTATTCGCTCAGAAAGCCCAAAACGCTGCACGGTCTGCTCTGCAAACGGGCGGGTTGTGGGAAGATCAAAGACAACAGCTTTCAAATCAGGGTTCTCTTTACAGAAGTGAATGGCATAGGTGCCTGGTCCGCCTGCCAGATCAAGTAGGCGGTGACGTCCTTTTAAATCAATCTGGGCAGCAATACGGGGCGCAATCAGAGAGGCAAGGTTAAACATCCCCATCAAAAAGCTCTCCCGCTCCTTTTCGCCTGTACCATGGGATGAACTTTTCCGTACCGGCCCGCCTCGCAGCACCGCCTCATCAAGGTGACTCCAACCTTCAACCAGATAGTGATGATGCATGATAATATGCCCCATATAGGACTCAGAGCTTTTTGAAAGATAGCTGGCACTGAAGGCTGTGCATTTAAAGGAGTTACCTTCCTTCTGCAACAGATCCAGAGCAGTGAGTCCATGGAGCAGCATTTCAAGGCCACGTTCATCAGCCGTGATTATCTGTGCTAAATCAGCCGTGGTCATTTGCTTGTCTGCCAAATGGCTAAAGATATCCAGCTTGACCCCGGCATGAAGCGTACAGGTATTCCAGTAGCTTGATGACATCTGTAGCAACTCCGGTACATTCATAAGACCTCCGTTTGCAACTCGTCTGTAACCCCATGATCTGTATAAGACACCATCAATTCAAGTTTTTCTGAACGTGGCATTGTTTTGATTTGCAATTCCCTTTTGCTTGCCGATGAACGGGTATGTTGAGTTTCAAGATAGACAACCTGCTCTGGCAGACGTCCTCGAAAATACTTGGCGCCTTTCCCGTCAGCATGCTGATGGAATCTGCGAGCCATATCGGTTGTGATTCCCGTGTAGAGGCTGCCATCTGAGCACCGTATAACAT
>NZ_JAOTRZ010000147.1 GCF_030247655.1 Trichlorobacter sp. | reverse complement strand
CTTCTCTGTTCAGCTTTGGTTCGTTGTTTTCTCCGGTAAACTCCCAGGCAGCGGCATACATGTATTCGTTGTCGTTTCTGAGTGCTTCGCCTTCAGGAGTCTGGAATTCTTCACGGAAGTGACCACCACAGGACTCTTCACGGTGCAGGGCGTCGCGGCACATCAACTCGGCAAACTCAAGGAAGTCAGCCGTACGGCCAGCATTCTCAAGATCCTGGTTGAACTCAGCACCGGTACCGGTAACCTTAACATTCTGCCAGAACTCCTCACGCAGTGCAGGAATCTTCTTGAGGTTGATATTCAGTGATTCATTGGAACGTGCCATACCGCAGTTTTCCCACATCAGACCGCCAAGTTCACGCATAAACTCTGAAACAGTTTTCTTACCGTTAATACCCAGCAACTTGCTGACATTACCGTTAACCTCTTCCTTGGACTGCTTGAATTCAGCAGCATCAGTAGAGGTACCAACCGGCTTAACCCCAGCAAGATAGCCGCCAATGGTGTACGGAATAACAAAGTAACCATCAGCAAGACCCTGCATCAGAGCCGAAGCACCCAGACGGTTTGCACCGTGTACCGAGAAGTTGGCCTCACCCAGTACGAACAGACCAGGGATGTTACTCATCAGGTTGTAGTCAACCCACAGACCACCCATGGAGTAGTGAGGAGCCGGGTACATACGCATCGGACGCTTGTAGCCGTCTTCGTCAGTGATTTTCTCATACATTTCAAATAGGTTACCGTAACGCTCTTTAATGGTGTCAGCGCCAACCCGCTTGATGGATGTTGCGAAGTCAAGGTACACGCCGCGGCCACCAGGTCCAACGCCACGAGCATCATCACACTGCTCTTTGGCAGCACGGGAAGCGATGTCACGGGGAGCAAGGTTACCGAAGGAGGGGTACTTACGCTCCAGATAGTAATCACGATCTTCTTCAGGAACATCGTTAGGGTGTTTGCCGCAATCTTCTTTTTTCTTGGGAACCCAGCAACGACCGTCGTTCCGCAGTGACTCAGACATCAGGGTCAGTTTGGACTGATAGTCACCGGCCTGTGGAATACAGGTCGGGTGAATCTGGGTGTAGCAGGGGTTTGCAAAATAAGCGCCCTTCTTGTGAGCAGCCCACTTGGCGGTTACGGAACAACCCATGGCGTTGGTGGAGAGGTAGAACACGTTTACATAACCACCGGTTGCCAGACAAACGGCATCAGCAGCGTAGGACTCAAGTTCACCGGTTACCAGGTTACGCACGGTAATGCCACGAGCAACACCATCAACCACAACCAGATCCAGCATTTCACGACGGGCATACATCTTTACCGTGCCAAGCTTTATCTGACGTGACAGAGCGGAGTAAGCACCCAGCAGCAGCTGCTGGCCGGTTTGACCACGGGCATAGAAGGTACGGGAAACCTGAGCACCACCGAAAGAACGGTTATCAAGGTAGCCGGCATAGTCACGGGCAAACGGAACACCCTGGGCTACGCACTGGTCGATAATATTGTTGGACACCTGAGCCAGACGCCAGACGTCTGCCTCACGGGCACGGAAGTCGCCGCCCTTAATGGTGTCATAGAACAGACGATAGATGGAGTCACCGTCGTTTGGATAGGCTTTAGCAGCGTTGATACCACCCTGAGCAGCAATGGAGTGGGCACGACGTGGGCTATCCTGATAACAGAAAGCCTGCACGTTGTAACCAAGTTCACCCAAAGAGGCAGCAGCAGCGCCACCGGCAAGACCGGTTCCGACGACAATAACATTATACTTACGCTTGTTGGCCGGGTTAACCAGCTTCAGGTCGAAGCGGTGCTTGTCCCAGCTTTGTTGAATCGGTCCGGTTGGACATTTACCATCGAGTATCACGAGTACCCCCTTAACCTTTTATAATTCCAAGAAAAATTGACAGAGGAATAGCAATAAACCCTACCAGCAGCACAAATGCCACCAATTTACCGCCAGTTGTAATCTTGGGCAGGGTGTTGCCGTTTGCCAGACCAAAAGTTTGGAACAGGCTCTGAATACCGTGATAGAGGTGCAGAAACAGCACCACCATAGCCACAGCATAGATGCCGGCGCCAGCAACAGATGAGAAGCTGGAAGCCACCATGGCAAATACATTGAAATGGCCGGAAGCATCATTTACCAGAGTCAGACCCGGAGTTGCCCGGAAGGTAAAATGCAACAGGTGATACACAATAAAGGCCAGCAGAAGCAGACCGGTCCAGATCATATTCTCACTTGCAAAGGTTGCCTTACGGGTAGCCTTGACAGCGTAGTCAGTAGGACGACCACCACGGTTTTCAATGGTGAGCTGAATGGCATACACGATGTGTACAACGAATAGAGCCAGCATGATTGCCCTAAAAAGCATAATGATAGGCAATGGCATACTGTGCAAATGCTCAGCGTAGGCATTGATACCGCTAGGGCCTACAAAAATGGTGCTGTTGCCGATAAGATGGACAACAGCAAACAGGACCATACTCAGACCTGTTACTGCCATCACGATCTTTCTGCCGATGGATGTGTTCAGAAATTCCATAAACTCCCTTCCTTTATGATGTAGTGTTGAAGCTCACTGCGTACGTTACTTGAAAAATCAGGGGGCTGAATGCCATGCGGTGGTCCCCGCCAGTTTAGCCTGCGATAATGCTGCATTGGAAGCCTCCTCGTGGGGTATCTACATATGTCTGTACAAACCAGCAAATCAAGCATCAAAGCACCGCGCATACTAAACGCCGTTTTAAGAAATTGCAAGGATTTTATGTATACAGCATGCAATCCTAAACCGCCTGCAGTGTGTCTCAACTAACAGCCACAAAATAACGAACAAACTAGACAGATTTAAATTCACGTGCTATATACAACACCCTTTTGCGGGCATGGTGGAATAGGTAGACACAAGAGACTTAAAATCTCTCGGGGGCAACCCTGTGCCGGTTCGAGTCCGGCTGCCCGCACCACCCTTTCTCTCCCCCCTCCACACACAAACCATCCCCCTGAACCATTTTTCTCTTTGCAGGCCATTTTTTTGTTTTGTTATTAGCCTGCTGTGCTATAAGGCGATTATCTTTTTAAATCTCCACTGGGAGGCTTTATGAAAAAATCTGAACTTGTTGCAAAGATGGCTGAAGGAGCCGAGCTTACCAAGGCGCAGGCTGAAAAGGCATTGGCAAGCTTCATTGCCGGGGTAACCGGCGCGTTGACTGCAGGCGACAAAGTGACCCTGGTGGGATTCGGCACTTTCTCAGCCATTACCCGCAAAGCCCGTACCGGTCGCAATCCCCAGACCGGCAAGGCGATCAAGATTGCTGCAAAGACCTCCGGCAAGTTTTCTCCCGGTAAATCCCTGAAAGACCTTGTTTGCAAAAAGGCTGCCTGTAAAGCCAAGAAAAAGTAGTAACGACAATAGATGCAAAAGACCCCGCTTTGACGGGGTCTTTTTTTATCGCATGCTGGTACAATCCGCAAAAATTATTTCCCGAGCTTGCCTCTAATCGCCTCAACCACATGGTAGGCATCATTAATAGCCGTATAAATCAGGTTGGGATGTTTCTCTTCCTGGATAGATCCCTCACTGATCTTCATGTACGAAGGTGAAATTGCCCCACCAACCACATAAACCCCTTTGCGGGTTGATTCAAACTCAGCTGAAAGCAGCACCAATCGATCCCCTTCCTTGGCCACCCTGCAGACACCAGCGGTACAGGAAATAGTCTGCACCCCCAGTTTGTCAAAAATTGGGACAGGCCCCTGGGAACCAATACAGGCAATTACGTTTTGCATAGGGAAACTCAAAGCGTGATACAGGTCAATGCCGTCAGCCTGCTTAAACTCATTGATCCTGATCACCAGCCGATCAACCCCCTCGTCATCCACCTCACCGATACGCGGTTGGGCACCTGGGAGCAGCCTGATATTCCCACCAAGCAGAATTTCTTCTCCCAGACGTTGAGCTGTTTCCTTATTCACATCAAACTTCTCTGATTTGTGAGCCCAGTAAACCGGCTGCGTGTCATTACACTCACGCTTGGTCTTCAAGATAGCAATCACAACATCTGCAGCCGTATTACCGCCCCCGATAACCAGCGTCTTAACCCCCACATACTTGGTCGGGTCATCCACGTTCTTGGCCACCATTTTGGCATCGCCATAGACCGACAGCTCACGGGGAATACTGCTACCAAAGGCCAACACCACCTTACGGGCCTTAAAGCGGCCCTTATCGGTCAGAATGGTCAGGCAATCGCGTTCATCCTGAATATTCTCAAACGCCACTTCAGTGCGGATATGCAGGTTTTCATGCTGTACAAAATGCTGCACATACTGCAGGTAACTTTCAACCGTCACCGGCTTGTCCGGTGGTCTCAGTTCATCCACCAGAAACGGCTCAGGAGCATCCTTGGGCTTGGAGGCATAGACCAGCTTCCCTTGGGGATAGGTATTAGCGATCCCCTGGAACGGGGCCTTACCAGACTCTAATACCAGATAGGACAGGCCATACTTATGACAGAGATAAGCGGTTGCCAGACCAGCAGGACCGCCACCGATAATAATGACATCATACAGTTCAGCAGACATGGTTGTTAATGCCTCCAGAGGAAATGATTCGTACTGCTGATTCTCCAGCAACTGGAATCAGACGGGTAAAATAATCAAGAGTTGCAAAGCTATCAGAAGCGACCGGTGTACAGGTTGAACTGAAATGGCTGATATAAAACAGATAGCGGATACCGTATTCCTGTGCCGTCTGCAGGTTGGTCTCGCTATCTTCACCTAACATGGTACGAGCAGGGTCGTATGTGACAAACCGTTGTAGCTCTGCCCAGAAGTGATTATCCTCTTTGGGCAGGCCAACCTGATGGGCGGAGATAATGCCATCAAACCAGTGTCCGATTCTGGTTTTTTTCAGCTTGATATCCAGGGTTTTTCCATGGGCATTGGTTACCAGCCAGAGCTGCTTATTGTGCTGCTTGCAATAGGTCAGAAACTCAATCACGCCAGGATGTACCGCGATCAGATGCTCAACTTCCAACTTCAGCAGAGGTATATCAAGACCAAGCCGGTCAGACCAGTAATCAAGATCAGTCCAGTTAAGGGTACGCTCCTGGGACCGGAACAAGGCGTGCAGCTGCTCCCGTGCCTGCTTAGGCGAGACATTATGCTTAGCAGCCCAACGTTTGGGTACATGCTCAAGCCAGAAATGATCGTCAAAATGACGATCCAGCAGGGTGCCGTCCATGTCCAGTAAAACAGTATCTATATTGTGCCAGTCAAGTAACATGGCTTCTTTATACAGCAAACAGGTCAAAATAAAAAGGGCAGACCCGAAGGCCTGCCCTTTTCCACATGAAGGTTTACAGCTACTACAACAGATTAGAAATGAACTTCAAAGGTACCGTAGATATTCTGAGCTTTTTCAATTGCAGGACCCATTAACATTGTATTCTGAGCAACATCTTTCATTGCAATCGCGGCACCGATCCAGTTGTTGCTGCCGGTATATTCAAACTTGTAGTACTGATAACCAAGCTTAAAGAACGCCTTGGCAAAGACAGAAGAGATCGGCTTCAGGTCAAGTTCTTGAATGATATACGGTTCAAATACATGACCGCGGGTACCAACCTTGGCGGTGAACATATCATCAGCAGCCGGGGCAAAGGTGATCCAGTTCTTGGAACCGTAGTTGTATTCAAAGCCCAGCTTGGTTCTGCTGGGGAAGTCATAACGCAAACCAGTATAGATGGCATAACCAGTGGTGTCATGCTTATCAGGAGCACCAAATCCAGTTACGTTAGCATCACCGTAACCAAGACCATACATACCCCCCATAAAGCCTTTACCATTGGGTCGCATCACACTCATACCTAAATCGGCAAAGGCATTCAGGTCACCAGGGCCGACCTTCTTAAGGGTGGTCATGGCACCAACGCCAAACCAATCGATATCTCCAACGTTGGTTGCAACCCCACCCATCGTTTCGGGCGCGTTACTGAAGATATTGTAACCACGGTTCCACTGCAACCAGACCCGCAGCGGATCAGTGTCGACAGGGATCACAGCCACACCCAGCATATCAGTATCTTTCAGGTCATTATGAGCACTCATATTGGTTTTATTATAACCGGCATCAAAACCACGACCGTAGCAGACCTTGGCATAGAAGCCAGGCAGGAAGTCGATATCAGGTGCATAGCCCAAAGTCATACCATCAAAGGCATAGTCAACCAGCAGAGCCGGGGTGCCGCCGTTACCAGGACGCTCATTGTTGGACTTCAGGTTGGTGGGAGCACCATCAGTTGATGGGCGACGACCAACTGAGAACCAGACCGGTTGGTCCATGATATTGGACCAAGTTGCATATGCCCGGTCTACGTTCAACAGGCTAGAAGAAGGAACATGGCCAAGGGTACCATCCATAACGGCAGTACGGTCAGGAGTAAATCCGGCATTGGTTACATCGCCAGACTGATCACCAAAGGACTTATAGGCAAGCAGACGGACGTTAACGGTAACATCTTTAGTGGCCTTGGCTTTCAGATTAAGCCCAAAGCGGTTTGTGTACAACAGGTTATTCTGATACTTGTAGCCAGCAATGGGTGCCATAGCAGCAGGTGGAGTCGCAAATGCAGGACGCATATCAGTATAACTTTTTACTGAAGCCTGCAGATTATCTACACGAAAACGATAGTCGCCGCCAATGGTCAGCCACTTACCCAAAGACTTATCTACAATACGCTGAACCTGACCCTTCAGGTCTTCCATTTGCTGGGACAACTTGTCAATCTTGACTTGCAGATCATCTGCAGCCATGGCGCCAGCCGGAATGGCCAGTGCAAGTACGGTGGACAGAATCAACTTGTTTGCTTTACGCATGCATCTTTCTCCTTTTGGTGGGATGAATACTGCTGGTGGACGTTACCTGCCTTGATTAATCGCATCAGCATCTAATAAATAGTACTTCAACAAAACGCTGGAACCTTACATCAAACTGTTACGGGGCTGCAACAATTTAATCTTATATATTCAGGCATTTGAATATTAGCATATCTATCTTGCAATATAGTTATTCTGTTCAATCAGTTGCTTTAAAAAAAACAATAATTGAACAGAATCAGATGCTTTGATCAACTGCCGATCAGCCACTGCAAACGGTTCTCGTTTGCAGACCTTGCACTGCTTTGCACATTTTTTAATTTTAATGTTCAGCCCTTCAAACTGTTCCTCCAGCTGTTTGGCCAGCTTTTCTGCCCCCTGGTTATGTTCACAGAGCCGGATTTTCATAGACTACGCCACCGGAAACGGTGCT
>NZ_JAOTRZ010000146.1 GCF_030247655.1 Trichlorobacter sp. | reverse complement strand
CCCACCGATCCATCTCCTGTCATTTGACCAAGCATTACCTGATCAATACGTGTATAAATCATCATCATAAGACCTGCAAAAATGAGAGGAGAGCTGTCCCTCAAAAGCATCCTGGCCCACGTAAGGCTGAAATGGAGTTTTAATAACTCGCCTGTTGTTCTATGGTACATAAACAAAAAGCCCATTGCAGCCAAGACTATCTCAAAAAAAGCAGCCCAAGCAAAGGCTGACAACGGTGCCCCTGTTACAATCAGCATTATTTTCACAATAAAAACAAGCACAAAACCCGGCAAATTAGCCCAAAAACTGTTTTTTGACTGGAGCTGTGAAAGAAACCAGAAGTCAAACACCTCAAAGGCCTGAAAAATCATTCCCGACGACACAATTATAATAAGATATAGTGAAAAAGCATCTCCGGGTCTTAAGAAGTGTATTGTTGTTACAGCCAGGAGCACAACAGAAAGACCACCAACAATTTTCAAGCATAAGGCGGTACCAAGAATCTCATTACGAGACTCGGGGTATTTGACCAGATCACGGGTTACTATGCCAAACAAACCGAGATTAGCAACAGCCAGAAACAGCGAAACAAAGGCTGTTGCGTAACTTAGCAAGCCAAATTTCTCAGGCCCGAGGTATCTCATTATCCAGATATTCAGACAAAAGACTGCACCCTGTCTGAATATTTTATCAAAAAGCATCCAACCTGTATTTCTAATTACTTTTTGCAAGGGCGTACGCCTTCCAGACGACTCATCAGAACACAGGAAAAATGTGCAACACACGACTTCCACATGAAAATCAAGAAACTTTATTCAACAATCTACTTTGTTATGCAGATACCACCGGTACGCATCCCGCACACCATCCTCAAGCTCAATCCGATGCTTCCAGCCTAGGGCATGCAGCCGGGACGAATCAGCCAGTTTGCGTGGAGTACCGTCTGGCTTGTCCGTATCAAAGGCCAGCTCACCTTCATAGCCCACCACGTGCTGCACCATCCGGGCAAGGTTTGCAATGCTGATCTCCTGCCCAGACCCGACATTGATCAAGGCCGGTGCGTCAGAATAGGTCAGAAGACTTTCATAATATTCATCTTCAAGCAACATCAGAAACAGCGAGGCATCAGCCAGATCATCCACATGCATAAATTCACGTAACGGGGTACCGGTACCCCAGACGGTGACATTTGGAGAGCCGAATTGCTTGGCTTCATGAAACTTGCGCAGCAGGGCTGGTAGGACATGGGAACCGGTCAGGTCATAGTTATCACCCGGGCCATAGAGGTTGTTGGGCATGGCGGCCAGAAAGCGGGTTCCGTACTGCTGATTGTAGGAACGGCACTGAACAATACCGGCAATTTTGGCTATGGCATAGGCATCATTGCTTGGCTCAAGGGGTGAGGTCAGCAGGTCTGTCTCACGAATCGGCTGGGGGGCAAACTTGGGATAAATACAGGTACTGCCCAGAAACAATAGTCGCTTGACGTTGTTTCTCCAGGCCTCGTGGATCACGTTGGTCTGGATCATCAGATTATCGTAAAGAAATTCAGCCTTACGGGTGCTATTGGCAATGATTCCGCCGACTCGTGCTGCAGCGAGAAAGACATAATCAGGCTTTTCCTGCTCAAAGAAGCTTGTAACAGCGGCCTGATTACGCAAATCCAGCTCTGAGGAGGTTTTTAGCACCAGGTTGCGGTAACCTGCCAGTTCCAATTTACGCACGAGAGCAGAACCAACCATGCCCCGATGACCAGCCACAAATATTTTTGCATTACAATCCATTATCTGTTCTCCAAAAACAGTACCGGCACCTTGATTGACATCGGATCAGTACCGAGATCCAGCAGGGCGTGATAGAGTATATCAGCCCGATTACGCGAGCTGATCAACACCTTGTACATACCACTTAACATGGCACGAGCCAGAGATACGACCTCACGTCCCATAAGCGTTTCACCAGACGCATCCATGTCCATCACCAACGCCACCTCAATACCGGCCTCATGCAATGCCAGCCAGGCCAGTTCAGCACAGCCGTCTATACCGCACAGGGCTACCCGCTCAACCCCTTCATCCTTGAACTGCCTGCACAACTGCCGGTACTCATGCAGTACAACCGGAATCACACGATCCAGATAACGACTGTGCAGTAAGGCTAGCTGGCGCAATTCTGCAGCCCCTTTAGCTGTGAGGTGGTAGGTGCAACGGTTACCGGATAGTTCCTTAACCCTGACCCACCCTTTTACAACAGCGGCCTTAAGGTAGTTATTAACCAGCCCCAGAGCGCTATCCAACCTGCGTGCCAGTTCCCGCTGAGAGCAAACAGGACCTTGCTCCAGCTCGCAGAGCAGTCTGAACAAAGTATAATCATCAAGTGAAGCAGTTGTTGTTTTGTTCATGACCTGAACCGTACCCCAGGACAGATTATTTTTCAACAACCAGTAGCTGTTGATAGACCGCTTCCAGCTCTTTTACCCGCACATCCCAGGCAAGCTGTTCAACTGCCCGTAAACGTAAACGCTTGCCCCGTTGCCGCAACGCTTCTCGATCAGCCAACGCACTGGAAAGGCAACGGGCAAGATCTACGACATCGCCAAAGGCAGCATAGATGCCATCATCACCTAGAAGCTCCCAATTGACCGGTGCATCAAAGGCAACCACCGGCAGACCACAGGCCATGTAGTTTAGCAGTTTACCATTGGCCTCGGTGTCGGAGATCTTCGGAGAAACCGCAAGATCAGCGGCTGCCAGCATCATCGGGGCCTCAGCATAGTTAACCCGACCGGTAAAAGTAACAAAACTGTTCATATTAAGCTCGTCTACCAACTGACGATATTCCTGTTCAGGGTAGCCCATCAACAACAGGTGAAAGTTCCGCCCCTGCTGAATCATCAGCCGTGCTGCATGAATCAGCAGATCAACCCCCTGGTACTGATTGAACAGCCCCAGATAGACGATCACCGGCACCTGGTCATCAATCCCCAACCGCTCACGGGCGGTAGCACGGGGAAAGTATCGGAACACTGAGGTATCAACTCCGTCTGGCAGGGCAACCACCTTTTGCTGAGGCAGCTGCCAAAGCCTGAGCAGCTCGTGCCTGCCTGGTGTTGAGCTGGTGATGATCAGATCAGCCAGGCGGTTAATACGGTTCTCAATCCAGCGAAAGAGGCGGTGCAACAGAGAACCGGTTCCGAAAAATCCATGATTCAGTGACTCACCGCTCAGACTGCCTTGATAATCAAACAGCAGCGGTATCCTGCGCAGCTTGGCAACCACCCAGCCGATCAGCACCCCTTCGTGCAGATGGGCATGAATCAGATCTGGCTTACACTGGCGGGCAACCCGCAATGAGGTGCAGAGCAACAGCAGATCAAGGTAGGGTTTGTGCCAGGAAGGACCAGCCTCATGTTTGCTATACCATGGAATGGCCAGTGTACGCTCAACCGGCACCGGCTCGAGATTGCGCCCCAGATGGTAACAGACAATCCGGACCTGATGCCCCAGAGCCATCAGCGCCCTGGCCTCTTCATAGATCCTGACATGGCAACCGCGATCCGAAAAATACGGCGTGGGAGCGATCATCAGGATACGCAATGGTTTTTCAGACATACTCATCAGGATCGTTCAGTCGTTCTTTTACTGAATAGATCGGCTTGCCCTGTGATTCGTAATAAGTACGGGCATTCAGCTCCCCCAGCAAACCAAGGGTAATGAACTGAACCCCCATGAACATCAGGAAGGCAGTCAGGATAAGGAGGGGGTTTCGGTTCATGCTGGTATTGGCAAACAGTTTCATGTAGACCATGGCACCACCGGTACCACAGGCCAGCAGCATCGAGTAGATGCCCCATTTACCGAATAGCTGGATCGGCTTGGTGGCATAGGAAAGCAGGAACTTTACGGTCAGCAGATCAAGCACCACCCGTACCGTGCGGGAGATACCATATTTGCCGGTGCCATACAGACGGGGATGGTGCCGTACCGGTAGTTCTGCCACCCTGGCACCAATTCGCGAGGCAAGGGCAGGCACAAAACGGTGCATCTCGCCATACAGGCCGATCCCCTCCAACACCTCGCGGCGGTAGGCCTTCAGCGTACAGCCATAATCATGCAGGTGAACATCAGTGAAGCGAGATATCAGACCGTTGGCAATCATGGAGGGCAATTTCCGGTTAATGAAGGTATCCTGCCGATCTTTGCGCCAACCGGAGACTACATCATAACCTTCGTTAATCTTTTCCAGCAGCAACGGGATATCAGCCGGATCGTTCTGCAGGTCACCGTCCATCGGTACGATCACCGCACCACGGGCAGCCTCAAATCCGGCAGCCATGGCTGCTGTCTGGCCAAAGTTACGCCGGAAGCGGATCACCCGCAGACGTTGGTCTTTTGTAGCGAGCTCTTTTAACAGGGGGAAGGAATTATCTCCTGAACCATCATCAACACAGATAATCTCGTACTGCAAACCAGTTGGATCAAGCGCCGAAGTAATTGCTGCATAGAGCGGCTTGATATTATCTTCTTCAAAATAGATCGGAACAACAACACTCAGGTCCATCAAATTCTCCACAGAATAGGTTACGGCTGCATACGGCGTACGGTTACCGGTTGCTGTTTATAGCATATTTGACGCTTCTGCGGGAGCAGAAAGCCAACCAGCAACCCGACACCGTTTGAGATATGCAGGAGAGGAAACAAAAAAGGAAGCAGCAGCAAGAACCAGGCTGAGCGTGCCTGCACTGCAGCACGTACTGTACAGACAGTGACCACTGACAGATACAGCAGCAGTGGCCCCCACCAAAGCAACAGCTGCACAAACGGCAAGGTCAGCAGATACAGTAAAAAAACGAGCGGTACAAACGGCATTAGTCCGCTGAAACCGGCTATTTTGGTCTGTTCAGCCCTGCCACGCCCATAGCGATACATCTGCCTGACAAAAGCGGGTACTGACGCACGTTGACTCCGTTCAACAGCAAGCGCTGGATCGTGCAGCAGTTGGCCGCCACTCTTCTTTAAACGATCAAGCAGCTCGTTTTCTTCATTGGGATACAGCCGTTCATCCAGACCACCGGCTGCCAGAAATGCATCCCGCCGGATGGCGAGATTACAGAGGATCAACTCTCGCTCAGTGGTCTGTCGAACCGCTCCAACAGCCCGGTAACGATTCCGCACACCACCTGCCCCAAGTGGTGAGGCCAGGGCAGCACCGATAGCCCGCTGCAGGATGGTATCAGTTGACGGCGTCAACGATGGTCCCCCAACTGCAACCACCTGCGGATCAACGAAATGCTGTTCAAGCCGCTGCAGGGCATCCGGTACTACCATCGAATCATCATCTATAAAATAGATGATCTCACCCTTTGCCTGCTGCACCGCCTGATTACGCTGGCAGCTTGGATTGATTCCTTCTGAAACCAACAGTTCACAGTGGTCAGCGAGCCAGCCCAGCGATACTATCCGCCCTGCTGCCTGCGGCACCAGGCCAGGTTTGATCGGTATAATGACGGAGACTGTCAGCACTACAACCCCACAAACAGAAAAAACCGGGTAAACCCGGTTTTTTCAAGCAGTATCAAGCGACAAAAACTAGTTTAAACTACCATAGCTATGCAGACCTGACAACAACAGGTTTACTCCCAGATAGCAGAAAATAGTGGCAGCAAAACCGATGATCGAGAGCCATGCAGCCCGCTTGCCAACCCAGCCCTTGGTAAAACGGGCATGCAGAAAGGCAGCATAGACAAACCAGACAATCAGCGACCAGGTCTCTTTTGGATCCCAGCTCCAGTAGGTTCCCCAGGCATAGTTGGCCCAGGCAGCACCGGTGATAATCCCCAGCGTCAAAAGCGGAAAACCGACCATAATAGCCTTATAGTTCAGGTCATCCAGAATTTTGGTGGGTGGAAAGTGGGCAATAACGCTACCGGCGGCATCATTCCCTTTTTCCTCAAATTTTGCTTTGATCAGATACATGATTGAAACACCGCAGGCGACGGCAAAGGCGGCATAGCCAAGGAAGCAGGTCAGAACATGGTAAAGTAGCCAGTTACTCTGCAGAGCAGGCATCAGCGGATTGATGTCTGTTGGCAGGTAGAGCTGCCCCCAGGCCATGGACAGCAGTGCAAACGGCATCACAAATGCGCCGATAATCCGGTATTTGTATTTTGCATCGATGATCCCGAAGATCAGCACAATACTCCAGGCAAAGAAGACCACCGACTCATACAGGTTGGACAGAGGAGCATGCCCCATACCCATGTCATAGGATTCTTTCCAACGCAGGCCTGTGGCAACAGTCTGTACAGCAAAGCCAGCCCAGGCGAGAATAGAACCGGCCAAACCTACCTTGCTGTTACGACTGGCCAGATAGCCAAAAAAAGCCAGGGTAGACAACATGTAAAATATGGTTGTTGCATTAAAGAGTTTTGCACTCAACATTAGGTTTATTCCTCCACTCAGATGTTCTGTTTCTGAAGCTCTTCAGCCATTGCCTCAAACTCGATCATGAATGCCGGCTGATTCTTGCTGGCATTGCCGTAGACCCGTGCATAACCAGGCTGCACCACAATCCAGACCCGCTTATGGGACATAAAGAAGGCGATACAGAGACCAAGGCACATCATGGTACAACCTACCCAGACTACCCATACGCCGGGATCTTTATTAACCTGCAGCCCTGTGTACATTCGGGCATCGGTGCCGATAAAACTAAAAATCAGACTATCCCCCCGCAGTTCATCCAGCGCAGGGTTATTCTTAAACACCTTGAAAAACTTAGGTTCCGTTCCTTTATCGCTGACACTCAATACCGCAGCCGTACCCTCACCCGGGTTGTCAGTCAAATCTACAATTGAAACCAGGCGACCATCAGCAAGACGGGTCTGCAAGGCGGGACGCAGTGCAATCTGCTCAACCTTACCATTTGCGCGATTTTTAACCGTAAAGAAGAAGGTACTGGGATCGTTGGCTTGGCCATAGCTGGACTGATAGAAGGTAATTCCCTTATAGCTCAGCGGTTCGTTCACCACCACCCGTGCATGTTTGTAACCGGGAATCTCTTTGCCGTTTTCAGTAAGGGTCAGGATACTTTTGAATTCCTTTGGCATCTGGCTGGGACCGCCACCACCCGGTGCATCATAAAAGGAAACTGTAAACTGATCACACTTGACCTCAAAGCCTAACGCAATATCCTTGCCATTCCGAGCCTTAATGGTGTTAATCGTTTCACCTTCAACAATGGCAACGAACCCCTTATAGCGCCAGACATTGCCAATAATGGTTGCGGGCAGAATCACCAGAATACGTAAGTAAACCACATAGACACCAAGA
>NZ_JAOTRZ010000145.1 GCF_030247655.1 Trichlorobacter sp. | reverse complement strand
GCATGGCGCCACCCTTAATATCCGTGTCAAATGGCTTATCAGACGTTCACTGCACCTGATCAACGACAAATTCAGGCGTAACCGCGAGGTCAACCAATCATTCCTGAATATCCTGCGCTGTGAAAAAGGAATGGCTGACACTCTGCGTCAGATGCACCACCTGGAATTTCTGAATGAATACCTCCCTGAATTTGAGCATATCTACTGCAAGGTGCAGCACGACCTGTATCATATCTATACCGTTGATATTCACACCCTGTTTGCCGTTGAACAGATAGAGAAAATTCTGAATGTCGAACTCCAAAAAGAACTGGCATTACCTTGTGAAATAGCCCGCCAAATCGGCAAGCGGGAACTGCTGATCCTGTCGATCCTGTTCCACGACATCGGCAAAGGTGAAGGAGGCGGCCACGCTGACAAAGGGGCCGACATGATTCCCACCATCGCCCGCAGGATGGGGCTTTCAAAAGAAGACAGTGAACGGCTGGAGTTTCTGGTGCGCAGCCACCTTATCTTTGCCCATATTTCCCAGCGCCGTGATCTGGCTGACGAACGGATGATCATGCAGTTTGCCCGCCAGATGGTCACCAGCGAAAACCTGAAGATGCTGTTTTTATTGACCATTGCCGATGTACGTGCCGTCGGTTCCGATGTCTGGACCACCTGGAAAGCGATGCTGTTTAATGAGCTGTACGAAAAGGCATTCAACATCCTTGAACGGGGTGATTTCAGGCTTGAAGCAGGTACTGAACGGGTCCGCAGCGTCCGTCGCAAGGTGCGGGAGATGGTGGAGTACGATATCCCTGCTGCCACTGCCAAGGAAGAATTACGCGCCCTGCCCAGCCGCTACCTGCTGTCGGCACCGCTGCAGACTATTGCAGACCACCTGCGGCTGTTGGTGCAACTGAACGAAAAGGATCTGGTCATGCAGGTCCAGCATGAACAGGAAAGCGGTTTTTCCAGCTTTACCATCTGCACCTTTGATACCTATGGACTGTTTTCCAAAATAACCGGCGTCATGGCAGCCAACGGCATCAACATTCTGGGTGCCCAGATCTTCACCGGCAAAAACGGCAAGATACTTGACATCCTGCAGGTAAACTCTGCCCAGGGATTTGTCATTACCGACCAAACCCGCTGGCAGAAGGTGGAAACAGACATGGCCGAGGTACTGCATGGTACGGTACAGGTTTCTGATCTGGTACATAAACGCCAACGTCCGACCTTACTCCAGGCCAAAACAGCCCGCCACTTTCCAACCCGGATCGAGATCGACAACGAAGTTTCTGACGAATACACCGTCATTGACATCTATGCCCATGACAAGGTGGGCCTGCTCTACCTGATTACCAGCACCTTGAACCAGTTAGGGCTCTATATTGGGGTTTCCAAGATCTCCACCAAGGTTGATCAGGTTGCAGACGTCTTCTATGTACGGGATATCTTCGGCCACAAGATTGTCTCTGAAGAGAAGCTGGAAGAAGTCCGCACCACCCTGGCCTGGGCCATTGACGACTGGCAATGAGCCGATTTCTTGACCTGTTTTTGGCCTGGTTAACTGTTGAAAAAGGATTATCAGGCAACACCTGCAGTGCCTATGCCGCTGATCTGGGGCGCTATCTTGACCACCTGGAGCGGCTGCAGCGCAACACCACGGACAGCATCCAGGCAGCGGACATCGCGGAGTTTCTTGGCAAGGAGCGTGAGCGGGGGCTTGCCCCCCGCAGCCGTGCCAGGCTGCTCTCCGCCATCAGGATGTTCCATCGCTTCCTGTTAATCGAGCGTTACGCCACCACCAACCCTTCAGCCATTATTGAAGCCCCCCGACCTCTCAAAAAGCTGCCAACCTTTTTAAGTATGCCTGAAGTGGAAAAATTGCTAAACGCGGCACAGGGCAGTCGCCCGGAAGATATTCGTGATCGGGCCATGCTGGAACTGCTCTATGCCACCGGCCTGCGGGTATCGGAGCTGGTAAACCTGAAGCTACGCGAGGTAAATCTGGAGGTAGGCTATCTGATGACCTTGGGCAAAGGTAACAAAGAACGGCTGGTACCGATTGGCGCCACCGCCTGCCACCGGGTAGCAGAGTATCTGGAGCAGGTCCGCAGCAAACAGGATCCGGAACAACAGCAGGATGAGCTGTTTCTCTCACGACTGGGGGAATCCATGACCCGACAGGCCTTCTGGAACATCATTAAAAAACGCGCCCTGCTGGCCGGTGTCCGCACCTGCATCTCCCCCCACACCCTGCGACACTCCTTTGCCACCCACCTGCTGGCAAATGGAGCCGATCTGCGTAGTGTCCAGATCATGCTGGGCCATGCCGACCTCTCAACGACACAGATCTACACCCATGTCACCCGTGAACGGCTGAAACAACTGCACAAAGAACTGCACCCACGGGGATAGCCAACTATTCCGGCAAGTTTCACGTCTGCCTTGCCACAGGCATGGATAATCCTGTATATATCTTTGGATGAAAATCTGTTCACTGGCCAGCGGCAGCAAAGGCAACTGTCTCTTTATTGAAACGGGCGGGGTTCGCCTGCTAATTGACGCCGGACTTTCACTAAAAGAGATTACGACCCGGCTCGTCAGCTCAGCAATAGAGCCGGAATCTATCCATGCTATTCTGGTTACCCATGAACATATTGATCATATCCGTAGTGCCGGTGCATTTGCCCGGCGTTACAAAGTGCCGGTTCTGATCAGCTACGCTACCCGCCAGGCAGCTGAACGGTACCTGCAAAAAACACCCATGGTAGAGTTTGAAACCGGCTACTCGTTTACTTTTCACGACATTATGATTGACCCGTTTCCCATCTCCCATGATTGTTGTGATCCAGTCGGGTTTGTGCTTGAATCCAATGAAGGGCGCACAGGATCAGCCACAGACCTGGGGATTGTTACCCGCCTGGTACGGGAGAAGCTGAAGGGCTGCCGGGCGCTGAATCTGGAGTCTAACCATGACCCGGAGATGCTGTTGAACGGCCCGTACCCCTGGAACCTGAAACAACGGATAAAATCACGCCATGGCCACCTGTCCAACCAGGAATCACTGGAACTGTTGCACGATCTGGCCCACGATGGCCTTGAGGCCTTGGTAATGGCTCATCTCTCTGAGGTGAACAACCACCCGGACAAGGTGGTTGAGACAACAACGGCATTTTTACGAGACCAGAACTGTTGCGCTCCCCGGATTGTGATTGGGGAGCAATATCAGGCCGGTCCGATGCTTGAAATCTAGACATTTTTATTTACCGCTGAGGACGCAGAGAAAAAAACAAGGAGAACAAAAGCCAAACCGGGCTGTTTTTGATCCACCCCTATTTAAGATCGGTTTTGTTTTTGCCTTTCCTCTGTGTTCTCTGTGTCCTCTGTGGTGAAAATCATCCCGTATTCCACGCAAGGAGTGTTGCATCCATGATTCCACGCTACACAAGACCCGACATGGCAAAAATCTGGGAACCTGAAAACCGTTTCCGCATCTGGCTTGAAATTGAAACCCTGGCCTGCGAGGCACAGGCACAACTGGGTGTAATCCCCAAGGAAGTCGTACCGGTCATCCGCGAGAAGGGTAACTTTGACATTGAGCGGATTGATGCCATTGAGGCAGAAGTAAAGCACGATGTAATTGCCTTTCTGACCTCGGTAGCTGAGTTTGTCGGCCCTGAAGCGCGTTTTATTCATCAGGGCATGACCTCATCCGACGTGCTTGACACCTGTCTGTCTGTACAGCTGGTGCAGGCTGCCGATGAACTGCTGGCTGATCTTGACATGCTACTTGAATCGATCAAACTGCGGGCTTTTGAACATAAAGATACGGTCTGCATGGGACGATCCCACGGTATCCACGCCGAACCGGTTACCTTTGGCCTGAAGCTGGCTTCATTCTACGCCGAGATGGATCGCAATCGCACCCGCCTGCGGGCTGCTCGCGAAGGGATCGCCACCGGCGCCATCTCCGGCGCGGTCGGCACCTTTGCCAACATCAACCCGTTTGTTGAGGAGTATGTTTGCGAGAAAATGGGGCTGAAGCCAGAACCGGTCTCAACCCAGGTTATCCCCCGTGATCGCCATGCCGAGTATTTCTGCACACTGGCCATCATCGCCTCCTCCATTGAACGGATCGCCATTGAGGTTCGTCACCTGCAGCGTACCGAAGTACTGGAGGCGGAAGAGCAGTTCACCAAGGGCCAGAAAGGTTCCTCAGCCATGCCCCACAAGCGGAACCCGATCCTGTCGGAAAACCTGACCGGCCAGGCCCGCTATGTTCGCTCCATGTGCATCCCTGCCCTGGAAAACGTTGCCCTCTGGCATGAACGGGATATCTCCCACTCCTCGGTTGAGCGTTACATCGGCCCGGATGCCACCGTGGCGCTGGATTTTTCACTGCGCCGCCTGAATGGACTAATTAGAAATCTGGTGGTTTACCCTGAAAACATGCTGCGGAACCTGAACCAGATGAAGGGACTGGTCTTCTCACAGAAGATTCTGCTGGACCTGACCCAATCAGGCGTCTCACGTGAGGACTCTTACCGGCTGGTACAGAAAAACGCCATGAAGGTCTGGGAAGAGGGCAAGGATTTCCAGACCGAACTGCTGGCTGACCCGGAAGTAGTCGGGGCCCTGGGCGAAACCAAGATCCGTGAGTCCTTTGATCTTTCCTATCACCTGAAGCATGTTGATACCATCTTCAAGAGGGTCTTCGGTGCCTAGTTTACTGGAAGCGATTATTGCCTCTTTTGTACCATCCAGCAGCGACATCGGCTCTCTGTTCTGGGCCAAAAGGTTACTGGCGGCCCTGATCGTCTTCGGCGGTTTCTGGCTCCTAGCCCAAGCGGTCTGTTCCGCAATTAGCCGTTGGGGCAGCAGAGTCACCGCATTTACCAAAACAGATCTTGATGACCGGATCTTGCAGCGTGTTACCCCTTCAATCTCGCTGTTACTGACATTTTTGGGGATTTATTACGCTTTCAGGACTCTGCCACTGCATGAAAAGATCTTCCGACTGTTGTCAGGCGGCCTGTACGTATCCATTGTGGTAATTGTCTGCATCCTGATCTACAGGGTTCTGCATGAAACTCTTCTCTGGTATGCAGAACGCCAGCAAGATGGTGAAGACGGCGTATTCTCACGCCAGATGGCGCCAATGCTTGAAAAAGTCACCATGTTGTTCATCACCGGAGCAGCCCTGATGGTGGTGCTGAAGCATTTCAATTATGATATACTCTCGTTGGTTACAGCCCTGGGGATCGGCTCACTGGCCATCGGTATGGCAGCCAAGGATACACTGGCCCACGTCATCTCCGGTTTTACCCTGATGGTTGATCGACCATTCAGGATCGGTGACCGGATTCAGCTGGCAAGTGGACAGATCGGTGATGTGCAGGACATCGGGTTACGCTCCACCAAGATCAAGACCCTGGATAACCAGTTACTGATCATCCCCAACTCGGATCTCTGCAACACCATACTGACCAACCAGGCCTTTCCCGACAACCGGATCAAAGGCCGGATCAACGTGGGGGTCAGCTATGGCAGCGATGCAGAACAGGTCAAGACGCTGCTGGTACAGCTTGCCCTTGAAACAGAGGATGTCTTGCAAGAGCCGGTACCAGAGGCATTTTTTGTCTCCTTTGGTGATAGTGCCTTAAATATGTCGCTCTTTTTCTGGGTTGAAGAATATGCCAAGCTGTTTGCCACCACTGACAAACTTAACTCAAAAATTCTTGGGCGATTCCGCGAACAGGGGATTGAGATTCCATTCCCGATCAGAACCGTCACGTTGAAACATGAACAAGGTACGCAAACCCCACAGTAGAGGGAGGAATAGGCCATGAAACCAATTCAGCTCTGTGCAGCAGTTACCCTGTTGGCACTGATACCGGTTTTCAGCTACGCTGCCGATGAAGCAGGAGGAGTTAAACCGGAAACCACTGCCCTGTACCAAAAAGCCAGGGATCTGGTTGGCAAGCTCAACAACACCCCGGCAACCAAATATGCCCCCGAAGTTATTGAGCAGGCAGCAGCCAACATTGAAGCAGCACAAAACGGTCTGCAGCAGGGAAATGATCGTGCCACCCGCCAGGCTTCTGAACTGGCAACGACTCAGGTCAAGTTAGCCCAGGCCCTGACTGACGAGCGAATTGCTGCAGAAAAGACTACTGCAGCCAATAAAGAACTGGCGCAGTTGAAACAACGCCTGGAAGCCATCCTGGCTGGTAAAGGAGAGAAACCATGAACCGTTTGATTCGTGTTGTACTCACCTGCAGCCTGATTGCCTGTCTATCCGCCACCATTACCCTCTCTGCCGCTGCAGCAGATGAACCAGCCCCAACCTACCTGCAACAGGCCCAGAGCGCAGTGGCCCAGGTTCTTGCAAAAGGATCAGAACAGCCGGAGCTGAAAGACGATATCCTGATTGCCCAGAACTCTCTGCGTAATGCAGAAGCCGAGTATAAAAAGAATCTTGGCTGGAGTGGCAAGCTGGATCAAAAAGCGGAGCCCACCGTTCGCTACCTTGCTGATATTGCCAGACTACAGGCATCAGTGCTACTGGCCCGGCTTGGCAAGCAAGATCAGGATAAAGAAAAATTACGGATTGATGGTCAAATTGCAACCACCAGGGCCAAGATCAAGATCTTTGATGATCTGGTGGCCCAGGTTAAGATGCTGAAAAAACAGGGCACTGATCAGACCAGCCAGATCACCAGCCTGAACGCCAAGGTTGCTTCACTAAATGCGGAACTGTCTGCCAAAGGCTCTGCCATTACCAGTTCTGACCAGAAGACCACTGAGTTGCTAAAGGCTTTGGATGAACAGAAAAAGGCCACAGCCTCTTCTGAACAGCGGGTAGCGGTCCTAACCCAGGAGCTTGAAGGTCTGAAACAACAGACTGCGCAGCTACAGGCCAGCGGTGAACAGTTGGCCGCAGAAAAACGGATCAAGTCATTTGAAGCAGAAGCTGGCAAACTTGGTGGTATCGTCAAGACAACCACCGCCGGTCTGTCAGTCACCTTTTCCCGTTCACAGATGCTGAAGACAACGGCTAAAAGCACCACCTTGACTCCTACAGGCACCACGATGATTGCCAAACTGGCAGAACTACTCAAGACCTATCCTGAATACCGGATTAAACTGCGGGTACACGGTTTTGGCCAACCCAGCCGTCACGAAGATGCCACCGCCACTGACCAGATGGCCCGTCTCACCCGTGAGGCATTGTTGAATAAAGGCAAACTGGAACCGGCCACGGTTGAGGCGCTGGGAATCGGCGCTGCTGAACCGGCCTATCCCAAGAATAATGTGGAAGGTAACCGCCGCGTTGAAGTTATTTTTGTGAAGAAATAAAGGACTGACATGTCGAACCGAATTGAAGTTGCCCTAAAAGACGGCGTACGCGATGCCCGGAG
>NZ_JAOTRZ010000144.1 GCF_030247655.1 Trichlorobacter sp. | reverse complement strand
CCTGCTCTTCTTCGATAACATGCTGCCTGATCAGCGCCCTGCCAAGCGGAATTTTTTCCTCCCCGCTCACACTAAGTGCGTTATAAAGTTTTTCCTCATCAATTAACCCCTGTGAAACCAGAATATCACCCAGCTTGCGGCGTTTTTTATTGTGGTCGAGTATATATTCGAGGTCTTTGGCGTTCAGAAACCCAAGCATACATAAAATCTGGCCGATCGGCTGTTGGGGAGTAAGCTGCTGCATCTCCAGGGCCTGATCAAACTGTTCTTTGCTAATCAGCTTATTCTGAATCAACAGCTCTCCAAGTTTAAATTCAGGCATGAGCGAGCCCTTTCCAAAGTGATGGCTGACATGAAAAGATAATAAGGTAACTTATGCGAATTACAAGTTGCACGACAAGTTTTATGGGGATTACGACCGATACGTTCAACAGAACAGCGCGGCATGATTGGAGGTAAACTGGGCTGGATCACGCCGGATGATCGACGCAATTTCAGGGGGACGGCTGAACTCCTGGCGCAGGAAACGCCGCACCGCTCCCCTGCCCCAGCCGTTGGGATGGGTAAATCCTGTATAAAGAGACAAATCACCTTCGTAGAACAGTTCCGTCTCGTATTCCGGCACCTCATCGCCAAACAGCGGCATATTGAAGATCGCCAGGTTCAGAAAGGTAATTGCAGTATGATGCTGCTGCACAAAGGCCAGGGTACGGCGGGCAGCAGCCTGATCTTCAGCCGGTGTGCCGAACAGCAGGTAGCCATAGACCGCGATACCGGCTGCCCGCAGGTTCTCCAGAATCCGGCCCGCCATCCCCAGCTCTATCCCCTTGTGCAGACGATCCAGCACCTGCTGATCACCGGACTCAATCCCCAGCTTCAGCATCACACAGCCTGATTGCCTCAGAGCATGACAGAACTGTGGATCAGCCAGCTGCTTTTCAAACCTGACAAAGCCGTACCAGGGCACTCCGGGCGGCTGTTTGATCAGCCCCTGCAGCAGAGCAGGCGCCAGGGCATTATCCAGCAGATGCAGCAGACGTGGCCGGTACTGCTGCACCAGCTGCTGCAGTTCAGCCAGCACCAGCGGGATCGGCAACGGATGATAGCGACTCCCCTCGGCCCGCTCCGGACAGAAGGAACAGCGGTTCCACCAGCAGCCGCTGGCAGTACTATAGGGCAGGATCAGACCGGGTGAGAGATACGCCGCTAGCGGCAGCTGGCTGTAATCCGGCGGAGCCTGTTGGTACGGCGACTGAGCCCCCAGCAGTTCCAGCAGCGGCAGCTCTCCTTCACCACCGATCAAATGATCGACCAGCCCCCCAAACGGGTTGTGCCAGTCCGGTCGTGAAAGCCAGGTGGTAACCAGACCGCCACCCAGCACGATCTTCACCTGTGGATACTGCTGCCGGATCAGGCCGATTAGACTGAAGGTGCAGAGGGCCTGACTGAGAAAACAGAGCGAGATACCGACGGTGGTAATGCCGCCCAGCAGCTCTGGCAGGCGTTGTTGAAAGAAGGGGAAGAACGGATTCAGCTCAGGTCTGGCAGCGGCCTGCAGCAGATCCTGGCTGCGCACCGGGCTGAGTGTCTCGTGACGGAAATCTGCCAGACCAACCTCTGCCTGCAGCGGCTTGGCTGCCATCAGTAACAGGCGGTTCAGATCATTAACCGCGGTGGTATAGCGGGATGAATTGGCGTAGGTAGCCGGTTCACGCAGTTCCTGCAGGTGTTTATGCCTGCTGCGCCAGGCGCGGGTTGTCCAGGTGTCGTTGGCCTCTGGCTGCTGATCCAGCAACCAGAGCTGCCCTTCCAGGTTAGCATCCCACAGCTTGCAGGGGATGTCATGGGCCTGCAGCGCACCTGCCAGCCGGGCTATTCCGGCCGGTGGTTCACAAGCTTTGGCAATGGGGGGAAAGATCAGCAGCACGATGCTGGCTTACGGTTACAATCTGACATCACGGGGACGACTCCAAAATTAGGGTTGTATAACGGGGTGTCCGGTTCACCCGCTTCGCCCGGTTTCTCAGGGCGGGGCGGCGTGCAACCGGCTGGTTGGGACTTCGGGTGATTCGAAATACAGGGACGCCTTACCAATTCCACGCCTCGAACCGTATTAATACGTATGGTGTCCCTGTATTTCCTTTCGTATGGTGTCCCTGTATTTCCTTTGCGGCCGTCCAGCTCTAGACGTATGTCGGGGCGTTTTCCTTTTTTGGCGGCTGAGAAGGTGTAGCGATAGTTGCCAAGCAGTACCAAGGTTAGACCGGCTTCTGGATAGCATCTAGTTAAAGAGGAAACCAGCAAATTGGTGCCTGTCCCGTTATTGTCTCCCCAAATTGAAGTAAGTGGCGTCCCGCTTGAACACAGGGTTAGGTGACTTGCTCAGACTTGACCAGTAACTCTCTTGCTTTTGGAAGGCGAGCGACAATCGCTTGAAACCTTGGGCCTTTTCTCACATCAGCTATACCCTCCGTGCCGTGCATGGCGTAGTAGTTCTCGACCAACCGAATGTAAGTCTCACAGTAATGAAGCTCCTGGTGGTAGTTTTTTGCTTTCCGGGAAAGGACCGCTACACGCTCGAAATAGTACGGTGCCGCAATCAGACCGGCGACTTCCATCGTCTTTAACTCTGCATCACAGCACTTCATCATGTACTCGATGTCATACTTTTTCTCATCAGCGAGCTCCCAAGTCTGCCTCCCATCAACTAGATTTGCTCCGTCAGTGAGTTCCGTAATTAGCTCGCCGCTCGTCTTCGGTTCACCGTTGACCTTACACAAAGATGGGTTCTCTTTTCGGAATAGTTTGCTGAAAAAACTCATTAGCCCTCCTGCGGGTCAAAGGTCTGGTTGGGACATACCTAGCCTGCTCTCTACGATTTTATGAATTCACCTCAAAAGGTTGAATTGATCTAAAAACTCCGGTTTTTGTCATGTCTCTACGTAATTCAAACTGAGTTAATGCCTCGACTACATCAAGATTCACCAGATTGCAAAAATTGATATTCGACCATTTGTCTCTGGAAACACTCACTGAATACAGATACTCATCAGTTATCTTTCCGGTTGAGGTGTTTGTACGCTGAGAATAGGCGGACAAAACCACTTCGTTTGCTTCCTGAATTGCGCTGAAGGTTTCTCCAATGATTCTGAATCCGATGCCATGGACATGGGACATGTAGAGCCGTTGCACCTGTACTGGTGACATGTCCTTTACCGATAGCTTGTATCCGCGCTGAGGTGCGGAAGCTGTCTTATTTGGCATGTCTTCTATTTCAGGTAAGTCGACGTCTATAAATATCCGCTTACCGTTGTCCAGCATTTCAGTGGACAGCAAAGTTTCCTTTGGCCAAACAATTTCCTGGAGGCTTTCTTCGAGAAAGGCTTCTTTTGCAGTAACGCTGGTATAGATATCCTTCTCGATGAATTGTCTACGTTTCTGCTGTTCCTGTTCGAATGCGGATTTCTGTTCCTGCCATTGTTTCAATAGTTCATTATCCTCTTGCTGCCTCTTGAAGTTTTCCTGCTCGTTTCGTTCTCGCTTACTTTTGAAGAGTGAGGCAAAAAAACCTAATTTTATTGGTGGCCTTTTCCGCGGTTGCAATTCGGCAAATTCTTCAGGAACAAAGACAGGCTTTTCGTGTGGGGCAGGTGTGTAGTGGTGAATTTCTGCAAGAGCTTCTATTTGTACATTGATTTCATCGCATTTCTGCTGGATCAGATTTTTGATCACATCACCTTGTTGTCGTTTGGCAGCGACAACAACTTTTTCGCTCAACGGATTGCCGTATTCATCGTTGAAGAAGATTGTTCCATCGTCCTTAATACCAACGGTAATGCTCACCGAAGTAGTAACCCTACCGGAAGACCGGGAACTTTGGCTTGATGAACCACTTATTTTCTGGCGTGTATAGAGTCCGGTTCCTGGGATACCAGCATTTAAATAGGCGCCGCGCTTCCCAACGGTTACAGATGCACCACGGCCACCAATGCTGTAGCTGAGGCCACTCCCGCTTAAATTCATTCTTATTCCGGGAGCAAGCTTAAATGATTTTCGGAATCTTAGAGCCATTACTTTTCCTTTCCAACGGCTTGGGAGATCACCTGACTGCCTTTTGGTCAGGTGATCTCCGTGATTAGGCGTCCCACCTCACTCGATGTCTTGCGCCCGATACCGCAACCACGTACCGAGTCCATCGAGGTCTGGAAACAGCGATGCGCGAGTGATGCCAAGGAACTCCAACTGCTGCCTTAGCCCATTGCGCAGACCAGCAGGAATGATGATCTTCAACACAGAATCGTCCGTCGCTAAATGTGTGCGGAAGTCACTGCCATCCGGATGCACGGTAAAGATAGAGGATTGAACCTGCATACGAGGGCTGACTACGACCGGCGTCACCTGCATTGGTCGGGTGATTTCGAACGGTGACGCAGGCAAATGATCCTCGCACTGGAGACCCCACACAGCCCAGATTGCCGCATCACAAGCAGCTGACTTCTCAACAGCGAAGTAGGTTGCCACCAAGGGATTGGTTGCCCAATCCAATAAGCGTGTAGGTACTCCATGATGCTGTGCCAATGATAGCACGAGCCATGCGTTTGTGATGTCGACGCTTGAGTAAGCTGGCACATGTCGCAGGAACGACAAAAAAAGCTGTTGTTCAAGAGCAGGGTTAAAATGAGGGCGAAAAATGCCAGGTGTTGGAACAAACTCCACCGAGTCCTCGCCTCTGATCATAGGCGTGCGCTTGTTGTTATATGTGAGATGGACCCTCTTCACGACCGCGACTATGTCGTCAACAGACGTTGCATGATGTTCAATGTACTTAAATGATTCTGTCATATACCGTGCCTATCATAAATCATGAGTCGCTCAACCTCCCAAATGGAACATTTATTCAGCTCACTTTTGGCAAAACCGTTATTACAGCATCCACTCCAGCAAAGAGAAACAAAGCCAAAATGGATAATGTGTCACCATAAAAATCCGAACCTACACTCCTAATTTTCATGGCAAGCCTTCGCAATGGCTTGATTTTAAGCTCCCCTCCTATTTTAGGAGGGGTTTGGCGCGGTAGTTCTTACCGTCTGCGGCAGTTATTAAGTATTCCTTAACAACTGAATCAGGCGACAGCTCCACATCCTCAAAAATACGTTTAAGGTGCTGATTAATGGCGGGCACGGTCACATCGTAAAGCGCAGCCATCATCTTCTGCGTCAGCCAGATGTTTTCGTCCTGATACCGCATCTCGATACTTTGTGAGGCTTCGCCTGTAGCTGCCACAAAAGTCAAGTATTGCGCAGTAGAGGACGCTGTAATTGAAATAGTTTTCTGGTTTTTTTTCTTATTCATGCCGCTTCCTCTTCCAGATCGCTCACCATCCCCTCAGCCATGGCAAACTGCAGGAACTCCAGGGCATCGGCAGCCGGAATCCGCAGCTGCTTGGCAATGGTGCTGGCAGTGCGTGTGCCGTCCAGCTCTTCCAACAGCCGGTAGTACGGCTTGATCAGCGATTCTGTACAGACCTCGCCATGGGCCGGGTAGATGGCAGCCCAGGAACCGGTCTGTTTCAGCTGTTTGCTGATCCAGGCCAGATCAGGCTCACCACTTTCCAGGATATCGAGGATCTCATAGCTGAACGGCGACAGGGTAAGCGAGGAAGCCCGCACCAGCCTCATCTTCAGCAAATCAAGCTGTAGCAGCTGATCATCATCCGGCGGGATCGGCGGCACCGCCATCAGGGCCACACCGTAGGCATAGTGGTAGTCCACACAATCCAGGGCAGCAGGCAGCAATTTCTGGGCCTTGCGCTCATCAAAAAGGCTGGTCAGAAATTGCCGTTGCAGCTGCCAGATCTGCTCGTCTTCCAGTTCTGCCTCGTCCGGCATCCTGTCGTTCTGTCCCTGCAGCCAGCTACCAAACCGCTCCAGCAGTTCCACCGGTTTGAGCTTAATCCCCCGTGCCACGCCGTTAAACCAGGCCACGGCCTTGCCGCGAGAATAGAAGATGTCGCTGGCGGCGCCCAGTTGTCGCGCCCTGGCCATATCGGCCAGCGGAAAACTGGCTGACTCCAGCAGGGTGTAGGGTGGATCTGGCAGGTGCTTCATGCCGATGGATGTTGCCTTGTTGGCCACCTTGGTGCCGGGCAGTACGGCCAGCGGAAAGATATCCAGGTGGTTAGGGTAGAGCGAGAGGGCAAAGTTGAGCCCTTCGCGGAATTTATCAAAAGAATCATCAGGCAGGCCGTAGATCAGGTCAAAGCCAAAGGTGGCGCCGGAGTCGTTCAAGAGCATCACTTTGGCAGTGAACTCGTCGCGATTGAATGTTCTGCCCACCCCGCCGGCCACTGCCGGATCGGCGCTCTGCAGGCCGATCTGGACTGAGCAGGTCAGCCCGGCAAACAGCTGGGCCTGTTCCTTGTCCAGCAGTTCGTGACGCACCTCAAAGTGAAAATGAACATCCGGGGCAGTCTCAGCAATCAAACGCAAGAGGTGCTTGGCCCGCTTCTTGTCGGTGTTGAAGGTGGAATCCAGGGCAAAGATCTGGGAGGCGCCGCGACTGACCAGATAGGCCAGTTCCTGTTCCATCCGATCCAGCGGATAGCGCCGCACCTTACGGTCACCCATGCCGTCGTAGCAGAACTCGCAGGCATAGGGACAGCCCCGGGAGAGCTGCCAGACCATGCCGTTGGCAATATGCATGTCCAGCAGTCCGGCCAGGTAGGGAGAAGGCAGGATGGCAAGGTCTTCAACCTGCGGACGGGGAGTAACCTGTAGCGCTCCATCAATCAGTTGGGCAGTTCCGGGTAATCCCTGTAGTGGAGCTCCGGTCAGGCGGCGTTCCAGCAGCTCGGCAGCGGTCAGCTCTCCCTCTCCCACCACCAGCAGGTCAAATGGGGCCTCAGCTAAAAGTCTGGCCGGGTCAGCAGTTGCCTCAGGACCACCGGCAATCAACAGCAGCTCAGGAAACTGCTGGCGAAGCAGCGTAATCAGTTTACAACACTCATGGTGATTCCAGACATAGACCGGCAGACCAACGATGTCAGGCTTGTGGTCACGAATTGAAGCCACCAACTGTTCCAACGGCGTACCGCAGTAGAACTCGGCAGTGGTAACCGAGACCTTTCCTTGCAGGGCAGGTGCCTGGTCCAGATAGGCCTTGATAAAAGCAGCGGCAAGCGGTACCGCCTGGGCTGAGGGCATGGCATGTAGGGTAATAAGATGTAGGTTCATGGCGGTTACAGTACACCAATCAGAAAGAAAGCTCCAGCACTCCGGCATGTTAAAGGGCTGTTGCATAGTTGCTAATTAAATTGATGTTTCAGATATTTTTCTTTATTGTTTCAAAATTGAAAAATCAGCCAAGGACAAATTTGATGCCCCTGCTTGATCACCCCCTCATTGTAATCTCTGTCAGTGACGACACCCGTGCAGCACTAGTT